>CBFDAB010000008.1:0-34790 GCA_965602745.1 uncultured Campylobacterales bacterium
TCAAGCGTGATATTGCAAAGAGTGTTCAGCGTGCTGCCGACACCTATCTTTTTGATGCCAAGATACTTGTGCATATAGAAGATGAGGATAGTATAGAGACCTTTGCAAATGAGGGTATAGACGGGGTTATCTTTGCTGAGGCCATCATCAAGATAGTCTAGCCTTATGTTTTTTACCAGAATTATGAAATATATTTTTTACAGCCTGATCATTTTCTTATTACTAAGCGGCTGTTCCCGTCGGCTAGAACCAATAAAACACTCACCTCAACAAAAGCACAGTCCTTCAAAATCCCCTGCAGCTTCTGCACAAGACCCATCTACATCTACGCAAACTTCTTTTCGGCTAAAAAGACTTTATTCCCAGTACAATAAGTGGAAAGGTACTTCTTATCAATACGGCGGACTATCCCTAGAGGGAGTTGATTGTTCCGGTTTTGTGCATCAGACCTATAAGTCGATTTTTAAAATAAATCTTCCCCGCTCGACTAAGGATCAGGTCAAAAAGGGAAAACGTGTTTACCTCAACCAGCTTCATGCCGGTGACTTGGTTTTCTTCAAGACAGGCTGGAATGTTCGTCATGTAGGGATTTATCTTGAAAAAGGAAGGTTCGTGCATGCTTCTTCGAGCAAGGGAGTTATTATCTCGAATTTATACAGCGGTTATTGGAAAAAGAACTACACTCAGGCGAGACGCCTACTCTAAAATACGACGTTCTAGTCTTGGCGAAAGAGAGGTCAAGACCTCATATCCTATAGTCCCACAAAAGACAGCTATCTCGTTTGCATCATCAAAGATCAGAAGGCTCTTCTTATCTGTCTTATAGCTGCTATTGTCCATAGAAACACGACCTAAAAGTTCATATCCCTCAGGCGTTTGATAAGAGTTCGAAAGAAAGCGCGAAAGACCATCCGCATATCCGATATCATAATTAGAGACTCTTATATCTTCTATGGCTTCAAAGGTGGCGTTATAACCGAGTCTCTCACCTTTTTTAAGAATACGAGAAGAGATCTTGTCCGCAAAAAGAGAAAGAACAGGTCTTAAGCCCGTCTCTTCAAAGCCTCTGTCCATCTGCAGACATCCATATGCCGCTATTCCGATGCGAACCATATCTTCATCAAAGGATTTTTCTCTAAAGATTGCGGCTGAATTACAGGAGTGGAAACGAAGATCAGGGATATCTTTCTTCAGGGCTTGAAAATTTTTCTTCTGCCAAAACCACTCTGCACTCATAGTGTCTGCGCTTCTGTGATGTGTAAAGAGAGCTCTCAAATCTAGACCTTGTGATTCTATCTGTTGCAGGGCATCATCAAGTTCATCCATACAGATACCGTTTCTATGCATACCCGTATCTATTTTCAACTCCACTGCACTTGAGACAGGAAACTTAGCAATATCTTCTATGCTGTTAATCGTATAAACAAAGTTTTTACTAGCAGAGAGAGGAAAAGATGGAGCTAAGATAAGGATATAGTCAAAAAGATCTTTTATCTGCTGTGCTTCTTTCTCATCTCGTACTACTGCCTTTCTCAGACCATACTCTTTTGCCATTGATGCGACTTCAAGAAGGCCGTGTCCGTAAGCGTTATCCTTAAGGACTATGGCAATTTTATCTTTATCTGCGGTTTTTTGCGCGATAATGTCAAGATTATTAAAAAATGCTGATTTATTGAGTTCAATATGTGCCATGGCGCAATTATACCAAGAAAGAAGTTATGAAAGAAGTCTAATAATGAGACGTTTGCCTGCAGAGTTTGAAAAACAATCTTTTATCCAAGTTGTCTTCCCTCACAAAGATAGTGATTGGGCTGAGTACTTGGAAGATGCTGAGAAAAATTTTATAGAGATTATTAATGCTATCTCTAAGTATCAAGAGTGTCTTGTTGTCTGCAATGATTTGAGATATGTTAAATCAAAATTTGATCTGAATGAGAATATTTATTTTATAGAAGTACCGACAGATGACACTTGGGCAAGAGACTCATCTGCCATCTGTGTTTATGAAGATGGGAAGCCTCTTCTTTTAAACTTTGATTTTACCGCCTGGGGCGGAAAATTCGACTCTGGTTTAGACAATAAGATGAGTCAAAAGCTTGGCAGTGTTTATGATGCTCCTATGAAAAAAATAGACTTTATTCTTGAAGGCGGTGCCATAGAGAGTAATGGGAAAGGCACTCTCTTAATCACCTCGGAGTGCGTCTTTAATCCTAACCGTAATACTTCCCTCAATAAAGAAGAACATCTGAAAATACTAAAAGAGTCATTCGGAGTGAGTAATATACTCTGCTTGAACCACGGCTATCTCAGCGGAGACGATACAGACTCGCATATAGACACTCTGGCGCGTTTTGTTGATGAAGAGACCATTGTCTATCTAAAGTGCGAAGACAAGGATGATGAGCATTACAAAGAGCTTCTGGCTATGGAAGATGAACTCAAGGGATTTACAGACCAAGACGGGAAAGCTTTTAAACTTGTTTCTCTGCCTTTTACCTCTGCTATATATGATGAGGAGGAGCGTCTTCCTGCCACCTATGCGAACTTCTTGATCTTAAATGAGGCTGTCCTTGTTCCTATATATCAAGATTCACATGATGCACAGGCCTTAAAGGTATTGTCAGATATTTTTGCACAGCGTACAATAATTCCTATAGATTGCTCTACCCTTATTCGTCAGCACGGAAGCCTTCATTGCGTTACTATGCAGTTTGCCTACGGGATTAATTTAAAAACTTAAATCTACTTTAATCATAACTTTCCTATGATTTAGCTATAAAGGTTTGTAATGGAACTTTCAATCTACCTTGGACGTATGCCGATCATGAGCAGAGAAGGGAAAATATTTGCTTATGAACTCCTACACCGCTCAACTGATTCAATCCATACCCTTGTGGATGATAATGTTAAAGCTACCGCAAGAGTTCTTGTAAACGCCCTAAACTACATAGGTCTGCAGAGCCTTACAGAATATAAGCCTGCCTTTGTCAAGGTTGATGATAAGGCCATATTTGATGATCTGATCTACTCTATCAGCGAAAATCATTTTGTACTGGAGATCTTGGAAGAGTCTCATATCTCCTCGGAACTTATTGAGCGCATACAAGAGCTTCATAAAAAAGGTTACCGGTTTGCGCTTAATCATTATTGCTCAGACACTGATTTTCTCCTTCACTTCAAAGCCGTACTGCCCTTTGTCTCTTATATAAAGATTGATATTAAAAAAGACACACAAAAAAAGATCCTCCTTATGCTTGAAGAGCTGAAGGCTCTGGACGCATTATGTATAGCTGAAAAAGTAGAAGATACAGAGGAGTTTGAATGGGCCAAAGAAGCCGGGTTTAGTTTTTTTCAAGGTTACTATTTTTCTAAGCCTCAGATCTATATAAAAGAGATGATAGACCCTGACAGTCAAACCCTTTTTAATCTTATCTATCTTATTAAAAGAGAAGCCTCTTTCGAGGAGATCACTTCTATTTTTAATAATTCACCTTATCTCAGTATCAATCTTCTTAAATTTATCCATCTTCATAATGAAGAGAAAAATCAGAACATCTCTTCTATTGATCAGGCACTTGTTCTCTTAGGCCGGCAAAGACTCAGCTCCTGGGTAGAGTTGATGATATATGCCCAAGCTAATGATGAATATAATGATAATATATCATCGCCTCTGGGGAAAATCGCAAAATCAAGGGCTACGCTTATGGAAGAGTTGGCGCATACTATTTCTGACAGAAGTGAGCCAAGCTTAAGTATCTCAGCCTATCTTGTCGGTATCTTATCTCTGGCGGAGGCTATCTTTCAAAGCAGTTTTGAAAAACTTTTTATGCAGATGGACTTAGATCAGTC
The DNA here is from genome assembly GCA_965602745.1 of uncultured Campylobacterales bacterium. Taxonomy (GTDB): domain Bacteria; phylum Campylobacterota; class Campylobacteria; order Campylobacterales; family Sulfurimonadaceae. Next base: position 3,850 of record CBFDAB010000008.1, read on the forward strand.
TATTTCCAAGGCACTGATCTCAAAAGAGGGAATCTTGGGAGATCTGCTTAATCTGTGCATTTCAATTGAAAGAAATGACTTTGACGAGATATCAATTATACTTTATAAACTAAAGCTCTCACAAAAGCAGCTGAACAAGGCGATGATGACTGCTTATCAACGCTCTTCAAAAGATTAAGAGACTTATTTTGTTTCATGAAAAAGAAGAGAAAAACCCATGTAGAGAAAGTAGCACGAAGAAATAAACATTAAAGTTATTAAGATTTTCTTTTTAAGCGGCATTATTTTGTTACCTTTTATTAGAATTCTAACATATATTTCAGCTTGAAGAAAAGTTAAAGCTCTCTAAAGTTTTTTTTTATATATCCGATGGTATAGTCAATATAATTAAAACATATCAAGGGGTTACATTATGAGAAAAGGTTTTACACTAGTCGAGCTAATCTTTGTTATCGTTATTATCGGTATTTTGGCAGCCGCTGCTATCCCTCAGTTTACTAATCTTAAACAGAGTGCTGAGGCAAACAATGTTGTTAAGACAACTATTGACGGAGCTTCTTCGGCAGTTAGTGCTGCAGTTAATTTAATGGATTTAGAAGATGAGGCCTTAACTGATGCCAACTTAACAAACTTAGTGAATATTTCAGGAAAAGGTTGGGATACTACAACTACGGATGGAACATACACATACAGTGATCCAGTTACGCCTACCGTTGACTTAGCCACTATTGTTTTTAGTGCTACTGGAAGAACAATAACATATACAATCGATTGTTCTCAATTCAATGATACTCAATCAGACATAAAATGTGGTAAAGCAATAGGGTTCACAGACGATGCTGCAGGGCATACAACTGGAGCAGTTGTTCTTTCATTCTAAAATGAAACAAGCCTTTACTCTCGTAGAGCTTATCTTTGTTATCGTCATCATCGGAGTTCTCTCCGCGGTGGCCATTCCCCAATTCTCCAAACTTACCGACAATGCTAAGATATCTGCCGAACTCTCTACTGCCTCATCTGTTCAAGCTGCTCTAGAAGCCGTACACGGAGAGTGGATTATCAGTGATTGTGACTTCACCTGGGGAAACAGTCAGCCTTACAGCGGACTCAATACGAGTGGCTATCCAAGCAGTTTGGGTGACGCTGTTCATGTGCTTAACTTTATTCTAAAGAGTTCTGAAACATCAAAATGGACAAGTAGTGACGGGATCACCTTTTACGGGCCTGCGTCAGACTCTGCAAAAGGCACCAGCCATTGCAAGAGCGGAAAACCTTGTATAGGCAAGTCCTGGTCTTATAACTCCACTACGGGAGAGTTTAAGCTTATAGAGCCTTAAATCTCACAAGTACGGGAAAAGTCAATACTTTGTAGAAGGGATACCTTATGTTTATACAAAAAGCTATAAAAATTTTATCTACTATAGCAGATACTCCTGATAATACGGAAGAAGAGAAACGACAGCATAGTTTTTTGATCTACATCGGTACTTTAATGAGTACTGGGGGCCTGTTTTGGGGAAGTATAGCCCTCTATTCCGGTCTTCCTTATCAGGCCATGATCCCTTTTGGCTACGGAATTATCACCTGTATCAACTTCAGCTATTTATATTTTTCAAAAGACTTTCACACTTCTCAGGGTATTCAAATATTTCTCAGCCTTCTGCTTCCTTTTTTCTTTCAACTCTCGTTAGGTGGTTTTGTATCGAGCGGAGCACAGGTATTTTGGGCGATCACGGCTATCTTGGGGGCATTTACCTTTAAGCAAAACAGATCTATTATCATCTGGTTTGTCTTATATATTGCTTTAGTTATTCTAAGCGGTCTGCTTGACGAAAAAATTCAGTCACTTAACTTGGTGGAAGTGCCTCAGTCCATCAGTATCTTGTTTTTTACTATCAATATCTCCGCTGTTTCACTTATTATCTTCAGCCTCTTTTATTATTTTGTAGGAAGTGAAAAAAAGCATAGAGACTCACTAAGCGAGAACTTGAAAAACCTAAAGAATGCTCAAGAACAGTTAGTTGAAGCCGAAAAAATGTCTGCCTTGGGTGGTCTTGTTGCTGGAGTTGCCCATGAGGTTAACACCCCTCTTGGTATATCTATTACAGCTGCTTCTATCTTTAATAACAAGATAAGAGAGCTGGATGAGGCCATACAGTCCAATACCCTCACTAAAACCGACTTAGATGAGTTTGTAAAAGAGTTTAGAGAAACAGATAATATATTGATCAAGAACCTTGACCGTGCAGCTCTTCTTATAAAAAATTTCAAAAAGATATCAATTGATCAAAGTAGTGAAGATATTCGAGATTTTGAACTCAACTCTTATATCAAAGAGATTGTATCAACCTTCCAAAGTGAGTTAAAAAACAATAATGTCAAGCTGGAGTTCCAATTATCTTCTAATGAAGTCTATATGCACTCCTTCCCAGGCTCCATCTCTCAGATAATAATCAATCTTCTGCAAAACTCTATTTTACATGCCTTTGACAATACTCACAAAAAGAAGATCATCCTTAGAACTGAAGTTCTTAACGATCATGTCCTAATCACTTGTTTAGACAATGGAAAGGGTGTTCATGAAGAGGTCCTAGATAAGATATTTCAACCCTTTGTCACGACAAAGAGAAACAGGGGAGGCACTGGACTTGGTCTAAATATAACGTATAATTTAGTCACTCAGCACCTTGGCGGAAGTATAAAACTTGATCCTGAATCTGTAGAAGGCGCCTGTTTTCTTATAAAACTCCCCCTCAGTATTGAAAAAAATAATTCAACCAGTTAAGTTTTTTTTAGATATTGGTTATTTTATTGATGATCCACAAAGCAAAGGCTAAGACTATTGTGCTCACAATCGCTACTATAATTGTTCCTGTTTCCATCTCCATAAACTTATTCCTTATCCTGCAAGTTCTACCATTGACCACATCGGTAAAAAGATACCTAAGGCCAAAAGAAGTACAAATCCTGCAATGGCTGTGATTAATATCGGCTCTATCATAGTGGCTACATTATCGATAATATACGCATACTTACTCTTATAAAGTTTAGATATCTTCTCTAACATCACATCAATAGAACCACTTTGCTCACCTGCTTTTAGCATTTGCAGGGGCATACTGTCAAAAAGTTCTGTCTCAGTAAAACCTTGATGAAGAGTCTTTCCCTCTTCAATCGCATCTGCGATCTTTGAGAATTGCTCACTCATATACACATTATCAACAATTCCATTTGCTGTTCTAAGCGCATCGATGATGGGGATACCTGCCTTTGTCAATACGTCAAATATATAGATAAATCGACCCGTCATCGCCAAATATGTCACCTCTCCGACTATATATATCTTTAGGAGTGCCTTATCCGTCTTGAGCTGTATAGTCTCACTGTTTTTATACATTTTAGCAAAGAGTCCGGCAAGAAATATTGCCCCGCCCAAGATGTACGGTCCATAAGAGACAATAGCATTCTCAAGCCATAGCAGGAACCTGGTAGGAAAAGGAAGTTCTAACTTAGCAGATCTGAACAGGTCTTCGAACTGAGGTACAACATAGATAATCACGACGGTAAAGGCTATAGACATTGCCAAAATAATGAACATCGGGTATCGTGTCGCTTTTTTGAGTTTCATCCTGTTATCATATATCTCTTGAATGATCTCGGCCAGACGTTTGATAGAGTCTGAGAGTGTACCCGTCTTTTCACCAAGTTCAAACATTGATATACTCAATGTCCCTAACTGCCTTGTATATTTTTTGGCTGAGTCAGTAAGACTCTGTCCCCCTTCTATATCGGCAAGGATTTCTGTAAATATTTCTTTTAACATAGGGCTTTCAGCACCATTCAAGGCTTCCTCCAAGGAGGTGTTAATAGGCATTCCTGCATCCAGCATCACATATATCTGTTCCAGAAGAGATATATACTGCTGATCATCTACGGACTTATCTTTGATCGGATCATTCCATCTTTCTTGGAACTTTTCAATCTTCATACTTAGAGGCTCGGATGTCTCTACAATATCTTGAACCACACCCACAGATAGACCTGTAAAAATTCTCAGAGCTTCTAAGCGGTTGACTGCTTCAATCACCCTTACTCCTCGATTTTTTGCCTGTTTATATTGGATGCGAAAGTATTTCATATATCTTTAACAACCCGTAAGACATCATCAAGTGTCGTTATGCCCATAGTCGCTTTTTTAAGTCCGTCAAAAAACATCGGTTTGAAGTTCTCATGTTCTTGTGCATAATGCGATATTTCAAAGTTAGTTGACCCCGAAGCGATTAACTTCGAGAGCTTTTCTGTGATCATCAAGATCTCTGAGATCATCACACGCCCTTTATAACCGCTAAAATCACATTGTGAACATCCCTTACCCTTATAAAATAGACTCGTCGGTGAGATATGTGCAGATACCTTATCTAACAGCTCTTTATGAGGTTTAATCTCTTGCTTACAATGTGGACATATCTTACGCACCAAACGCTGGGCGACAATCCCTAAAACAGAGTCTGCTATAAGATAATTTTCTAAACCCATCTGCGACATACGGCTGATAGCCGAAGGAGCATTATTGGTATGAAGTGTAGATAAGACCAAGTGTCCTGTAAGTGAGGCTTGTGCCGCAGCCGCTAAGGTCTCCTCGTCACGTATCTCCCCAACCATTATGATATCAGGATCTTGACGCAGAAATGATTTCAAAGCAGAGAAGAAACTAAAGCCGACCTTCTCATTCACCTGAACCTGTTGGACAAGTGGAAGTTGATACTCTATAGGGTCTTCAATAGTCAGAACCTTGTTTTCAATACTCTTTATCTCATTTAAAGCGGCATAAAGTGTGGTCGTCTTACCGCTTCCCGTTGGTCCCGTGATAAGAAGTACCCCGTAAGGAGAATGGATGACTCTAGAAAAAACCTCAAGATTTTCATCCATAAAGCCAAGATCTTCAAGTTTAAGTAAGATCTTTTGCTGATCAAGAATACGCATAACGACTGATTCGCCAAAGAGTGTCGGTGTCGTTGAAAGACGGAAGTCGTAATTCCCTCCGTCAATGACTTTTGAAAAACGCCCGTCTTGAGCCTTTCGTTTTTCCGAGATATCAAGTTGTCCCAAAATCTTTATTCTTGAGACAAGAGCATTATATATCTCTAGATCAAAAACAAAACTCTCATGAAGAACGCCATCTACACGGACACGAATAGACATATCATTAGCACTAGGCTCGATATGGATATCACTTCCATTTCTCACAATCGCATCTTTTATAGCCAAAGATATCAGTCTCATAATAGCAGACTCTTCACTCTCATTTTTTAGACCCTCTGTGTGTATCTCACGTTTTACCTCTGCCACGATTGAACGTGTCTTTTTAATAATATCCAAACGTAAGAAGATACGTTTTATATCATCTTCAAGGGCCAGGCGTAGAGAGATAGGCTTTGTGGCGATAGAGCGTTCTAAGGCTTCAAGTGCCTCATAATTAAGAGGATCCGAGGTTGCTATATAGATATACTCCTCATCTTCTTTAAAAGGAATCGCTTGGGCATTTTCTAATAAGGCATAAGGATAATTAGCCAGAGTTTCAAAACTTATCTTTTCCCCATATAGATCAATGAAGGCTATATCAAGCTGTTTAGACAGAAGAAGTGACATCTGTTTTTGAGTGATGTATCCCTCATCAATCATTAACTCACCCATTTTTTTGGTATATGCATACTCTTTTTGCAGTTTTAGTACATGCATAAGTTGATCGTTTGTGATCAATCCCTCATCAACAAGTAAGTCCCCTAAACGTACGCTTTTTCTGATCATTACGGCTCCTTATTTATATCTGTGTTCTTGGATTTTTTGAGAGTTTTCATATACATCAACATAAATCTTCTCTTTGAGATAAAGGTCTATATAGTTTTCCTTATCTCCTATATGCAGATGTTTTGGGTTTTGTGATATAAGGGTAAACTCTTCTTTCTTGATCGCCTCATACACCTTCGATAAAATATGCTCACTATGAGGAAGAGAATAAAAGTTCAGGTCTGTATCTTCATACATATACTGAGCTATCAAGCGTTTTTTCAATACCAGACTTGAAAAATACACAGCCGCCTTTCTGGAATTGGCACTTCTTCCAAAACGCTGTTGCAAGACACCTACAAAATCAATAAAATCAGCTTCACTACAGGCATCACCGACTGCGATCAATACATTTTCATCTCTTATATTAGATCGAAAGAGTTTGCGTCCCATATCACATGCAAGAGACATGTTTTTTACCTTATATGCCTTAGAAAAACGTCTCAAGTCATCATTAGCACTAACTGAAGATATCATTAGCACAAGTATAAAAAAACACTTCATTCTCTTCTCTCCTTATTGGCTCCACTCAGCTAGAAGTAGTTCTGCCTTGGCAGACTCCTTATACTGAAGATATATCTTAAGAATTTTGCTTGCCTTGTTAAGATCACCTAAGCCCTTCATCGATTTTGCATAATAGATCCATGCTTCTTCTTTGTTTCTGTCAAGCTGATTTGCACGCTTAGCCCATATACCCGCTTGCTTGAAATTCTTATCACTATAATACTGCTTTGAAATATAAATCGCCAAGACATATGATCTTTTTTGATTATACTTTTCTATCCAAGAGTCAAGAGATTTCTCATCTTTTGGTTCTTGAAAATAGTTTTTAAACTTCTTCTCTTGAGCAGGCTTAACATTGGCAAATAGATTTTTTGGCTCCTGAATTCTTGTCTGTTTTTTCTCTTGAAGTATAGGTTTTTTATTTTCTATGCTCTGAACCGACGCCTCGAGTACATCATCTGAGACAGAAACTGCATATACGGGGAGGATCTCTTTTTCTTCTTTTTTTACGCTAAATTCTTCTTTTTTCTTTACTATTGGCTGAGCTTGCATTTTTGCTAAAAGAGGCTTTACTGAAGGAGTCTTTTTTATCTCTTCAAACAGCATATATCCAAAAAATCCAAGAACAATAAGAGAAGCAATAGAAGTGAACATTTTTATGATTTTTTTCAGATAATAGCGTTTGTATTTAGAGTGTAACTCTTCTAAACGATTAGACATTGATCAATCCTATATCTATTGCAGCCATGGTTAAGAGAGACTTCGAGGGTTCTTGAAACTTTTTCAGACCCATCTCTTGAGCTTCATGAAGAAGGCTAAATTCAGTAAATATCAATTTTTTCAGATATCTAAAATTTCCTCTTGAGAGTTTATATATCTTTTTTGCCTGACGCTGATGAAAGTCTAATATATATTTATCATTTGCAAATATCAGTTGAGTATTGATAAACAGATTAGACTCTGTAGCAGACAAGCTTCCTAGCTCTATGACCTTATGCGGTCTGGACTTAAAATGTGACTTAGAAAGAATGGCCTTACCCTCTTCTTCATGCATAGCACAGACGATCCAGAACAGACGTGAGTCAGATAAGATCCGGACGAACTCCAGAGTCTCTTCATTAATCAGTTGAGCCTCATCAAGCATGATCAATGTTTTTTTATCTGCATACAGTACTTCAGCCTGCTCTTTTAAGCCCTCTACATCGTCTGATAATGGAACTTGTCGCATATGCTTGATAAGACGAATAAAAAAGGCCTTTGGGCTTGACAGAGGCGTTTCAAACAAGACAGGTCTGTGTTCAAGTTCTTCATCTTTAAGAAGGTGATGCAGAAGGAAAGACTTTCCGCTTCCGGGTTGACCCAAAAGAAAAATCATCTGTCCCTTACTGTTCTTAAGCAATTTTTTCACATCAGACAGAGCCTGATAAGCGGAACGAACTTCAAAATAAGGATTTTGCGTCCCCTCTTCAAACTGTGATGCATATTCTAGCCATTTAGACATTTAGCTCTCTTCGCTTTCATCTGATCTCTCATTATAATCAAAATTTATATCTTCTGTACGTTCAATAGTCGCCTGCTCTTCAATGGTCGGCATTCTATCTTCTTTAATAATAGTCGGAACAACAACAACAAAGAACTCTTTCTTGATCTTCTTTGTCGTTGTACTGTGAAAGAGTCGTCCAAGATAAGGAATATCGCCTAAGATCGGCACCTTATTGTCTATATTATACTTCTCTTTTTGAACCAGACCACCTATCAAGACTTTTGAGCCATCCTTGACCTTGACTATAGAAGTAAGTTGTTTGATCTTCATATCAGGCGGAATAGAACGGATATTATTCGTATTTAAAGGATCAATCTCATTAATATTTGCATTCGTCTCATCATCCTCATTAATAATACGGCTGTCTACAGGATTAATACGCAAGATAATATTTCCATTATCCATGATCTCAGGAATAATACTCAAAGACAGACCCACAAATACAGAGCCTAATGAGAAGGTTGTTGATGATGAAGGTGTTCCTATCCCCACCGTACCGACTTGACCCGTCTCATATTTATAATTTATCTGATCTCCCACATTTATAAGGGCTGGCTGGTTGTTAAGTGTCATGACCTTTGGTGAAGAGAGTATCTCTACCTCTCCATGCTGTTTTAGAAAGTTCATCAGACCTTCCATGCTAAAGTTAAATCCTGCGCTGTAAAGATTGTCATGTGTCACAACACCATTTGTTCGTTCTGCTGAAGCACCGGCCACTCCGCTCAAGGATAGATTGAACTTCGACCAGTCTATACCCATCTGCTGACCCTCGGTAAAGGTGACTTCCAAGATACGCACCTCTAGTAAAAGTTGTTTATGCATTCTCTCTTGCACACTTTCTATATATTTTTCAACCCTGTTGAGTTGCTTATACGAGCCACTGACCGTAACTAAACCCGCATCTCGGTTTATCATCGACCATGAACGCACCTCGTTCGCATCTCCGTCACGCTGAAGCATCCCATCGACTTGGTTTTTGAGTTCACTCCAAAAGGTAAAGTCGGCTATGGTCTTAGTCGAGGTAAAGTCACTGTTCTCGCCCTTTTGTATAGAGTTTAGAGAGCTGTACTCTACCAACTCTTGAGATGAACTTTCCTGAGTATTTCCAGAACTTTGCTGTCCTCCCGAGATACTGTTAAAATCTTCATTTTTATTGTTTGAAGCACCCACGGTTATATCCCTGGCCGAGTAGGTTCTCATCTGTGTCACATTTATATAATCGATCTTAAAGGACTCTGTTTTGATATATGATATTTTCAGACGAGAAAGAGAGGCATCATATGTGTAAAAAAGATTATGTTCATTCAAAAGAAGCTGAAGAAGTTCATCCAAGGTAAACTCATTGATATACAGAGTGTCAAGCTCCTTATTCAGCCTTGACTTTGTTAATTTATCGGCATATAAAAGTGTTATCTCACATGAAGAAGCAAGGTCTGAGAGTATATTTTTTAATTTTATAGCTCTTTGCGGTGTTGACTCGATATTGAGTGTAAACAACTTATTTTCACAAGAGCTTGCTTCCAGGTTTGAACCCAGTAAGATACAGATAATGTAAACAAGTCCAATCCATCTTTTTGTATTACTCATTTACCATCCCTTTGCCCTAAGGTAAATATATTTTTCGATCTTTTTAAGTTTAATATCTTTATTTTATTCGCCTTTTGCAGATATACAGAATTTTTTCTTATATCCATGATTTTTCCCTCAGACAAGATATCCCCTTTTTTATGCCATTTCCCATTTATATAGGCCCTATTATTAAGTACAGCACTTAAGCGTATCGGTAAAGACTTATGGGTTTTAAGCTTTTTTGACTTTTTATTTAAAAGTGGTGTCGCTTTTTTAAAAGGGTCGTATTGAGGAAAATCAATACTTCTCTTATCTTCATTTTCTAAGAGTTGATCAATTGTCTTATGAATAGGTGAAGCCCAAACACTGTACCCGAATAAAAGAATTATCATCCATCTCATAAGCTAATCCCGTATCCTGTTATCATAATCCTAAAAGAAGGAGTTGCACTCTTATCATCTAAGTCAAAATGAATGTTTTCTATCTCCATCAAGGCTTCTTGATCTTCTATAAAACGTAAAAGCTTTAAGACAGAACGAAAATTCGCCACACCTTCAATGAAGATATTTCCGCGTTTTTGAATCTGAGCCTTATACTCCTGAACTGAGTCATCTAAGCTGATCTTATCAATTTTAATGCCCAAGATTACAGAGTGTTTTAATATTCTTTCCAGAATATTTGCCAATCCTATAGCATCTGAACTTAGATAGTCCATACCTTCAAGCTTCGTTCTCAAGAATTGAGCTTTATATAACTCTTTCTGATGTTTTTCGCTTAAAAAAAGGATCTTTTCTTCGTTTTTTTTAATTTTATCCCTATAAACATTCACCTTGTTGTCTGCCAGCTTGGCTTCTAAAGAACTGAGTGTCTCAAGTTTAGTCTCATACTCGCTTTGTTGATCAAGACCAAAGATATAATAAGAAAACATCACCAGACCTATAAAGATAGAAGCATAAAGCATCTTTCTATTTTTTGCAGGCATAAGTTCAAGCTGTAAGTCAATGTCTGAAAGCTGTTGTTTTAAACTCATCTCAAGACCTCTATCTTACTTTCATAAATATTCTCATCTAAATAGATCTCATCTGTTCGTGCTTCTTTGTACCCCGTTTGCATCCATCTTTTCATAAACTTAGCGATACTTTCACGTGAATTGTAGTCTGAGATCACATGAATATTCATACTTTTAGTACCGTTTTGATCCAAAGAGAGGGTCGAAAGCTTATATTTCTGCAATATATCCAAGGCATCATACATCATCTTCTGTCTAATATAACCTTTGTTCATCAAAACAGGAAGGCTCTCTAAGGTAAGGGAATAAACCGCATTTTTAGCATCTGCTGTTTTAATCTTTTTTTCACTGAGTTTCACTTTTTCTTGCAAGGAACTTAGAGTGATGCCTAGTCTTTTTGTTTCTACTTCCATCTGTGTAATACTCGCTTCAAGCACTTGTATCTTTTGATCAAGAAGAAGGCCTTGAGTGTAAAAATAAGCAGGATAGATCAAGGCGACTAATAAAGCCGCCGCACTAATGCCGATAAGCTGACCCGAATGTCGTTTATACCAAATTTCTTGTCTTTCAAAGGGACTTAGGTTAAGAGGATTTTCTATAAGGTCATTGGCACAAAGGTAGATATACATGGCCTCCGTAAGCCTATGAGTTTCTATCCTTTGACTTGTTTTACATAGAATGGACTCAATAGGTACGTTGTCCATCCCATAGGCTGCAAAAATATTTTCTAAACCTTCTAAAGAGTGTCCGTCAAAATCAACATAGACGTGATCTATGCCTTCTATCCCGAAAAGACCTCGCTTATGGTTGACCGCATGGACGATCTTCTCAACCTGCTTAGAGAAGACAAGCTGCAACTGCTCAAAGAAAGGCTTGTCTTTCTCAGAATAATTCGCTTCAACAAGGCCATTCATGCTTAGCAATGACCTACATCTGAGATCATCAATACCAACTTCTATAGAGATCTCTTCAATGCAAAGCGTTCGTCTGTGTGCTACGTATTTTCCCTTATGAAAAAGTACTGCGTAAGATTCTTCTTTACCCAGGTAATAGAAAAGGTCTGTCTTTGCCTCGACTTCATTACGAACATAGTATGAAGAATACGTTATAAAAGAAGGGACTACCCAGTCCAGTACCTTTGTATTTTTGATGATAGCATCGCAAGACTCATGTAACTCTTCATGAGAAGAGGCAAAGGCTTCGACCAAGGTACTGTTTTCAAACTCAAGCACATGATTAAAAGAGGCGACCTCATAATCCGAGGCGCTGTCTAAGCCGCCCTCTTCATGCATTTTTATCTCAGTTTGGATCTGTAATTCTGTCGCACCTAAAGAAGATGAAAATTTAAAACTTCCAATTTGCAGTTTTGAGAGGGGAATTGTAGTACCGCATTGGTATTTTTTAACAGCAGAAAATTCACAAGGAGTAAAGACCTCTCCATCAAATAACCATGCTTCGTTTTTTTCAAGATAAACAATCGGCTTTGTGCTCAAGAAGGTCTTCCTTATCTTTTTGTGATTAATTACATCCTATTATAGCGAAACCGCTTAAGGGCAGTATAATTATTTGTTTAGTTGTTCCATTATAGCTAAGATTAATCTCTTTTTTCACATTCAAGAGTGTGCCTAAGCTAAAGTCTGTCTCATGGGGCCGTCCCTTAGCATCAAAACAGAGTGTCCCCGCATCAAAAGCATCTACATGCAAAACATATTTCACATCACCTCTGGTAGCATGAGATTCAAGAGCTGATTTTTCAAGTCTAATACAGCCATTATCCAAATCAGCAGGAGCAATATCTGATCCAAAAACCTTATGCTCGTAGCCTATTCCCTTGTATTGAGCCTCTTTGATCTTCGCCGCAATATAGTCCATATCAGCCGCTAAGTAGTCAGACTTGAAGCTTGAGCTAGCCACCCCGGCCAAGACTCCTATGATCACAATAACAAAGATAAGTTCGACTAGGGTATAAGCTTTTTTCATGGTCTTTGCAAGGTCCTTCTTAAGATTCTCGAGCTGATATTTCCGTCAACACTCGCAATTGCTTCGACTTCCATTAAGACCATACCATGTGTCTCTTCGCTATGTATAGGCTGAGTCAGGGCACCACAATAACCGGCGTCAGGACTTCCCTCAAGAAGATAATATCTTGTGATATTGACATTTCCCAAATAACTAACCCCTTTTTTAGTCACTGGAGGGGGTGTATAAGTGTTTAAACAGCCTAAGACAGTTCTGTCTTGTAAACTGATCTTCAAAAGTGTCATCTCAATAATACTGTTCAGATAAAGTTCTGTCTGCTCATGTATGTAAGTGTCCCCTGTATGTTGAGCTGCAATACGCGAATACTTCAAGACAACGACCATCAGTCCGCTGATAATCAAGATTATCATAATAGCCTGCCAAAGTCCAAATCCTTTTCTAAAAAATGTCATCTTAAAAGACCGCCTTCTCTAAAGAAAGTCTGATGCTTCGCATTAAGGTTTTTATTATCATCAGAATACAGCCTTTTGCTTAGAGACATGAACACCGCAGGTTTTTCCCCGAATATCTCGGTTCATATCTATGCTCAGTCGGATCACATCATTCACCGTCTGAGCAGAAAAAGCAGTCACGTCCTGAGCCAAAATAGTCACACTACCTTCTTTCGTTCCACTCCCTGTGTCTGCGCAAAAGGTCTCTGCCTGATAAGGCTGATAATCAGAAAAAAGAAAAAGAGTATTAACATCAGTACTTGCATTTAAGTCTGTTATACAGCTCGATGCCAGATTAATATCAGCACCTCTTGCCACGGCATATGCCGTTTTAGAAAGATAATATTTTTCATAAATAAAGTCCGGCTTTTTCACAGTATCAGAAATTGTTATGCTACCTATTACCATGGTAATATCATAACTTAAATCACTAGCTGCCCCGTGCCAGCCAAAGGCACCGGAACATGCCGATATATCTTCTGAACCACCATCAAAGGCTCCAGCAAAGATAAGATTCAAATCAGTATTGTCCGTCATTGTATTATTTGGTGCAGACAAGGTAAATGCAGTTTTGTCACTCGCGTTCATATCCACAAATCCATCATAGTCCCCTCTTAAAAGTTCATCATCAGCTACACCAAGCCACTCTAAAATAGGTCGGGATGTACTTAATTCATTAATGGGTTCGCAAATACCAGAAGGTGTGTAACCAATAACGCTGTTGGGGATTCGGTTATACAAGAATATGCTTAACTGATCTAGGACGATCTGCGACTGTAAGGAGAGATTCGTCAAGGCCTTTGCCTGAGCACTTCGGGTATAGATCGCTTCTATCGCTTTAAATGTCCCGGCCGACAAGATACCAAGAACCACTAGAACAAAGATCATCTCAACAAGGGTAAAGGCTTGTCTCATCACCATGCTCTCTTATTGATCTGAATATGTCCAAGATTGGCTGAACTGTAAAAAAAACTTGAACACAGATTTGTTTTACCGCTAGAGCCTACTGAGACATTGACCTCTTTAATATCTGCGTTAAGTGTTACACTTGCACCTAGATTATACTGGGTGCGTCCATTAATCGTAGAAGAGATATAGCCATTATAATCATCCATATCATTATAATCTGTAGCCCCGTTTTCTTGCCCCATTGATGGTGAAACACTCCACGCGCTTGAGCCATTATAATCAAGGCAGTTACGAGATCCTATAAAACCTCCGACGCGGTAGAAAGGGTGAGGACCGCCATCAAGACAGCTACCTCCGATAATCTGTCCCTTTGTCACTATCGTGTTCTCGTCCCAAGGCAGGCGAATAATATTTCCCATTAGAGCCAGGGCTGAAAATAGTCCGTCCTCCTTGATGGAAAACTCCATGGTCTTTGTTGTCGCAAACATCAATTTAGGAACAACCGTAAAGACGATGGCAATAATAACAATAGAAAAGATAAGTTCGACAAGGGTAAATCCTCTTCTCATCTAAATACCTTCACGCCTGTTCTTTGATAGTCACCGCGATTTTTATCAGGTACAAGAGTACCGTTAAAGTCACCGCTTTGTATTATAGAGGCATCATTTTCAATGGTAAAAGTAAATTGAAAACAGGGGTGCATAGTACAAACCGTTCCTGCGCCATCATCATAAGCCGAACCGAAACTTGAAGGCACATACCACAGCCACTCTTGTGTTTTAAGATGGATCGTCGCTTTTTCCCTTGAGGCAGCTATGATATCAAGGTTTTGCTGTCCACTTAAGACAGAATTATAATTAAAACCATACCCTGCCAAAGCATTGTCTATCAAAGTGTTACTTGAAGCGACGGCTTCAAAAACATAGCCTCTACTATTTCCCGTATGCAGATTATTTACATACCAGTACAGACTGCTCTGTTTCATACCAGAGGTATAAGGACTGCCTGTATCATACACCTCAAACAAGAGAGAATTTGTAACCGGTAAAAGCGTTGTCTCTATATCGCTTGGACGCACGCGTCCGTAATAAAATGTTGAATCACCCGTATCAACATCAAAGCCCTCTACCCCGTCGATATCATTCACATATAAGCCTGTTATATTTATATCAAATGGAGAGATCTCTATAGAAGCATTACGATCAAAGTTGTAATAGACCTTTATTAATGCCGATCCGTTAGTATCCGTAGAAAAAAATGTTTTAGGTAAAGGACTTATCACAAGGGTTGTATTGATCACGGCACTGTTTAAAGAACTGTTAATATCATTATTCTCGTATATATATATATAATTAGCCAGTCTATCATCCACATTTGTATAATTCATATCAAGTGAAAAGCTATTAGCATAACAGGCTGTATTATAGTTTTCTATAACAGCATTTTGCTCATTTTTTGCTGTGATATTCACGTCAGCATAACTGCTCATACTTAAATCTTTAGATAAATAAGTAAAGGAGCCATCTTCAAAATCATGTGATGAAACATTAATATCGAAATGATGGGGAAGTACTCGTAATGACGTTACGTTATCTTCTATAGATAAGTCTGCATCTGTATTCCAGCTTCCAGAGATATTTTGATCATCACAATCTACACCAGAAAACCGAAGATTACAAGGTTTCAAGTTTTCAGTGATATTAATATCTATTGCACCAACCTCGCTATAATAGCTTGATAGATTTTTAAGTCCCTGAGTAAACTGCCATCCCGAAGAGATACTCGGGGTAAAGAAACCCGTTTTGCATATTGCATTTTTCTCATTCACATTTACATCAAAACTGCTACTAACCGCTTCATTATAATCTATACCATTATCTTTAACAGAAAAGTTTATATCAAAGACAGTACCGGCTACTACATTACTTGGCAAACTGGTCTCAAATCTTTGAGGACGAAGAGCAAAGTTGTCACTTGAAACAGTAGAATTGGTTTCATTGCTTAAAGGACAACTCTCATCAACATCTTTTTTCCATACTATATCAACTCCACAATTTTTTACATTGCTAGGGACATTCAATAAAACACTTGCCGAACTTTGATCTTGAAAGAGTGATTTCACCCAGTTACTTTTAGCAATATTTGTATTATCCTGATCAACAACTTGAACACAAACCGTAGCGTTTATATCTTGATAGTCATCATTCGTTTCATTAAGTGCGGCCAAGGTAAGAGAAAAACCCTGTCCCGAAATTTTAGTGGAAATATTACGGTCATTGATACTTCTAAAAACATCCCAAGCATCAAAGCGGTAAGAGAGAGGAACAGGTACAAGCGGAGGTATTAGACCATCATTACTTCCATCTTTAGTGTTATTGTTTTTACCTGTATTCTCTTCCCAGGTACACGACCCATCAGGTACTCGCGTAAAATCACGCTGACCATTGTTACTTTGATCGAAGATATTACAGGCCACGTCTAGACCGCAGGTATTTGCTTCAGCTATTTGAAGAGGGTACAGATCAAGATCACGTCCTACACGAAAATAATTTACAATATCTCCTGCATCATCATATAATACAAAATCACTTGCCGTATCATGAAAATTCAGGGTAAAATCTAAAATTATAAAGTACCCGTCTATAGATGGAGTATACGAAAAGGGGACCTCTTCACACACTTGAACAGGTGTCGGATTTCCTTCCATTGTGCACGCTTTGACAGACCAGTCTACAACAGGTGTCGGATTCTTTGCATATACTTCTACCCAGTTATCCCAGGTATGTATTTCGTTAATATAAAAATCTCCAATGTAGCTTGAACAGTTAGCAAGTATAGAGGTGTAAAAAAAAGATAAAATAAAAAGGTGTTTTAAATAAGACTTCATATTCTATCTTCCTTTGTGGATTTTTTCATACGAAGGCTACTGATACCAGTGACGTTCTAATTCACCGGAAACTGTATATTCATCAATGAGGACTTTGATCGGTTGATCATCAGAAACAGATAAGATAATTTTGCGTCCATTATCATTAATCTCGATCAGCTTTGGTGAGCTTGAGAGAATTGTATATCTGCCGGAGCTTAATCGTTCAAAGACGCGAGAAAGGAGATGCGTAGAACCGGGTAATTTGAGATTATCCAAAGCAAGGTCATCGATCATAAACTGATAGATAAGGCGTTTTTGTAAGATAAGTGTCGAGAAGTATGAAGCATTCTCCCTTGAAGCTTTAGTGTTGACAAGTGAACGCTGGAGCATCCCCAAAACATTGATCCTGTCTACTTTTGCACACGAGACACCAACTAAAGAGACGAAGTTCTCATCTGTATAACCGCCATAATAAAGAGAACTCCCTTTTGCACAGACCTTATTATATTTCTTTGCTTTGAAATCATTGATAAAAGGGCTAATATCCCTTGCTTCGAGAATAACACTCACTAAAATAGATACTAATAATAACTTCTTGATACAATTCTCCCTAATCGTCTGAACGACATCCTAAAATTAAGATCTGTCCCGGTTCTTCTTGCAGTTCTATATTATGTTCATTTGCCCAAACAAGTATTTCTGCATCCATGGAAAGAAAATCGTCCTGGCCGGAAAGATCATTTTTAATCTTGATCAAATGTTGTCCACTTCGTAATGAAAGGTAATAATCACTATGATCCAAAAAAGGCTTTAAATCGGCTAAGGCCTTTACTACCTCATCAAAATTAAGGTAGTTGTTTTGCACCTCGCAGACAAGAGCCCTAGACCTCTCATCATCTTTATAACCACACATCTTTAATAGTTCAGCTTCCATTTTATTAACCTTTGAGTAAAGATTCGTACCATTATAATATCACTTCTTAGGTAAATGAACTTTAAAGTTAAAAAGCTAATCCTTAAAAAAGCGTTCTTGTCGCTTCCTCTTTTTTCTTTTTCTTTTCGCTAAGGCCTGCAAAATACTCTATCTCATGTCTTTTTAAGATACGAATACTATTGGTTGAGCCCGCAATTCCTACAGGATCACCTGCAGTAAGAATATAAGTATTCTCTTTCTTCACTACGCCGCGTTCAAGTCCTTTTTGCATGACTTCGCTAAGCATAAATTCAAGCTTATTTTTTTTCACTGAGAAAGCAGGAGCCACACCCCAGACTAAGGTCAGTTTTCTAGCGATCTTTGCATCATGTGTTATCGCCAAAATATCCACGTTCGGTCTGTATCGTGACATGATTTTTGCTGATGTACCTGAGCTTGTTAAGGCCAAGATACCATTAGAGTTTAGCTTTGTTGCGAGCTGTGTGATTGAGAGGTTAATAACATCCTTGTCGTCACGGTTATCAAACTTGTCGTACTTATTATAAGCATAAACAGTTTCGGCTTGAATAATAGTATCTGACATTGTCTTAACGGCTAAAGCCGGGTTATGTCCGATTGCTGACTCTTCAGAGAGCATTACCGCGTCCGTCCCGTCAAGAACAGCATTTGCCACATCAGAGATCTCAGCTCGGGTTGCGACTTCATTCTCCGTCATAGAAAGAAGCATCTGCGTTGCTGTGATAACAGGTTTTGACTGAGCATTTGCCTTTTTTATGAGTTGTTTTTGGATGGTAGGCACCATATAATAGGGTACTTCAATTCCCAAATCACCCCTAGCCACCATAATACCGTCACTGGCTTCAAGTATCTCATCAATATTATCAACCGCATCAAACTTCTCTATCTTGGCAATAAGGTCTTGCGTACCCCCATTTTCATGTAAGATAGTACGCGCTTGCTTCATATCATCAGCATTTTGGACAAAAGAAATAGCCATAAAATCAACTTGATTTTTGATTCCCCAAAGTATATCTGCCTTGTCTTTTTCAGTAATCACATTAATATTGATCTTCGTGTTAGGAAAGTTCACACCCTTGTTTGAAGTAAGTACCCCATTATTCTCTACAATTCCCATCACCGCGTCATCTGAGATCTCATTAACGATAACACGAATACGTCCGTCATATAGATAAATATGCTCATCTACTTTGACAAGGTCTAAGATAGAAGGTTGGTTTATACTTAGGATATAACGGTCTTCAGACTCTTGATATCCGGATGTCTCTTTACGCATAAAAACAAGTTTATCTCCTACTTTAAGATTAAACTCTTTTTCAAGCCTTCCAACGCGTACCTTTGGTCCACAAATATCTTGTAGTACACCGACAATCCAGCCTGTATTTTTCATCGCCGTTCTGATGTTTTGCAAGACAAGGCTATGATCTTCATGTGTACCGTGAGAAAAGTTCATTCTAAAGACATTTACGCCTGCACGTATCATCTTTTCCAAACTCTCAACATCATTACTTGAGGGACCGATAGTAGCTAAGATCTTACTTCTTCTTTTCATGAAAAATTCCTAAACACCGTTTTAATAAGGCTATATTAACACAAAATGATTTCCTTTTAGTTCTTTTTATAGATAAAGATACTATTATAAAAAAATTAAATTTTGAGGATAGTCTGTGGCAAAAGCTCCATCACGTGATTATAATACTGATATTGTTCTTGTCGACATCATCAGTTTCACCAAGCTGAGCCCACATCAACAGCTCGAACTCATAGAATACTTAACCATGACCTTTACACGTATGCTTGAAAAACTTCTCTCAAATTCAGAGATGAAACTTTCGCAACTTGTCTTGGGATTTATTTCTACGGGAGATGGTTTTTACTGTATTTTAAATCCCCGTATGAAGGGTTTTGGCACTATTTTAGGACTCTCCTTTAACCACTTCTCTGAACTTATATCTGCAAAGCTTCCTTATTTCAAGGGAATCCGTATCGCCGTGCATACAGGACACCTGTATGAGTTTACTGATATTTTAGGACATAAAAACTATATAGGAGACGGTTTAAATCATTGTGCACGTTATTTAGAGCATAAGGACTATACTATCAGTACTGTCTTTATCTCTGAAGATGCGTATGCCACCTTTAAAAGATTTCTTGAGATCTACCCTGATTATGAGGCCCTCTTATTAGAACAAGAGTTTAAGCGTTCTAGATTACAAACGTTTACGGATAAACATGACAACTCCTGGTCAGGTTATCTAGTATGGTTACGAAAGGGAAGTGTTATCAACCTTCCAAACATTAAATTCAACTCTCTCTCATTTGACAAGGATTAGTATGCGTTTTACTATTGAAGAATACGCCAAGGCTTATAGTATCTCCGAAGAGATGGTACATTCACGTCTTCGTCGAAACCGTCTTAATTATATTATTGAAGATGATAACACATATATCGTCGTACCAAAATTTCAAGTTCCGCCTTCTCAAGAAGAGCCGGCGGCTCTACCGCAGAAAAGAACTACTGTTGCCACGGTTATCGGTCTGTACCAAAAAGAGAATCATTATCTAAAAGTGAAGATCCAAGAACTAGAAGCCAAGGTTGACCGTCTTATCAGTGAGAAAGAGCAACTTCTTAAAGAAGAGAGACAGCGCATTGAAAAGATATATACAGATAAGGATACCCAGCTTAAGAGTATCTTGGAACTTATCAATACAAAGCTAAGTCATGAGAATACTATCACAAGTACTATTGAGACTATTTCATCTGAAAAAACCGAAGACCTAGCCATTGAAGCCAAGATCGAACCTGCGAAAAAAGAGCCTCTGGTGGAATTAAAACACTATCTACGCTCTATTGGTTTGAAATCAACTCAGAGAAAGAACATCAAACGTAAATTTGCAGAAGCATATGGAACTGACAGCCGTGTTTTGCTTAAAGACGGGCTTTTTTACCTTGATTTTGATCGTTATGATTATAGTGACTTATTGAAACTTCGTTAAGGATCAAGATGGCAGCTGATAATATTTTTCATTCTAAGAACATATCTCTTTCACTCACAGAATATGCACAAAAGAAGAACTGTGATGTAAAAACACTCGATTTTACCCTCTTGGGTCTGCAGACCTATTTTAAGACCTCTCATCATCAAAGTTTTATAAAGTTCCATGATGATTATAAAAAAGAGTATTCACAAAGTATTAATATTATTAAAGATCATGTACGCTTTGTACAGATATACAAGATACGCATTCATCCCAAAGAAGAAGAAAATATCAAACTTATATACCGTCTTGAGATGGGAGAGTTTAGCACCCATCCTCTACTTATAATTTCACCTGATTCTACACTTCCTCTTCATGAGCTTAAAGAACAAGAGATGCTCAAAAAGCTTTACACAAAGATCAATAAGATCAAGGCCGAAAATAAGATGATAGTGAACCTTTTTTCTTCTTGTATGGTTAAAGATCTTAAAGAGCTTGTTCACAGACTCTATAAAGATGGATTTAATCAGGAAGAGTCTATCTTACTCTTTCAAGGAATCCTTCCTGAAATCTCTCAACCCAGTAAGGTCATTAAACATTATAAGCAGAAGAATACAAGTGAGAAAGTCACTGAGGTAGATGAGTCAGAACTAATTATCACTTACGAAAAACCTATATATGGAGAGGCTGGGCTTAATGCCATGGGTCAAAGGATCTCTCAAGGAAGTAGCAATAACCTCGCAAAACTAGAGTACGAAATTGATAATGAGAGTATCAGTAGCAAAGAGAATAAAAATGAGATCTGTTACTACTCTAAAAAAAGAGGTTATGTCAGTACTCTTAATAATACTCTTACCATATCAAATAAACTTGTTGTTGAAAATATTAATCGAGTAGATGCTAAGCTCACAAAAAATGAAGAGAACAAAGTCTCTGTTGTGATCTCACAAACCGACGTCACAAAAGATGGTGTAGGAGAAGGCGTTGAACTGGTTTCAGAGTCTATTCATATTACCGGACATATGGGAGCCAAATCAAGTATTGAGGCCAAAAGTGTGGTTATAGACGGGGCAACACATAATTCTGCCTTTGTTACAGCCAAAATGGCCAAAATAAATAGGCATAAAGGCACACTTAGATGCCATAAGGCAGAAATCAATTCACTTGAGGGCGGAACCGTTTATGCCACAAATGTGAAGATCAATGCTGCCTTAGGCGGTCAGATATGTGCAGAACACGTAACGATAAAGTCTGTGAAACATAACCTTAAGATCTTTGCTTCTAAAAGTATTACTATAGAGCGCATACTCGGTGAAGACAACCATTTTATCATTGACTATAGAAAACTTCCTGTCTTGCAAAGTCGGCTTCATTTTCTCAGCGAAGAGTATGATGAACTTTCATGGAAATATGAGGATGCTAAAAAGCACTCCCCTGATAAACTTTCTGAGTTAAAAGAAGCCCTAAGTAAGAAAGACGCTGAGATCAAAGAGATCACACTTTCGCATTATAATGCGGTTATCACTATAATGGCTCCTATTGACGGTCTTAATACTATAGAATTTGCCATTCCTGAAAAACAGCAGACGCTTATATATCGTACAAAAGAGAGCAAGACCTTTGAACCATTTTATATACAGAAAAGTGATGACAAGATAATTCTTTACCCCGTGGGAGTGGAAATAGAACTTTAAAGTATCTATCGACTTCTTGCCCCTTAAACATTTTCAACACTCCCTTATACTCTTTATAAAACACAATTCAATACATCTACTTATCTAACACTCCTTCCTCTATCTTTTTTTGTATCATAAAATATATACGGAAAACCGTATATACAATACGATAAAATTGATTTACTATACGAATAACTTATATTAAACCAGCATAATGTGTATATAATACACATTAAGATAGTAATAGTAATATAAAATTCGTATTAAATATACTTATAAGTGTATACTTTAAGCTTAGTTCCTATAAACTCCTTCATATGGATTTGGCAGATGTGTTCAATATCCTTCATAATGCTGTTGAGTCTGAATACATGGGTAAAAAAATCTCTCAAAAGGAGATGGCCAAAAAGATGGGTGTCTCTATGAGAACCTATCAGGACTGGAAGATTGGGAATTCCGCTCCCCAGGCCGCCCGAGTTGTATTGCAGATGCTAGGTGAGTTAGAAGATGAAGATATTGTAAGAGTAGTACGTAAGATAAATAGACTAAAGGATGAAGATTGAGTAGTTTAAGCGAACAAGAACGTATGGGTTTAGATGATCTGTTTTTATGTTTAGGGAAGAAACCAAGCCTTGCAGAAAAGGCAAAAGAACATAAAACACGCCTATTGTGTGGCCTATGCCAAATAGTAAAAAAAGGCATCCCAATTAGTTTATCTTATGTAAAATCAAAAAAAATAATGTTTAAAGAACAGTCAAAAATGGATAATTTTAAACTTTTTAACCATTTTCGCCCTAAAAGCAGGGACTCGAAGTAATATTTAAGGAAAAAAGCTATAAAGTATTCGCAGTTGATTAACTTAAAGGTTTAAATTAAAGCTTTAAGTTATAACAAATATTAATTACTGAGGGTATATGATGAATAAAGCACAATTCGTTGAATTAGTTCAAAAAAATGGCGACTACAAGACTAAAGTAGAAGCAGAAACTGCGATTAAAGCATTCACTGAAGCTGTAACTGAAGCACTTGTTGCTAAAGAAGATGTTTCTCTAGTAGGTTTTGGAAGTTTTGCTTCTGCTCTTCAAAAAGGTAAAAGCGGTAAAGTTCCAGGAACAGACAAGACTTATACAACATCTGACAAGATGGTTCCAAAGTTCAAAGCAGGTAAAGGTCTTAAAGATCGCGTTGCTGAAGGTAAATAATTACCTTTTCGGCTTCGGCCGATTCCTTACTTTATAAATCCCAAATAGTTTTTTTTAAAGTTTAGCCACTATAATTTAAAAAAGCCTATTTATATAATCTAGGAGATAGATCGTGAATATTTTCTCCAGACTCTTTTTATCTACCCCAAAACAAGAACTTCTTCCTATACGTAAGACTGTTATGAGTTTATTAGAGCAAGAGTTTGAAGATGATGCTCAGTTTTACACCAAGGTTCCCTTCTTTTTTCAAGATCAGACAAAGATTATTAATTATGTGATGATACATCCAAATATCGGGATTATATTATTTAATTTTTTTAATTATAGTGCTGAAGACCTTCATCATACCACCGCTTCTGCCGCTAGTGCAAACGATAAGAATGCAGACATTCAAGCACAAACAGATAAAAACTTTTTACGCTTACGTCTGAATGAGAGTTCCAATAAGCAAAATATACCTATACACTCACTCTTAATATGTACACAACTTGATGAAGAAGGCTTTGACAAGCTGGATAAGAGTTTTCATGAACTTATCCCAAAGGACTTAAGCCTATTTAATGAGTCCTCTGATTATAAAGAAAAAGTGTTAAAACTTACAGATCAAAACAATGATTTTAATCTTGATATGATAAGACTTTCCCTCTTTAGCGAGTTCACCCTTCCTGATATAGAGAGTTTGATCTCTGTTGAACAACAAAAGATCATGCACTTAGAAATAAATGAAAATATTTTAATTCAAGGGCTTCCGGGTTCAGGGAAGAGTTCTGTGCTAATAGCAAAGAGCCTCTATGAGAAGATGAAGAACCCTCATCTCTCTCTTATAATTTTTGCTCCGCGCTCATGTAGTGTCCATCTCTTGCAAGCCTTGATCTTTAAATTTATTGAGAAGACACAATGGGGACTAAATCCGGCAGAGATAAGAGTAAGTAATTTTGAATCTATTCAAAAGCGTATCAGAGACAAAGAAAGATATGATCTTATTGCCTGTGATGATATCAATCAAGAAGACCTGCTTAATCTAAAGTCTTTATTAAAAAAAGAGGGCCATATACTAGCCACTTCGCATTATAAAACAGAAGATTTATCAAGCCATACCTTAGATCAAAGTTTTCGTCTTTCACCGGCTCTGTGCGCAGCATGCGAGGGAGTGCAGACTCAGGAACTAGAAGAAGGGCTTGTAATCAAAGATGGAAACACCTATATGAATACAATTCTCATCCTAGAAAAGCTGCTTAAAGTCACTGATGCAAATAATATCAGTATTGTTCATTATGATTCAAAACAAAAACGAGATCTTTGTGCGCAGATAAATGAATGTTTTACACCCATCTCTTATCTTTTTGATGATCCCGACAAAGAAACAGGGATTATGCTCTACCCTCTTAGTCATATAGGCTGTTTACAAAGCCCCTATATAATTATAATACTTGATGAAGAGAGTGAGTATGACCCTGTAAAGCTTATTTCACGTGCAAGTAAGAAGAGTTTTATCTTAGGTGAAAGTGAAGCAATCTATAATATCATTTCAAAAATAAAAGGACGACACAATGAACTTAATTAAAACATTAGTAATGCTTTTTAGCCTAGGCCTATTTTTACAAGCCGCATCTTTGCATGATTCACTTGCTAAAAAAAGCACCCAAACAACAAATCCTATTGTCATTTTGGAAACGACTCAGGGTAATATCACCTTAGAACTCTTTTCCAAGATAGCTCCAAAGGCTGTTGAAAACTTTATTACTCACGTAAAAAACGGTTATTATGACGGAATAATCTTTCACCGTATTATAAAAGGTTTTATGATTCAAGGTGGTGATCCAACCGGTACAGGCCGTGGAGGAAAGTCAATCTGGAACAGGCCTTTTGAAGATGAATTTGCTCCTAATCTTGTCTTTAACAAAAAAGGTATTCTTGCTATGGCAAATGCCGGTCCAGGTACAAATGGAAGCCAGTTTTTTATTACAGTTGCACCAACGCCTTGGTTAAACGGCCGCCATACCATCTTTGGAGAGGTAAAATCAGGATATGAGAATGTTCGTAAACTTGAGATGCTTCCCGTAACACCCCGTGCAAACAGACCTTTAGACGAACAAAAGATCATCAAAGCCTATCTACAGACAAATAAGTAAGAAAATCTCTTACTTATTGTGCATTTTCAACTAACTCGCAGTATAATTCCAGTCAAATCGTAATATTTTTACGAACTTATTCTTGGCAGGGAATCTAATGGACATACACACACTTAAAAAACTCGAAACAAAAGCAGCTCAAAGCTCTCAAGATGACTTCTTACGAATGGGTATAGCACTTGTATTTATGATTGGCGTATTATGGTACAGCTTTGGTGCCGATAATGTAACAAATAATGCTTTCTTAGCGATTGCAGCCGTATTTGGTGCCTATATGGCCTTAAATATCGGTGCAAATGATGTTGCAAATAATGTAGGTCCTGCGGTTGGTTCTAAGGCTCTTACTATGGGTGGTGCCATTATCATCGCGGCTGTCTTTGAAACAAGTGGCGCTCTTATCGCCGGTGGTGATGTTGTAAGTACTATTAAAAAAGGTATTATTGATCCAGCTCAGTTTATTAATACTCAAGAGTTTATCTGGGCCATGACTTCCGCGCTTCTAGCCGGCGGTGTCTGGCTAAATCTTGCAACAAAGGTCGGTGCTCCCGTCTCTACAACTCACTCCATTGTCGGTGGTGTTATGGGTGCAGGTATCGCTGCTGCCGGGTTTAGTATTGTCTCATGGACGACAATGGGTAAGATAGCTGCTTCATGGGTGATCTCACCTGTATTAGGTGCGATCATTGCTGCTATATTCTTATTTACTATTAAAAAAAGTATACTTTATAAAGATGACCGCCTTGCGGCTATGCGTAAGATGGTTCCTATTTATATGGCAGTCATGGCTTTTGCCTTTGCAACATACTTAACGCTAAAAGGTTTGAAAAAGATCTGGCCAAGTATAGTTGAAACAGCCAATTCACTCTTTCCATTTGCCTTAGAAGTCACCAAAAAACCGAGCCTTATGGCTGGTTTAAGCATAGGTCTTGTAGCGGCAGTCATCACCTTTATTATTGTTAAGCCTCTTGTTTCAAAGGCTTCTGTGTCTCTAGAAAACACGGTAAAAGATGCGAATTCACTTTTTACTATTCCTCTTATCTTTGCCGCCGCACTTTTATCATTTGCACACGGCGCGAATGATGTTGCTAATGCAGTCGGTCCCTTAGCTGCAGTTGCCGACGCTGTTCAAAGTTCTACAATCTCATCTAAGGCAGCTATTCCATTATGGGTTATGCTTATCGGGGCTGTCGGTATCTCTTTAGGTCTTGCTCTGTATGGTCCTAAACTTATTAGAACGGTAGGAAGCGAGATTACTGAGTTAAACCAGATCCGTGCTTATTCTGTTGCTATGGCTGCTTCTATCACGGTTATTATCGCTTCACAGCTTGGCCTTCCTGTCTCTTCAACACATATTGCCATCGGTGGTATCTTCGGTGTCGGTTTCTTAAGAGAGTATCTCTCAACCACCTCTGCTCAAGAGAAGATCGAAGCAGAAGAGATACAGTTAAATGAAGATAAAAAGATTAAGAAGACTCACAAGACTGAATTAAAAGAGTTAAAAGCACTTGAAGAAAAATCTGATGAAAATAAGTCTCGCATTGAAGAGTTGAAAACTCTTATAGATGAAGAAGATGAGAAGATACAAGCAGAGAAAAAGCACCTTAAGCGTGCGAAAAAAGCAAGATATGTACAGAGATCCGCTATTATGAAGATCATTGCAGCATGGATAATTACCGTACCCGCAGCAGCTATTATCGCAGCTATCGTCTTTAATATTATAAAAAGTATTATGAACTAGCTTGACACTTTTCTAGTATAAAATGCAAAGAACAAGAGCATCTACTCAACATAATGAGCTTCACCACTTAGGCGAAGCCCTACTCTTTCCTCTTTTCTAAACCGTCTCATCAAGGACAGAAAATCCGCCCTCTTTTAAAGCATTGTCTATCAAAGAAACCGCTTTTTCTATAGTCTCATAAGATATATCGGGTAATTTTCCTCCAAAGATATTTTCTGCCTCTTTAAAACCCTGAAGAATCCCTTTTCTACCTTCTCTGAGAAGTTCTTCATCTCCGCCTGCACCTGAAATCACAAACTGGGCTATACGTTCAGAAGTCTTGGCTACACCAAAAAATCCGTCTTCGCTGACAAGTTCGGCTGCCTCTTCTTGAGATAAGGAAGCAATAGGCTCACCTTCGTATCCAATATCATTTAAAAAATCTTTGAACTCTTGGTGCTGAATTTCAAAACTATCACCCTCAGCCCTGCCTTTTACAAGAGCCTGCACCTCAGACAAGATCTGAGAGATCTGTGCAGCTTTTGACTCTTTATAGGCTTCTTGAATATCTTTGACTTCTTGTGAGCGCGAAGAGTGCTCTGCTGAAACACCTTGATAAGTCTGTAGATTACTTGAGATACCAATCATTACGTACTCCTTCGTATAAAGTTATTTATACTCTAATAAAACAATATCGGTATATCTGCTTTATATTTTAATAAGCTCTAGCTAAAGAAGGATAGGAAAAGAGTGACTAGATGCTGTCTAAGATTGCCTGATGTACCTTGAAGGCTTGAAGATGCTCTTTTACATCATGTGTTCGGATTATTGAAGCTCCATTATTATAAGCCTTAAGATGTAAGGCCAAGGTGCCTGGGAGTCTATCCTGAGCTTGTGAGGGTGAAATTGTATCTATCATAGACTTTCTACTTGCACCGATAAGAAGCTCTTTGTGAAGCTTCTTAAAGTGTCCTAGGTGATGGATCAAAGAGAGGTTATCTTCTAAGCTCTTTCCAAATCCTATTCCGACATCCACAACCATCTCTTTGATATTATACTTTTCACCCTTTTGTATGCGCTGCATAAAGAACTCTTCAATCTCTTCAAATAGATTAGTATAAGAAGGCTTATCTTGCATATTTGAAGGTTTTCCTTTCATATGCATGATAATAGCCTTTGCCTCATACGAGCCTATAAGACGGCACAGCTCATCATTTTCAAGACCTTTTATATCATTTATAATATGAAAGCCTCTTTCTAAGGCGTAAGAGACACTCAAAGGTGAGTATGAGTCCAGACTTAGTTTCACTTTTTCATAAAGCTTTTGAGAATATATAAGATCAAGTATGGGTCTTAATCTTTCTAGCTCCTCTTCTTCGCTGACTTCAATAGAGCCGGGTTTAGAAGAGACTGCGCCAATATCAATAATATCAGCACCATCTTCAATCATTCTCTCTATCTTAGAAACCGCATCTTTTTCACTGAAATGGCTTTGTGAGTAGAAGCTGTCATCATTGGCATTCATCACACCCATTATCTGATAGGGTTTTGTCTCTTTTTCTTTCAAGAAAAGCTGTAGTTCTTTTGCAAGTTTTTTGAGACCAAAGGGCTGAGCCAACTCTTTTTTTGAAAGTATCTGCATATGCTTGCGTGTCCCCATCAAGATACAATCAACATAAGGTTCTTCACACAATATAGTACTCTTGGGTACAGCAAGATCAGCACCTATAGAGAGGGCATCTTGTTTTAAGATATTTGCCGCACCTACATGAAGGTCTTGTATATAAAAGAGCAAAAAGTGCATCTTTGCATCTAATATTTTTCGTCCGCCGCCTTCAACATTGAGTTTTTCAATCCACTCTTTTGTATTGATTTCGTTTGAAAGTTTACGCACAAACATCTTATTTCCTTAAAAACTTCATCAATAACATGCTCAAGACACTTGTGAGTCGTGCATTAAGACCTATCAGCTTATAAGCCGTCTCAAAACTTTCAAGCTGAGCACTGTTTAGCATAAGCTTCTCTTGCATGGCCTTATAATACAGGGCTTCTATCAACTCTTTTGCCTCATGTTTTGCCGTGCGTTCATGCTCTTTGACAAAATCAAAAAGAGTAGATAGTTCTAGTTTTTTTAATGAGAGTTCTAACTCTAAGGGCTCTTTAATAGTGCCTATAGATATAATAGGAAGTCTTGAGCAAACCGTAGGAAGAAGGGAGGATTTAGACTCGGCGATAATAATAAACTCTATGTTTCTGGGAGGTTCTTCTAAGACTTTTAAGAGTGCATTTTGAGAGGCTTCATTAAAGCTCTTTGCTGCAAGTATGATAGTTTTTATATTTTCTTCTGCGATATAGGCTTCTCGTATCGCGGCTCTGGCATCGTCGATTAAAAAGTCTTCCCTAAAAAAGGGAACGACCCGCGCGGGATACAGTCTCTGTTTCTGTTTCTCTACCTCTTCTTCAACCTGAGAAGTGATGATGATATGTGAAGAGGTCATTTCGTTCATTTTATTCTACTATATCCACTTCACCGAAAAGTACGGCGTTAAGTGTTTTATCAAAGATACGGTACAGATGCAGAAGTTTAATATCTAGAAGTTTATCATATGAACGCAGAGGAAAGGCATTTTGAAAATCCTCATCCATGATCCATAAAAAGCTACTGTCTTCACGCTTCGCAATATCTGCGCGTCTGCTATCGCCCTTTCCTACATACCAAAAAAAGTACTCTTCTCCATAAGACATAGAGAGCATATCTGTAAGCATATCGATCTTCTCTCCCCCGCTTATCTCATCAAAATAGGGATATACCTGATCTAGGCATACAATAGGCATGATAGGTCTGTCTAAAGAGGGATTGTTTAAAGAAGTTGTGATGTAATGCGAAAACCACTTTCTATCATAATCTGTTATTAAGATAACAGTTCGCCCTTCCATCATCTGCCTAATAGCCTGAGCTGCAGCAGCTGTCCACTCAAAACGCTGCTCTTCCAACCAGCTCATCATCGCCTCATCTGCGCGAATCGTATCAAGTGTCCATTTAAGTAGCTGTTGCAAAGCTCTTATTTATCCAATTCGAAAGCATTATGAAGAGAACGTACAGCTAGCTCGCTATACTTCTCTTCAATGACCATAGATACTTTTATCTCAGATGTAGAGATCATACGGATATTTATATTCTCTTCTGCCATAGTACAAAAGGCTTTAGCCGCAACACCTGCGTGAGACTTCATTCCTACGCCGACGATAGAGACCTTTGCAATAGAATCATTAAAGTCTGAACTTTTCACCTCACCCTTATCTATAAAAGATTTTACGATATTTTTTGCCGCTTCGATCTCATTCATTGGAACTGTAAAGTCAATATTTGTTGTGCCGTCATGAGCAACCGTTTGTAAGATAACATCTATATTGATCTCATCTTTTGCCAGAGTTGTGAAGATGTCAGCGGCCACTCCGATACGGTCAGATACACCGATCAGACTCACACGTGCTTGATTTCTATCCAATGCGACACCGCTTACTAATGGTTGTTCCATAATATTTTCTTCCTTCGTGATTA
>CBFDAB010000009.1:0-31082 GCA_965602745.1 uncultured Campylobacterales bacterium
CGAGGCTTAGATGTTTTTTTAAATCAAGGACGTTGTGTCTCTTGCCATACAATGAATCAATCTTATGCACTTTTTACGGATGATCGCTTCCATAATATCGGAGTTGGTGTTAAGAAGCTAGGTGGAAAAGAGGGAAGTGTTGCAGCTGTATTTTTAAAATCTATAAGAACTGGAAAGAAGCTTGATGAAGAAGTACTGAGTAATAGTGAGGCCTCAGAACTTGGCCGTTTTGCTGTTACAAAAGATATTACAGACATGGGTGCATTTAAGACATCAACACTGCGAAATATAGAGAAGACCTCTCCTTATATGCATGACGGAAGTATATCAACACTGGAGTCTGTCGTTACCTTTTATAATGAAGGAGGGCGTTTAAGCCAAAAAGATCCGGAGTCTAAATTTTTAGACGGAGGAATAAAACCGCTTAATCTTAGTAAAGAACAACAAGCAGACCTAGTTGCTTTTCTAAAAGCTTTGACTAGTCCTGAATATAAATAAGGGGATAAATATGTTACGAAGAGATTTTCTTAAAACAACAGGGGCATTAACGGCCGGCTGTGTTATTCCAATGAGTTTAGTTGAAATCGCATTTGCAAAAGAGTCAAAATCCAAAAATTTTATATTCGCATTTATCTCTGATTCGCATATTCAGCAGATCAAAGGAAGTAAGTTTGTAAGGAACTGGGATAAAGGCTTAGAACGTGCAATTGCAGAGTGTAATCTTCTTGATCCCAAGCCTGATTTTGTTATGTATGGGGGAGATATTGCTCAATTAGGCAAGGCGGCTGAGATTGATCATGGATTAGAGATGCTCTCGGCATGCAGAAGTGATCTTAAGGTGATGCTTGGTGAACATGATTATTATCTTGACTTAGGAAAGCATTGGTCAAAACGGCTTGGAGCTCAATACTACAGTTTTGATCATAAGGGTGTGCATTTTGTTGTATTAAACAGTATCTTAACGGATGAGAAATGGGTCAATAAGTGGTCGTCCGGTGAAGAACGTATGGGTGTTATGGCAGGCTTGGATAATCCTCTTGGCTCACCTTTTATGGTGGGTCTGGAACAGAGAAAATGGCTAGCCAAGGACTTGGCCAAAGTCTCAAAAGATACGCCTCTTGTCATCTTTTCACACTCTCCTTTACAGAAGATATTTAAAGGATGGAATTTCTGGACGGATGATGCAGAACTCATTCAAGAGATGCTTAAACCCTTTGATAAGGTTAATGTCATTTACGGACATGTACATCAGATACAATATAACCAAATCGGAAATATCACTTTCCACTCTGTAATGGCAACATCATGGCCTTGGCCGTACCCCTCAACCTATTCTCAAGCCAAACAGTATCTGCCTAAGTTAACAATAGAGATGAACAGGGCTGATCCATTTTTTGAACGTGATGCAACAGGTTGGCAATACATAGATATACATTCGGGAAATATAGATGTGCAGTATCTCTTGCCAAATAATGAGAATAGAAAGGTCAGCTTTAATGCAAAGTCAAAGCGTCCTGAAGATAATAAGTATCAAAAAAATAAGATTCCACCGCAAAAACATTATTAAGGAGATAGTTATGCAAAGATTCAGATTCAAAAATAAAATAGCAGCACTCTCTATGGCAGCACTTTTTACTCTTATCCCTTTTGTCTATGCCGATCAGTTTAGCGAGGCTGACCTCAAAGTATGGAAAGGGGAATATATAAATGCAGTAAAAGAGGGACGGAAGAATTTTACTGATGCTAAACTTGGAGAAAATGGACTTGCGTGTAATCAGTGTCATCCAAATGCTTCAAACACTCACCCTGAGACCTATCCAAAGTTTCAAAAACAGCTAGGTCGGGTAGTGACAATAGCAGAGATGATAAATTGGTGTATATCTAATCCATTGGAAGGGAAGAATTTGGGCTTAGACTCAAAAAAGATGGTCTCTTTAATTGCCTATATAACAGAAGAGAGACGTAATGTAAGGCTAGATCCGGGTAAGCATTGACTTGCCCGAATTTCTTTATAAATTAAATCTAAAGTGCATTACATCGCCGTCATTAACGATGTACTCTTTACCTTCTAAACGCATCTTTCCGGCCTCTTTTGCCTTGTTCTCACCGCCACATGCTATATAATCATCATAAGAAATGACTTCTGCACGTATAAAACCCTTTTCAAAGTCATTATGAATAACAGCTGCAGCCTTTGGTGCAGTCGTGTTTTTACGGATAGTCCAGGCGCGTACTTCTTTTACGCCGGCTGTAAAGTAAGACATAAGACCCAGCTTGTCAAATCCCTTGCGGATGATCTGTTCAAGACCCGATTCTGTAACCCCAAGGTCTTCAAGGAATTCAGCAGCCTCATCTTCATCAAGGCCGCAAAGCTCTTCTTCAACTTTTGAACACAGTTTGATGATCTCACAGCCGTTTTTAGCAGCATGTTCTTGAAGGGAAATAACATGTTCATTGTCTTCAAGAAGACCGTCTTCATCTACGTTAGCACCGTACATGATCTCTTTAGACGTTAATAAACGAAGATCTTTGTTAAGCTCTTCAAAAATTTCTGAGTCAAACTCGTCAAATGAACGTGCAAGATTACCGTCGCCTAGAAACTCAGCAAGTCTTTCTGCAAACTCCATAAGTTCTTTAGCGCTCTTATCGACTCTTGCCTGCTTTTTAAGACGCTCCACACGGTTTTGAAGGACTTCAACATCAGCCAAGATAAGTTCTGTCTCAATGATCTCAACATCTCTAAGAGGGTCTATACTTCCCTCAGTATGAACAATGTTCTCATCTTCAAAACAGCGAACGATCTGCAAGATAACCTCAGTCTCACGAATAGTTGAAAGAAACTTGTTTCCAAGACCCTCTCCCTTGCTCGCACCCTTAACCAGACCTGCAATATCAACAAAGTCTAAGGTAGAGTGTTGAATACGCTCAGGATTAACAATCTTAGCAAGTTCATCTAAACGAGGATCAGGAACGGGAACAATAGCCTTGTTCGGCTCTATCGTACAAAAAGGGTAGTTTGCAGCTTCTGCATTTTGCGCCTTGGTAAGTGCATTAAAAGTTGTTGATTTTCCTACGTTTGGTAAGCCTACAAGGCCGATACTTAGTCCCATTGTTTTCCTTCTTTATCCTCTTTTTGAGGCGTGAGTTTTTAATACAAACAGATATAGATAATGCCAAAGCATCATATTTTTGAAATTATAGCCATACTAAGATTATATATCGCCAAAGCTCTTTAATTTTAAGGAAGTGAGGGATTTTATTCTTCCCATAACAGTTATGGGAATGCCTGCTAAGAGAGGCATATGAAGTAAAGCGGATTATCTTGTTCTTTTACCATTTTATATTTATTTTATGTTTGATAGCCAGTCTAGGGTTAGACGTACTCCTGCGCCGCTTGCTCCGTGTGGGTTATATCCCCATTGGGATTCGACATAGGCCGGTCCTGCGATGTCGAAGTGCATCCATTTTTCTTTGTTCTCATCTGTAATGAAGTTATCTAAGAACTGCGCAGCCGTGATAGCACCGCCGTAAGGTTTATTCGAGATGTTTGAGATATCTGCGATCTCACTCTTAAGCTGCTTTTTCAAGTAGCGGTTAAATGGAAGGGCACCGACGAGTTCACCTGTATTTGAAGCAGAACGGGAAAATGAGTGCTTTAGCTTTGTGGAGTGCCCCATGATACCTGTTGTGTATTGTCCAAGAGCTACAAGACAAGCACCTGTAAGTGTCGCATAATCAAAGATATAATCTGCTTCTATCTTCTCTTGAGCGTAACATAAACAGTCTGCTAGAACCAAACGGCCTTCTGCATCTGTATTTCTTACTTCTATAGTCTTTCCATTTTTAGCTACGAGAACATCATCAGGCTTATAGGCATCTCCGCCTATCATATTCTCAACCGCACCGATTATACCGTGAACCTCGACTGGAAGATTTAGCTCACTTACAGCCTTCATCATACCAAGCACGGCGCACCCGCCGCTTTTGTCCAGCTTCATAGAGACCATATGCGCTGAGGGTTTAAGGCTAAGACCTCCGCTGTCATAAGTCAGACCCTTACCGATCAAAGAGACAACGGCTCTTGGACTCTTAGGCTTATAGCTTAGGTGGATAAGTTGAGACTCATGACGTGATGCGCGGCCGACACTAAGCATTGCATTCATATTCTCTTTTGCAAGTCCGCTCTCATCCAAGATCTTACACTCAAGTTTGTTCTCTTTAGCCAGTTCTTGAGCTATTGAAGCAAGCTTAAGAGGAAATAGATCCTCAGGAGTCGTATTTACTAGGTCACGTGTATAGTTTGTTGATAAGGCTAAAATTTGAGCTTTTATAAGAGTCTCATCTAAGACAGCTATCTCACTTGCAGAGTCTTCAAGCGTTCTTGATGAGAAGATGATTGTATCTAAGGTAGATTCAGATTTTTCACTCTTATAGGTATCAAAGTTATCAACCAATGCGGAAAATATACCGTCTGTGTTATCTGTATCATATTGGGCAAGCTTTAAAGAGCTGTAATTAAACTTTGAAAGTGTTCTAATGGCTGTTGCGGCCGCTGAACGGTATAGGTCATGCTCATTTGCTTCAACACCTACATACAGAGTCTTAAACTCAGAAATATAACAGGTCTCATCCTGAGTGGCTTTAAAACCCAGCTCATTTAAAATACCCTCATGCAAAAGTTCATCTGTACCTTGGGCAAAGACAAGGGTTAGCTCAGCCGAGATATCGTAAAGGTGGGAATTATTTATAGAGATTTTCATTATTATATTCCTTTAGTTTATTAAAATTGTATTTTATCAATAGATGAGAAGATCTTCCTTCTCTTAAATCTATTTGTCAAAATCCAGCAGGTCTTTTGCTTGAATCATATCCTTATCACCGCGTCCTGATAGATTGATGATAATAGTCTCCCCCTTAATCCCTTTGATCTTTTTAAGATAAGCGACCGCGTGTGAAGATTCAAAGGCCGGAATAATACCTTCCTTGCGAGATAACCATACAAAGGCATCTAATGCCTCATCATCTGTTATAGCGTCATAAGAAATGGTTCCATTCTCTTTATGAAAGGCGTGTTCAGGGCCTATTCCCGGATAATCAAGTCCGGCAGAGATAGAGTGTGCTTCTAAGACCTGTCCGTCATCATCTTGCAAAAGATACGACATCTGACCATGAAGTACACCCGGACGTCCTTTTTTTAAAGAAGCCCCGTGTTTATGCGTCTCAACACCCAGTCCGCCGGCTTCAATACCTATACACTCTACTTCTTCGTCTTCTAAGAAGTGCTGGAAGGCACCGATAGCGTTTGACCCACCGCCTATACAAGCGATAACCTTATCCGGAAGTCTTCCCTCCAGCTCTAAGATCTGAGCACGGGCTTCCCATCCGATAATGGCTTGAAAGTCACGTACCATCATAGGGTAAGGGTGAGGGCCTGCAACCGTTCCGATGATATAAAAGGTGTCGCGTGCATTTGTTACCCAGTGTCTTATCGCCTCATTCATCGCGTCTTTTAGAGTACGGCTTCCGCTTTCAACAGAGTTGACCTTTGCGCCAAGAAGTTTCATTCTAAAAACATTAAGCTCTTGTCTTGCAACATCTTTCGCACCCATAAAGATCTCACACTCTAGACCTAAAAGAGCACATATAGTCGCTGTAGCAACCCCATGTTGTCCCGCGCCGGTCTCGGCAATGATCTTTTTCTTTCCCAGTCTTTGTGCCATCAAGCCTTGAGCAATAACATTATTGACCTTGTGCGCACCCGTGTGGTTCAGGTCTTCACGCTTGATGTAAATCTTCGCACCAAGTTCATCTGAGAGGTTCTGGGCAAAATATAGAGGGGAAGGGC
This sequence comes from uncultured Campylobacterales bacterium, assembly GCA_965602745.1. Taxonomy (GTDB): domain Bacteria; phylum Campylobacterota; class Campylobacteria; order Campylobacterales; family Sulfurimonadaceae. The sequence goes on from CBFDAB010000009.1 coordinate 5,846, forward strand.
GACCGACATAATCTTTTAAATAATAATGAACTTCTTTCCAAAAATCCTCATCATGTCGAAGCTCTTCATACTTTAGTTTTAGCTCTAAAAGCGCAGGCATAAGAGTCTCCGGAACATAACGTCCACCGAAGATACCAAAATGACCGTTCTCATCCGGATCGTATTTACTTTTTGAAGGGATATACACTATTTGTCTCCTAAAACGCCATATACAGGCGATATTTGTTCTAATTTTTTACTTCCGCCTAGAAACTCCAGGTTCATAATGAAACATGATTCTACACATACTCCGCCTGATTTTTGAATAAGATTTGCTGCGGCAAAGGCTGTACCGCCAGTAGCTATCAGGTCATCTATCAATAAAACACGGGCGTTTTCTATTCCTCTGAAGGCATCTATATGGATTTCGACTTCATCTATACCGTACTCAAGTACATATTTTTCAGAGATAGTCGTATAAGGCAGTTTCCCTTTTTTACGAATGGGAACAAAGCCTATACCAAGATCACGTGCAAGTGCCGCACCAAAGATAAAACCACGAGCATCAATACCGGCAACAAAATCTAAGCTCATATCTTGATATCTCTCTTTAAGATGATCCATCAACAGTCCAAAGGCTTGTGCATTGTTTAAAATAGTCGAAATATCTTTATAAATGACACCTGGTTTTGGAAAGTCGGGTATTTCACGAATAGCATCAACAATGACTTTTTTATCTTCATCTTTTAGCATGGGGCTCCCCTATGGTTTGTTTTTCTTATATTAAAAAATATGGACCTACAGTAAGGCATCTATACGACCTTCAAGGTCTTTGATCTTAGTCGTTAATCTGTCTGTTTCTGAACGGTGAGCAGAGTTTCTCTGCTTTAATACCTTGAGTTCATTTCGCAATTTGTTCAGTTCATCATTAAGAATATCTACATTTCCCAAAGAGCGTTGAAGTTGGATCTGATACTTACGAATAAGGATCTCAGCCTCTTTAAGGGTCAGCTTCATCATGTCATTACTCTTTTGCTCTTTAAAAGTGATATTCTTAAAATAAAACATCTTTACAAACAAAAAGATAGATACTAAAGTGACAAAACTCAGTAATGACCATTCAAAAAACATATGACTCCCTTATATGGCTTGTTAGCCCTTGATTGCTTCAAGTTTATCTACACGTCCTGCGTGACGTCCGCCTTCAAACTCACCTTCACACCAAGCATCGATAATAGATTCAGCTACTCCGACACCCACAATACGCTCACCAAAGCATAATACATTCCCATTATTATGCTGACGGCCCATTCTGGCAGTGTAAGCATCATGGCAAAGTGCTGCGCGAATGCCGTGGTGTCTGTTTGCTGCTATGCTCATACCTATACCTGAACCACAGATAAGTACACCCATGCTTCCTTCGTCATTTAAGACTTCATGGCATAGTTTTACCGCATAATCAGGATAATCAACACGCTCTTTAGAGTTTGGACCAAGGTCGATGACTTCAAAGCCCTTAGATTTTAAGTATTCACAGGTGTGGTTTTTAAGATCGATTCCTGCATGATCTGTTGCAACATAATATTTCATTATTTCTCCTTGTTTTACTTTAAGATAAAAGTAGTTTTAATAAGAATTGAACCGGCATTACAAGTATAATATTGCGAATAGGGTCAACAACAAGCATGATAATCACGATAATCATACCATAAGGTTCCATTTTGATAAAGAACTCGGCAAGCTTGTTTATCCCTAGCTTTAGACTCAAATAGGTAAGAAAATGCGCTCCGTCAAACTGTGGGATCGGAAGCAGGTTGAATACGGCTAAAACAACATTAATGATTAACAGCATCCAGATAAAATATAAAAAGACAAACTGGTCAGCATTGGCAATCAGTTCACCAAGTCCTAATCCCTGAGGCATCATACTTGTAAAGGTGATAGAAGCAAGAGTAGCCATGAAAAGGTTATAAGCAATACCGGCCAAGGATACCTGCATTGCAGCATTATAACCGCCATTATCAATAACAGTTCTTGTATTAATAGGTACAGGCTTCGCCCATCCAAACAAAAGACCTGAACTTTCGCCAAAAAGCATAGGAATAAAGTACATCATAGCGGGCACGATGATAGTTCCGAAGAGGTCAATATGGACAATAGGGTTCAGACTCAAGCGACCCTGATCCTTAGCCGTATTGTCACCATACTTATACGCTACCCAGCCGTGCATGATCTCGTGACCGACAATGGCAATCATAAGTGCAGCAACAGCAGCGACTATCTTTACTATATCTAGTGTGTCCAATTAAAAGATACCTTTCTCTTTTTTATGATCTTCAGCAGTCGCGCGTTTGATATATTCTTCACCTTCAAGGTCAGTTGGTGTCTTACCCATTCTGTCCCAGCGTATCTCATAATTATCGTCTATACTGAAATATACAAACCAAGGAGTTCCCTCTACCAGGCCATAAGGAACTGTTCCCCAAAAACGGCTGTCATTTGAGTGGTCTCTGTTGTCACCCATCATAAAGTACTCACCTTCTGGCACTTTGACAGGAGGCAAGAAGAATATCTGGTTATGCGTACTTCCGTCATTTACGACGGCCTCGTCATGGTGGATTCCGGGGTGTGCTTCTTGATACGGGTTCTTAACAAAAAGCATATTCATAGCTGGAAGAATCAGCTCTTCTGGATAGTTTTTACGAATAAACTCATCTCCTTCACTTGGATGAAGGTAGAGGTCTTTCTCATTAACAAACAAGATATCTCCGGGAAGAGCGACACAACGCTTTACAAAGTGAATGCTGGGGTTTTGCGGAAATCTAAAGATAACGATATCTCCGCGCTCAGGTTTGTCTCCATCAATTATATGCCCGTCTGTACCGGGGATTAAAGGGATCTCTAAAAAGGGAAGGTGCGGAGTCGAGATACCGTAAGCAAACTTTTTAGCAAAAAGATGATCACCTATTAAAAGAGAATCCTTCATAGACCCGCTTGGGATTCTAAAGGCTTGGGCTACAAAAAAGATAACTAAAAGAACGATGATGACCGTTCCCGTCCATGAGTTTGAAAATTTATACGCCTTGTAGGCTAGATCTTTTGCTTTTTCTTTCATTTACTGTATATTCCTATGCTTGACGTTGTGTGGCAGATTTTAAAGTGTTCTTTAATAGCATCGCAATGGTCATCGGACCGACGCCGCCGGGTACAGGTGTGATATAAGAGGCTTTCTTGCTTACATTCTCAAAATCAACATCACCAACAAGTTTTCCGTTTTCAGCGCGGTTGATACCGATATCTATAATAATAACACCCTCTTTGACCATATCTTCTTTGATAAGGTTGATAACACCGACACCGACAAGCAAGATATCTGCTTGAAGGGTGTGTGCCTTAAGGTCTTTTGTATATATATGACAGATGTCCACGCTTGCATTCGCATTCAGTAAAAGGCTTGCCATCGGTTTTCCAACGATATTTGAAGCACCTACAACACAGGCGTTCATCCCTTTTACATCTATCTTATACTCTTCTAAAAGCTTCATAACACCTAATGGAGTACATGGAACAAAGCCCTCTAAACCTGTTGTCAATCGTCCAACATTAAAAGGATGAAAACCATCTACATCCTTATGCGGCGCGACTAACTCTAAAAGTTTGGTTGTATCAATCTGTTTAGGAAGAGGAAGTTGAATCAAAATCCCGTCTATGTTTGGATTAAGATTCATCATCTCAATCGTCTTCTCAATGGCTTCTTGAGAGATGTCATGAGGCATCTCATGTGTTACAGAGTAAAAACCGACTGCGTCACAGGCTTTTTTCTTCATACCTACATAAGCATGACTTGCTTCATCACTACCCACTAAGATGACCGCTAGACCAGGAACGCGTCCAGTTTCACTCTTAAGTTCTTTAACCTCTGCTGCAACTTCATCTTTGATCTTTGATGAAAGTGCTTTACCGTCAAGAATCTGCATCAATACCTCGCATTTAGAATATTTTTGTTATTATACTGCATTACACTAAAAGGGCGCTTTGAATGCGGTTTGGCATATTGATTTTATTATTTTGTGTGGCAATGCAGGCCAAAGAGAAAGACTCTTTTATCACTGAAAAAGAGTACGCACAACACCTTTATAAAAATCCTCGCGGGATTGGCTGCAATAAGTGCCATGGAAAAGCAGGCGAGGGGATGATCATTTCAGTCTTTAAAGATAAGGGAAAGAAAAAAGTCTTAGCTACAAAAGAGATCAACTCCCTTGAATTTAAAGATTTTAAAGAGGCCTTAGAGAAAAAACAGAGTGTTATGCCAAAATATTTTCTTACTTCCAAAGAAGTTAAGGCCTTGTATAATTACTTACATCATCAAAAGTAGGGATTATGTTTATACCACAGCTTGATATACTTGAAAAAATCATACAAGACAGAGATATAGAGGCTCTAGATGCCTTATTAAAGCCAATAGGACGGGTTCAAAACAGAACGAACTCTTTTAAGTCCGCACTTATGCTTTCTGCACATAATCTAAAACATCTGCTTAAAATTGATACAGCTCCAAGTGACTGTATCATGCTAAACCTTGAAGACGGGGTTTCTGCTGAGCAAAAACCCATAGCCCTTCGACTGGCTGCTTATTTTTTGTCAAAGATACATCAGAGTTCAAAAAAGATCGTTGTGAGGGTAAATGCCTTAGACGAGGGCGGTCTGGAAGAGATAGCCTTTTTAAATGCTTACAAACCTGACGCTATACGTGTACCAAAGATCAAAGATTTAGATGATGTTAAAAAGGTTCTTGAAGTATTAGATGAGAGCATAGACCTGCATCTGAGCATAGAGACAAAAGAGGCCTTGCATAATTTAAAAACACTTCAATATGACAATAAGGTAAAAGCCGTTTACCTGGGAATTTTGGACCTTCTTGCTGATCTTGGACTGGGTCAGAGTATCTTAAATCCTCAAAATCCGACTATACATCATATCTTGTCTGAATTCTTGATCTCAGCAAAAACAATAGCTGCCTTGCCTGTCTCTTTTGTTTATCAAGATTATCAAAATATGTCAGAGTTTAAACGTTGGCTGGCTTTAGAAAAGATGATGGGCTTTTGTGCAAAAGGATCTGTCTCTCCTTCTCAAGCAGATGAAATCATGAAAAGTTTTGAAGTCAATGATAAAGAGCTGCAAAAGGCAGAGTACATAATTGAACTCTTTGAAAAGATGAAGGCTCAGGGAATAACCGGTTTTGCAGACGAAAAATATGGCTTTATTGATGAGCCAATTTATAAAGATGCTTTAAATGTACTTGAGAATAAATAAATCCACCCGTAAAATCACTTGAATCCTTTTTTTATGTTACGCTAAGTTACATATCTTGGTTTAAATGTTTACCTTGCATTTATCAATTTGTGCTAAAGTTAGGTTAGATAAAGAGATGATTGCACGATGGTGTGGAAAGAGGTGTGTTATGGTTGAACTTCAAGATTTATTGCCTTTTACAAAAAAATTAAAACTTCTTTGTGTTGATGGAGATGATGCTACACGTCAATCTCTGGTTAAAACATTTAGTAAAATATTTGCCCAAGTCGATGATGCGGCGGACGGGTATGACGGACTAAATCATTTTAAGATTAATCACCATGACCTTATTATCACAGAAACAAGTCTTGGAAACTATTCAGCAGTACAGATGATCGAACAGATCAAAAAGATCACACCCTCACAACATGTCATCATCATCTCAAAAGAGCAAGATGCTAAAACAATTTTAGGCTGGACAAACATCGGTGTTCAAGGTTATGTACCTAAACCTATAAATATGCAAGGCCTTCTTGAATGTATGCTTAAGAGTTGTTCTGTGCTTTATAGCAAGGCACAAAAAGCACAACAGGCTGATGCTTCACAACAGATAAAAATGAAAAAACAGCAGCTTCAAGAGCATTATGAAGAGAATGAGAAAAAACTTAATGAGACACTTGCTTATGAGAGAAAACGTTTAGGACGTTTGTTAGGACAAGAGAAAGAACTTCAAACACGACTAAGTGAGCAAGAAAAACTTCTTGAAAACATTAAAAACAGAGATGATTTGACCGGTCTTCCAAACAAACATGCCTTAAAAGATTCGATTGCGATAGAAGAGGACAAGGCTCTTTTGTTTATAGATATAGATCACTTTGAAAATATAAATACTCTTTACGGAATGGGATATGGAAATAAGGTGCTTAAAGAGACGGCTTCTAGACTAAGTCGTTTCTTACCTACAAATGCACAGTTGTTTAGGATTAGTGCGGATGAGTTTGTTATTCTTATTTTTTCGCCAAAACCAAATCAAGAGCTGCTTCTATCTCAGCAGATCTTATCAATGTTTCAAGAAGCACCTATTGTCATCGGAGATATTGAGTTTGATCTTAGCTTTTCTATGGGTATGGACAGAGGAGAACATAATAAACTCTTTATTCATGCAAAAACAGCCTCTCAAGAAGCCAAAGAAAAAGGACGCTCTCAGTTAGTGGTCTTTCAAAATAATTCTGAGTATGTTAAACGTCAAAGAAGTACCCAGCAATGGATTGAAGCAGTTAAGAGTGCCCTTAAAAATGATAGGGTAATGTCTTATTACCAAGCCATTTACAATAATGAAACAGGGACTATAGATAAGTATGAAGCACTTTGTCGTATCTTAGATAAAGAAGGCAAGATCTTAAATGCGAGCAGCTTTATCCAACCTGCATATTTGGCCGGACTAACAACAAAAATAACACGAGTTATGGTTGACAAGGCTTTTAAATATTTTCAGGCAAACTCCTACGCATTTTCCTTAAACATAAGTTCTCAGGATTTGCATGAAAACTATTTAGAAAAGTTTTTACAATATAAATGTGACTACTATAATATAGCGCCACAGCGTGTATATCTTGAAGTCGTTGAAAGTATCACCATAAACGGAACAGACGGGACCTTGGATCAGATCAAGCGTCTTCGTGCAAAAGGTTTTAATATTACTATTGATGACTTTGGCACGGAGCAGTCTATATTTAGCCGTCTTATTCGTTTGGAAGCAAAGACTATTAAGATTGACAGCTCGTTTATCAAAAACCTGGATACTAACCTTTCAAATCAGATGATAGTAAAAAACATCGTCTCTTTTGCAAATCGCATAGGAGCGCAAACCATAGCCGAGTTTGTTGATACCAAGGCCGTACATGAAAAAGTCTGTGCACTTGGTATAAATTATTCTCAAGGGTATTATATAGGTGAACCAAGCGCACAGATCCAATCGGTTTCAGCGGGGTCAACACATAATATCGCTTAGGCCTTATGTGATTAGGATGTTCTTTTATTATTATAAGGTTTAAACTCACCAATATGAGATCCGCCTGCGGGTTTTATATTGGTGTGTCGTGCTTTGTTATGTATGGTACTTATGTTGAACAGCATGAATTGTCTTTTCCTGCTTGGATTATGGGACATTTTACTGTTCCATAGGAACAAAACACACAGCAGTCACCTTCCTTTGGCTTGAGCAATGTATGACAATTTTTACATTCATAGAACCATTGACAAGAATCAGTGGGCATGGTTTCTATTTTTTTGTAACCACATTTTGGACATGTAATTTCAGATTCAAAAATAGTGCTATTTTCCATCAACTACCCTTTTTATCATTATCTGACTGATTTGTACATAAGGCCCAAAGCTGCGGTGCATAGCATCCGACAGCCTTTACTTGTTACGCTCTTCACTCGATCTCCTGATTATAATTGAACATATGGCGTGTTCTTTTACAAAGCGAAACCAGCATAAGCATCAAAGGGACTTCGATCAAGACACCAACCACCGTCGCTAAGGCTGCTCCAGAAGATAGGCCAAACAGTATGACCGCTGTAGCAATAGCCACCTCGAAATGATTCGACGCACCTATTAGTGCAACGGGCGCGGCATCTTGATATGAAAGTTTTAACCATCTTGAAAGTACAAAGTATCCAAGAGAAAAAATAAACAATGTCTGAATTAGTAGTGGAATAGCTATCCATAATATGGTGAGTGGATTACTAACGATCACCTCGCCTTTAAACGAAAACAAGAGGATTAAAGTAAGCAGTAGTGCAACGATGCTAACGGGAGTCAACCAGTGCAAAAATCTCTCATTGAACCATGTTATGCCCTTGTGCTTTATAATGAATTTTCTAGAAAAGTATCCTGCTACTAAGGGTAGGGCTACATAGATAGAGACAGAAAGAAACATCGTCTGCCAAGGTACCGGCATGGAATTAATATTTAGCAATAATCCACCCAAGGGGCCGTAAAGAAAAAGCATTATTAATGAATTAATTGCGACCATTACTAATGTTAGTCCATCATTACCTTTGGATAAGTGCCCCCACATCAAAACCATAGCTGTACAAGGCGCAATCCCAAGCAAGATTGTTCCCGCAATGTAACTTCGCCACAGCTCAACTTCTTCACCATTAGCCAGGATTTCCGTACCAGGCAATAGATCTCTAAACAGGTAGCCTAAGAACAAGTATGATATGGCGAACATACTAAAAGGCTTAATAGCCCAATTTATAAAAAGAGTCAGCATAACAGGCTTTGGGGTTTTCGCTGATCTTAACACCTGTGAAAAATCTATTTTTACCATGATGGGATACATCATAAAAAAAAGGCACACCGCTATAGGCATCGACACCTGATAAATTGAAAAGTCATTCAGAGCTGTAGCAATGCCCGGTGCAACTTTTCCAATAGTAATGCCGGCTGTAATACAGAGCAATACCCAAACAGTTAAATATTTCTCAAAAATGGATAATCTTTTTTCCTGCATTTAAATCTCCCCTTGACATGAATTTTTCATTAGCCTAACGTTGAGCTAAGTGGTGCCGTTAAGGCGTCCGCTTCAGCGACTTGTTGGGCTTTTTCACTTTACGGCAATTCCAAAGAGCTCAACCCCACACCTGTCCGATGACTCTCTCTGGTCAGGAGCGATCATCCAATTTCTCTCCTTAAGGAACGAGCCGAGTTCTTCGGGTTGTATACTCCACAGCCACGGCTCTCCACTGGTCTTTAGAATCCACAGAACCAGCCACGTCCAGGGACCGGCATCGGGTCGCCCATCGGGCCGCGTACTGACATAGGTAAAGGCAATGCGACTGCCGGCACCGGTGACTGCCGCGCATTGTTTGAACAACTTCCCGACGGCTTCGGCAGGCAGGTACATCAGCAAACCTTCTGCCACAATGACCGTTGGTGAGGTAGAATCCCATGCCGCGTCGGCGTGTAGGACATCTACGAGTTGTTGCTTGCCGAGGTCCTCTGCTATAAGGTGGAGATTGGATAGCTGTCCCATTGCCTCGATTCCTATTGTCTTGAGACGGGCAGTCGCGGGATGATCGATTTCAAAGAAGCTCACACTGGCGAATTCCGGTGCCAATCGCCAGCTGAGTGTATCATATCCGGCACCGAGCACAAGGACTTGGCTGGCTCCGGCTTCAATGCCTTCCCTTACCTGCCGTTCACAGAATGCCTTTCGATGGGCAAAGGCCTCGAATTGCCCGGGCATCATCCAGTCGAATGCCAGATAGATGCCAACAGCCATTCGCGAACGAGAGAAATCGACGGCCCTTCGACCAACAGCACCGGACTCTACTAGCAGTTTTGCTGTTGCGTCAACAATGCCGGGAGGAAGGACCTTCTCCATTCCACGCTTTGCCCCTAGCGTTACAATGTTCAAGGCGACTTTGCGCGCAGTCTTGCTCGGTCCTTCTGTCCGCATCTTAGTATCCTTTCAAACCTAACGTTTGTCGTGAGCAATACTAAACCGCTTGTGGGTTAGTATTGGTCTCCTCGTGCTTGTTATTTATTGGTATCCGACCACACTGCATATTCATTACCGTTTGGATCAGTAAAATGAAATCTGCGACCTCCAGGAAATGAAAAGATCGGTTTGACAATTTCTCCATTGGCATTTTCAATTTTAGATAGCGTCTCTTCCAGCTTATTACTATAAAACACAATCAATGCACTACCTGTCGCAGTAGATGAAATAAGGTCGGATTTGAAAAATCCACCATCCAGGCCTTCATCTGAAAAAGCGGTATAGTCTGGTCCAAAGTCAGTAAACTTCCAAGTAAAAGCAGCCTTAAAAAATGCCTTGACTACGTCCAAGTCTTTCGCCGGAAATTCAACATAATTTATTTTTTCATGCGTGTTCATCAGATTCCTTTGTGTAAGATTCAAGTTGAGAAATGCACGTGTCCACAGGGTAGACTGTTTGTCTGCAAGGGTTTCTCAGCTTAGTATATATCTCTATACTCACTTTACGACTTTTAGTAAGCGTACAATTCTTGACTCGTCGATCTCATCAGGCGAAAATAGTTTGATGTGACGCATATATTTACCCTTGCCTTCAAACAAACTTATCTCCTCGGCAGTGAGACCTTCTACAGAAAAACCAATATTGACATGGTCTTTAAAGCCAACAATATAATACTTGCACTCGTACCAGGGGACACCATTCTTAAAAGACTCTTCCAAATTCGGAAATGTTTTTAAAATGATATTTCTAACTTTTTCACAGATCTCCTTCTGCGGAGAAGGAAGCTTGTCCAGGTGTTTCCTTACTTTTTCATCCATGATGTACTCCAGATATTTTAAACTATCTCAGTTACAGCCACCAGGTAGTTTTTACCATAAAACTTTGCACACTTTGGGCAGGTGGTGTAGAAAAAATAGGTTTTCTTTGCCTCCTTTCCCCGGCTTTCAACAAAGATTTCCATCTCTTTTTCCCATTTGGGTGCGTTTTTATACGGCCCTTCAAATACCTTTGTTATGAAGTCACCTGTCATACGCACCATCTTTTCACCGGGCACATCTTTGGTGACAGAAAAAAAGTGCTCGCTTTTCCATGGAGATGAGTCATATGACAGAACGACGAGGTCGTCCTCACTGTAGGCATTGGCATTTTCGATTGCATCAAATGTTTTAGAAAAAGTTGAACCCATATTAAGCGGGATATGAAAGATACTTAAGGTTTCAGCCTTGACGAATAACTTCTCTTTGAAATGCAATTCTTTTTCATCCCACGCTTCAGGCTTAAACCGGGGACAACAATCTGTTGGGTTATCGCTCATATCGTATTTAGGCAAAATATTCGTTTCCATCTGCTCTCTCCTTTTAACGTGTTAGAGTTTTATATCAATATTCTAAGGTTTGACATCTAAGTATTCAAAAAGTTAAATGAAGCCCACTGGATTTTTTCAATCTTTCTCTGCCCACTCGCGAATTTTACGTTTTAGTTTCTTTTCCACTTTTCCACTAATATCGTCCCACTCTTCACCATTTTCCGTGCTCTCTTCACTTTCTGCCCAGTCTTTTAATTTATGCATCACTTTTATCTCAACTTTACGGCCTATCTCTTCCCACTCTTGATCCCGTTTTTTATCTGCAGCAGATTTACACTTCATTTGAGAACCGCCACCCCAGACAGTAATGATACCTACCAGAAATCCAAGGTCGTACCATCCACCATTGTTATAGACGGCATAGGTTGCGACACTATCATCGAAAAGCGACACAATAAAGGAGATCACAACAATCACCCCATGCCATAAACCATACCAAAACCCCACCTGTTCATGCTCATCTGCCAGTGTATACTCCACCGAATCGGCACAGCCTGTAAATAACAGTATAGTCACAATTGCTAAAAAAATATAACGCACAAACTCCTCCTTTAATGATATATAGATAAGAATATCTTATCATAATCAAATGCAAATAATAAAACATTCATCTTTAATATGGAAATTTGTGTGTGGTTCTGAGAAAAGTCATATTAGAATCTAGCGATAGTTGTATTGTCATTATAGGATGTTTGCATAACACCTTATGAATGATACAGTTTGTCCTTAGCAATACTGACCGCTAGAGGGTTAGTATTGCGTGCCTCGTTCTAGCTATAGGTATTTTACGCTATATTTAAGTTCAATGAAATTATTTGGAAAAGCCGTGGCTTGTGCATCTTCTAACTTTATCTGTTTGAACAATTTACCAAAAAGAGGTATACCTGAGCCTAACAAAACAGGGGCTTGCGTTAATGTCATTTCATTAATTAGTTGAAGATTAAGAAAAGCGGTAATTGTAGTACCGCCATCGACGTATGCGTGTTTATATCCCTCTTGTTCAAGTTTAGAGATGAGTTCTGGAATTGAGCCAGAATACATTTGTACTCTGTTTTTCAAATTTGCAGGAGGCTCTTTTATAGTATTGCTAAGAGCAATAATTTTTGTATCCCCGTATGGCCACTGCTCAGGAGTTAAGTTAAAACTTGAAAGTACTTCCATTAGTTTTCGTCCTATAATCATACAATCAACAGTTTGCATATAGTTTTGCATGGACATATTAAAATGTTTCATTAAATCTGAAGATGCTTCTTCTTCTGACAGAGGTTTGCCAACTGTCTCTAACCAATGAACTCCATGATCTTCTGTAGCGATGTAACCATCAGCACTTGGAGCAATAAAGATTGAGCATTTCATATTTTTCCTTTTTGATGGTTTTGCAGTAACCTATAACGTTTATCTTGAGAAATAAGTTTGCCCGCAGGGTAACTTATTTCTCTCCAAGTCCTTGTTAGCTAATAAGTGGAAGTTTTTTTACGTTCGCTTGTAAACTCCCACCACGCACTAGGTTCTGCACCTTCCATAAAATCAATAACCGACATAAATACATCTATGACACAGGGGTCAACTTTTTTACCGATTTTTTCACATAGCTTATCGTATAAGGCAAAAGGATCTTTTCCTATTAAAGATTTAGGGCTTTTAATATCGGCAAGTTCCAGATAGTGTGCCATTTTTTTGCCAATATTTGGGAGGTGCTCTAACTTTGACACTGTTTCACGATTCGGATTTTTCATTTTCTTAGAATCTCCTCATCTATATACTCAAGGTTTTGTTAGCTCTGTTTTGAAATCCATTTTTCATAGATCTCTTTTTTCTTTTCTATTGTACAACCTTTTGTACCTCTGTTTAGAGGAGTTGGAAGTAGAATACAGTTTATTGATCTGTCATCTAAGATATAGGTATAAAAAATATCTTTATCTTTATCTATTTTCTCTTTTATTGCAGATAATCTAGCTGGTGCACTGTCTTTAAGAGAGTGCAAAAACCATTTTGCAGCATTTTTGTATACAAAGAGCAAGTTAACAATTGACGTGTTTTTTATCAGTTCATTTATATTAGAATATTTGAGAGGAATAATATCCTTGTCATTTGTAGATTTTTCTTTTTTTCGTTCATACTCATAAATAATATCAGCCATTGACAGATTAAGATTTGTAAGAACTTCTTTTTTCTCACTGGTAGGCAGCTTGTATGAACCCTTAGGTATGGTGTCTGTTCTTTCTTGAATTGCTTTCAATAGATCCCACATTCTAGTATTAGGGCTGTTCGAATAATAAAAATCTATACCCTCTGGCGGTAAAGTACCGATAATAATACTTTTTGAGTCTTCTATGATATAAGGTTGAAATGGATGCGTCATTGAGATAACCCTTCTTAAGCTAACCTTTGTAGTTAGCCTTTGATGCAGACCTTCGGACGCAAAAGCGCAACGCGGCGGGCCAGTCCCGCCTTCTCCGTCACCTTCGCCACCTCGTCGACGTCCTTGTACGCCTCCGGAGCCTCTTCAGCAATACCGCGCATGGAACCTGAGCGGATATGGATACCCTCGTCTTTAAGCTGCTGAAGGACCTCCGTTCCCCGCCATAGCTTTTTCGCCTGATGCCTGCTCATGGCGCGTCCCGCACCGTGACTGGCAGAGGCGAAGGAGCGTGCTTCGGAAGTGTCGCTGGCCGCGAGAATATATGAGCCCGTTCCCATACTGCCGCCGATGATGACCGGCTGGCCTACACTTTGGTACTCGGGAGGCAGCTGATTGTGCCCCGGACCAAATGCCCGGGTCGCCCCTTTACGATGTACCCATAAGGTACGCTCTTTGCCATCGACGATATGGCGCTCCTCTTTGCAGGTGTTGTGCGAGACGTCATAAAGGGTATCGACTCTGCTGCCCGCAAAGAGCATACCAAATACTTCCCGTGTAAGGTGGGTCAGTATCTGACGGTTGGCCAGAGCGCAGTTGATCCCCGCGTTCATCGCACCGATATAGCGCTGTCCGGCCTTTGAGAGGATCGGCGCACAGGCGAGTTCACGGTCGGGGAGAGAGAGGCCCAGGCGTCTGGCCTCTTTGGCAAGGGTGATCATATAGTCGCTGCCTATCTGGTGGCCGAGTCCGCGCGAACCGCAGTGTATGGAGACGATGATCTGCCCTTCGCTTATACCGAAGGCGCGGGCGGCCTCTTCGTCATAGATCTTCTCAACCACCTGGACTTCGAGGTAGTGGTTCCCCGAACCCAGCGTCCCCATCTCGCCAAGCTGGCGCTTCTTTGCCAGATCGGAGACAAAATCGGGTTCTGCATTTTCCATGCAGCCCCCCTCTTCGATAAATGCAAGGTCGTCCTGCACGCCATATCCCTCTTTCACCGCCCATTTTGCCCCTTTTCGAAGGACTTCGTCGAGTTGCGGCACCGTTAGATGCAGAGGCCCCGTGCTGCCGAGACCGGCAGGTATCCGAGCATAGAGAAGATCTGCAAGGTTTTCAAGGTCGCCTTCGATCTCATGCAGTTTCAGGTCCGTTCGGAGGCAGCGGATACCGCAGGAGATGTCAAATCCTACTCCTCCTGCGGAGATGACTCCCCCCTGCTGCGCATCGAAGGCCGCGACGCCGCCAATGGGAAAACCGTAACCCCAGTGTGCGTCCGGCATCGCCATCGCGGGACCGACCAGCCCCGGTAGCATTGCCACGTTTCGGATCTGTTCGAGCACCTTGTCATCCATCGTCTGCAGCAGCGTCTCAGAGCCGTAGAGCAGTACCTCGGAGCGCTTCTCTTGAATGGGACGGGGCAGCCGCCAGCTATAACTATCGATCTGTTGGAGTTGCTGAATATTCATCACTAATCCTTGTACGACTTTTATCTGAAATGAGCTTAACCCATTTTACTACGCTAGAGGGCTGTGGCACTGAAACTTTCTTCTTTTTGGGATGCTTGCAAAACCTTTCCGGGGGCTTTACACATCTACAATACAGCGAGCTTCCCAAAGGCCCGCCTTCTCTTCGACCGAAAGCATCGTCAGTGTCGCACCTTTGACCTCGACACCGTGTACGATCTCCTTTTTCCAGGGGGACCCCCATGCCTTCGCCTGCCAGAGTGTACCTTTACGACGGAGTTGAAACCGTCCCAGGACAATTGAACGGCTCTGGGCATGGGCGAGCAGGTAGTTGAGCCAGTGTATCAGAGCAAACTCTCTGTCCTCCTCTTCGAACTCAAAGCTTAGCTCGATCTCCAGCGGTTCCGGCAGCTCTTCGGCCATGATGGCAAACATCGCCTTTGCAGCCGATTCAAAGGCAGCCTCCAGTGTTTCTCCTTTGCCGATAATACCGATATCAGCGTCATGGTCAAAATAAGCATACCCATCCATAGGACCTCTTTCCAAACCCGACTCTACAGGCCAGGCAATCATGCCGCTCGCTGAAGGACACGTATAAATATAATACCCACTTTTAGTGATTAATGTAAAATAGAAAACTGCAGAGCGCAGAAAATCAATAATTTTGAAAATATAAAATGCTTTGCGTCTCTTTTCTGCTGTTCTTTAGCTGGTACTTGATTAAGCTGTTCGAAGGCTTCCTCTTCGGACAGCCAATGGTTAAAAACTGAAATAGAGATTTGCGTATATGTTTCTGTTTCTTCCATATCCAAAACTTTATCTATATTTTGAAATATAGACAACAGTTCTTTTTCTAATGATTCATCAACAATTTTAAAATGTTGCAAATGCTACTTCCTCTTAATGCTCACTCTGAACATAACGCTTCGCATCACCGGCAGCAAAAAGCAGAGAGAGGAAGGAACGGCGCTTTTTGCTGTCCGAGTGCATGCGTTTGTTAGCAATTTTTCATGTGTCATTGATTTATGGATTTAGATTTAGTTTTCTTGCATTAAGATGGGTAATGATTTCTTCTGAAACCAAAGAAGAAGATGATCTCGTCAGATGCCCATAATCCCATGCAAAAGGTTCATATATGTTTCCTGTTTTTACTGATGACAAACATTCTTCGTCTTTACAAAAAACATCTAACAGAGATATGAATGTTAAGTCATTTTCATTTGCAACCATTGATAATACGTTGTCAGTGATTTTTATCTTTTTGTAGTTTTGAGAATGGACATAAGCCATTTCTCTTAATTCAATATTACTTTTGACTAATAACGTTGGCAATGAAGGCTTCCACTGGGGAACACCTCCAATAATAATAATTCTTGTTTTTGGGGACACTGATCTAATATACGAAATTGTACTTAACAGACCTTCTTTTAATCCAACTTCAATTTTATTAAATGGGTCAGACCAATTGGCATGCAGAATTAAAAATTTTGGTTTTAACTGATCTATTTTTCTTAAAACATAATTATTAATATCAATGCAATGAGGTCTAGTTATTGGATTATATCCTATTAGCGGCGTACATCCGCTAGCTGTCAATTGTGTCATATTACGAAGGCTTTTCTTTAAGCCATAAGATAGTGCACCTGAATGAGAGTCGCCCCAGAGAATAATCGAATCCCCCCCCTCATAGGGAGATAAGCACTCATCCTTAAAGTCAGAATATTTCTGATCAGGCTCTAAGAAACAGCTTCCCTCACGATATGCTTCTTTTCGATCATATTTATGATAACCAAGTAAGACCTTTTGATTATCAGGATATAGATTATAAAATCCGTTTGTTATGTGTCCTGCTAAACCAACGACAATAAATATGAGTGACCCAATTATTGAAAATGAAAAAATAAATTTTCTGCTCAATCTATTTCTATTTCTAAATGGCTTCTCCACATATTTCCAACTTAGATAGGCAAGTGGAAACGAGAGGAAGGCTATAATTGCATAGGTAAGCTCACTTGGATCGGCAATAGCTCTATGTCTAGCGAATGCGAGTAGTGGCTGATGCCAAAGATATGCACTGTAACTAATTAAACCTACTGCCACCAATGGTTTAGAGCTTAACAGACGGCCAGCCATCGTTTGAGATGATGAAAAAAGTATGATCAGTCCAGTTCCAATAGTTGGTACTAATGCATAAAAACCTGGAAATGGAGTTGTTTCGTCAAATACAAAAACTCCATAACCGATCATCAGCAAACCGAGTAATCCAAGTACCTCATCAATCATCTTATGTGAAAGGAGAGTTCGAATAGTCTGTTTTCGGTATAGAAAATAAAAAGCGATACCTGCACCAATAGCAAGCTCCCAACCTCTCGCTGGCAACAGATAAAATGCTGCTGATGGTTTGTGATATGCGCCCCATTGTGCTGCGGCAAGACTAGACCCAGCGATTAGTATGAAAGCACCAAGAATCCAACGCTTTCTATAGTTCCACATGAGCATGAGAAATAGAGGGAAAAGAACATAGTACTGTTCTTCAACCGCCAAGCTCCATGTGTGTAAAAGAGGCTTCAGCTCGCTAGCAGTATCCCAATAGCCAGACGTAAGCCAAAAAAGAATATTTGAAGAAAAGGATACAACTGCTACTAAGCTTTGAGAAAAGCTCTTCATATCGCTTGGTAGCAACCAGAGCCATGCAAAAAGTAGTGAAACCAACATAACCAGAAAAAGAGAAGGAAGTATGCGCCTAGCGCGTCTATCGTAAAAGTCGATCAGGGAAAACGTACCTTTCTCCATTTCTGAGAGGATTATCGTTGTAATCAGGTATCCACTGATGACAAAAAACACATCAACGCCAACAAACCCACCACTAAACGCGGAAAACCCTGCATGAAACAATATTACGGGGATTACTGCAACGGCTCTCAAGCCATCAATTTCTGAACGGTACTTCATTCTCTATCCTATTATTGCTAACGTTTGTCGTGAGCGAATAGTTTTCCGCTTGCGGTAAACTATCGCGTTCCACGTTCTTGTTATATAGTTTAGTAAGCTGACATGATTATATCAACAAACTCTTATTCATCTATAAAATTTAGTTGTATTTCTTTTTGTAAGTTTGGTATTGCAGCACACCAACTGTTTTCATAACTGTAACTTGCATGAAACCTTTCATTATCAACATAACGTTCAGCTTCTTTATTAACATGATTACATTCTATACATTCTTGTTGTAGTTCTTTTTGACGTAACTTACAAAATCCAGAATTTTTTTTGCACTCAACAGGTATGCTTTGATATATAGAAGCATCATCTGAAAAACAAGCAAAAGTATCTATATGAACCCTTTGTTTTCCATGTACATCATAACCTTCATTACCTACAACTATACCTCCAGGTTTTCCCTTCATTGTATAACTTATAGCACCTAATTCCCACCCGCAAACACCTGAGGATAAATAATCATGAAACACATCTATTTCAAAGTTATTTCCTTTTTTCCAAACGGGATTTAGGTCTATCTTTCTTTCTGCTTTTCTTGTAATATCTATGGAAACACTATTGCAGATTGAATTTGTAGCTATATAGGTAGCTCGTAATCCAAAATCAATATCACCTTTAAATGGAAAATTTCCATATACCTTTATTTTTTGCGTTGGATGAGAATTGACTCCGGCTGGAAGAGCATCTATTATTTCTACCATAGAACATTTTACTAAAAGTAGTAATGGTAATACTATGAGAATGTATTTGATAATTTTTTTGCTATTCATACGGCCCATTCTTTGTATATAACGTTTTACATTATCCAATAAATGACCGCTAGGACATTTATTGGTTACAAAGATTTGTTATATCTTTTTGTTTTGTACACCCCAAAAGTGGAGATTCATTCACAAGGGTGTAATTTTTAGATTATTCAATCATATACGCCTATTAGTTTACTGAATTTTATTGATAAATGGTTTCCACCATGTCTCACTACCATCCGCCTGCCCAGGATTGATTACCTCTCCAATTTTAGGTGTAAGATAATTGACACCAGCTTGATCAGCTGCTATCACAAACCGCTCAATTGGCTCGTGCCAGGGAAACATTCCAAGGTCAAAAGTACCCCAGCCGCTAGGCACTATCAGCTTGCCTCTTACGGCCTGATGTGCTTTGAGCGCCAGTTCAGGGGTGTAATGAATCTCCTTCCAGCCTCTTATTTCACCGTAAGCCCCTATCTCAAAGAAGGACACATCAAAAGGTCCCAGTCGTTCACCTATTTCATATAGCCCCTTAAACCAACCAGAGTCTCCACTAAGGTATAGGTTGTGTGTTTTGCCTTGAATAGCATAGGAAGCCCAAAGCATTTTATTTTTGTCAAAAATTCCCCGCTCGGAAGTATGTTTGGCTGGAGCGGCTGTAATTGTTAAATCATCTATGGACTTTGCCTGCCACCAGTCAAGTTCGGTTATCTTTTTATGAGATACACCCCACTCTTCCAATAGTGCTCCCACTGCCAAAGGTGCGATGAAATGTTTGGTTTTAGGAATAAGCATCTTAATAGAATTCTCGTCAAGATGGTCAGAATGATTATGAGTAATCAATACCACATCAACCACAGGTAGCTCGTCGGTTGAAGCAAGCGTTTTAGAATATCTTATAGGACTAAACCATCCGTAGGAGCCTGCTTGTTGTGAGAACATTGGATCGGTCAGGATTAGTTTGCCATCAATCTTAATAAGGAAGGTTGTGTGCCCTAGCCAAGCGAATTGCAGGTCTCGCTGTCCATCCCAGTCGGAAATATTAAATGGCTCCGCAGGCAGTGGGGGACTAGGTATAGACTTTTCTGATTTATTGAAGAAATAATTCCAAAAAGTCACCAGGCTTTTCCCCCATTCAGTAGCTGGAACTTGTTCCGGATTTTGGAACTTTTTCCCATTCCATTGCAGACTATCTGCAATGCGCTGCTGTCGAATCAAGTCAGATGCATTTGTAGTGGTAGAACACCCAATCAAGGAGATCTGTATAATGAGGAAACAAATAGAGAAGATGTTATTCAATACCAGCCTTTTTCTTGATTGCACTTTTTATCTCGGTTACAGAGCTAACGTTTGTCGTGAGCAATACTAGTAAGCTTGCGGATTAGTATTGGTCTCCTCGTAGTTGTTAGGTAATAGATTACAGCTCTTTCACTTTGGCTTCTAGTATTTGTACACCTTTAGTATAATCCCACACTTGGATGCACTATCCATAGCCTTTAAAAGTTGATTTGCTATTTTTATCTATCACTTGATTTATATGTATAAAGTATAACATCTTATACTGCACTTTTTCATATTGCTAAAAAGCATTAAACGATAAAACAGCTTTGGCTACGACACGTACATCTATTTCCTCATACACAAGATGTGAGAATGCTTCGTTGATAGAGACAAAGGTCATACCTCTTGCTTCTTTTTTAGCCTGCTTTATCCACATTTTATCTTCTTTGTAGACGAGATAAATGCCTTTGTCCTCAACTGTTTTTTGAGAAAGATCAGCCACGACTAGTGTCCGATTCTGGATGACTGGTTGCATGGATTCACCATCAACCTTTATCACGAAAAGTGAATTTTTATTAACTGATTGTTTAAGTAGGTCTGTGGAAAATTCTAAAACTTTTTTTTCGTTTTTTTCACCAAGTACATCAATATAATCAAGAGTAATCAGAGGCAAAGTTTGTCCTTCTATGTAAGTTATGTGAGTTCAATGTCAAATAAATGTAGTTTCTACACTGTACCAGTCTAACGACTGTCTTGAGAGATAGTTTTGCCCGCAGGGTAAACTATTTCTCTCCGAGTACTTGTTATGTACTGAGAAAAAGCTCTTCACAACTTAACAAGTCTCGCCTAACAATATTTTAATAGCCGTACTGTTTGAAGTGGTCCTTAAATGCCTTTGTAACTTGTTCTAAGGCATTTAAAATCTCGGCATTGATTGGGTTCTCTTTTTCAAAACCAACACTTGTCCCATCTTTTTTTATGAGATGAACAACGTTGTCTTCAACCGAAACTTTTTTAACAACAGTCCATTCATCATTAAAAAGTGCAAAAATATCGATTTGATCAATACCATCGATGATTTTTTTATTTGGATTTTCATAATCAAGTTTAAAACCCCTTATTTGAGTGTCCCCATATTCTTCTTTCACTGTTTTCTCCTATAATTTAGAGTCTATACTAAACAAGTTGATTTTGTCACATAACGTTTAAAATGACCAATCAAAAAGCTGCTCGCGGGTTTTTGATTGGTCTCCTTTGGTTTGTTAGAGGCCATTTTGCTTTACAACTCTCGCCCCAAAGTGTTTTACGAAAAAGTAGTAAACCTTTCTAAGTTTGAAATCTCCCAGCATTTTTAAAAACAGACGATCCACCTGGTCTTTTGTCACAGGTACTGTATCCAGATATTGACACAAAGCATCATGCACCAATGAAGCATGATAGGTAAAAGGAAGCATCGTTCTATGATCCACATGCCCGTCTGGAACCCCAATAATAAATAGATTCAAAAAGCTTTTTTTTGGCGTACAACCATCCCAGGCGTAACCCGTTTCGTTCGCTTTTACAATCACTATACCGTCTTTACTGATCTTTAACCACCTACTGTCAAATTCCTTTTCTATCTTCCAACCTGTTTCTTCGTAAACATAGTCCTCAGTGATTTTAAATTTGTATGGAAAGTTGCCAGTTCTTATCTTCTCTCTGGGTTTTGGATAGTCGTTCATGATATTTTCCTTCCGTGCATCTAACGTTTCTCGTGAGTGATAATTTTCCCGCAGGGTAAATTATTGCGTCTCCTCGTACTTGTTAGAGTTTATATTTTTTAGAATAATCTTTTAAAAATTTCAACTGTTGCTCACATTCAGAATTTAGCTGTATATTTTTTAATAAATCTAAAAATACTTCAATATTTGGTGCTTTGTCAAAGTTACTTATATTCAAGGCATCCCTAGATGTTATAGAGAACTTTTTAACACCATTTCTTTCTATATTAGCGGATAACTCTGATATCATATCCCTTGCATGAATATTTAAATAAAATGATTTTGATGCTTCTAAATCATTACTCTCTAATCCAATTTTTGTTTGTAACGTATTTAGTTGATCATAAAGGTCATGATTCTTATTGAAAGCACCTTCAGAAAGTCGTCCTGCTTTAGCAAGTGAGTTTAAGCTAGTTTGAATTAAAGGTTTAGCAACTTCTTTTAAATTTTCAATTGTAGCATGTGCTTCATCAACTACTTGTTTTAATTCAGCTTCAAAACCAGCACCTTTAAATTTTGTAAATTTATGTAAATTTGCAAAAGCCAAAAATATACTACTAGCTACAACGGCTATTCCCATTTCAACACTCATTCCTTGAAGACCAAAAATAAATATTGATGATATTAAAAGAGTGAATCCTATAAAGTTTTTTAATTTATCCATATCGATTCTTTTTTTCTTGTTTTCCATAGACATCCTTAGACGTATTTAGTGTTTTACTGTGTACTCTAACGCCCCTATTCACCAGTTGCCAACGGAAGTGCTATTTTACCCGAATGAAATGAGGAAAAATGGCGCTGTAGTTGGCAATCTACGTGCAACGACTTGTTAGTTGTTTTGTGCCCGAATAATTGGTTGTAATAATTTTTCAAAGTAATCTATAGAGGATTGAATTTGCTTAGATAATTCATCTTCAGACTTCCGAGAAGCTCTAACATCTTGGCGACATTGTTTGACTGTTTCATCCAAAGGGTCACCAATACCTTGAAACTCTTCATGGATTAAATCCTTTATTGAACGAACTAGCCTATTAAAGCAGCCGTTAATTTTACGACCTTGTTCCTCAACCTCTTTCCCCCACAAAACTTCGCCTTCAATCAATGCTGTATCTAGCTCATTCATCGATTTTATCAAAGGCTCCAGTCTATTCTTGTAAACAAACCATTTAGCATTGGCCTTATCTTCAGCAGTTTGATTAGCAGGGTGTTTACCTGCGTACTCTTCTGGAAACTCTGATGCATCTAACCAACCAGAGCGAACAATTTCAAAATTATTTCTTACACCATAAACAAATGATAGGAGAGTCTTAGCTGCATCAAACCGCACCTTTCCTTTATGTTCTGCTCTCCATTTATTTAAACCATACACTGCAACGAACATTGTGGTAAACGCTGCGAGTGTTAATGCTATATCTTTTATTAAAGGCACTAATTTAACAAACGTACAATATTCCATGATTATCCCTGATAACTAACTATTTATTCATGCGCATTCTATTGAATGAAGGCTTAATTTATAACTTATTTGAATACATTTAGTTTCAGATAAGTTGATAAGTATTGGATAGTGAATAAATAAGGCTTTTTATCATTTAAAAGAGTAGATTTATAATATTGAGGAGTAATCAATAAGTGTTTTTTTGGACTTATTTGAACGAGTTAGTGTGTATAAGTCCAAATAATAGGACTTAATAAACATGATGTTTGTTTTTTGGAGGTGTATTATGAAGAAAAAGTTACTGGAAATAACCCGCGACAAGATTAGATTCAAGCACTATAGAGAGTGCTTAGTCTTTTGGAAAGAGAACTGAGCCTAGGCGAACCATGTTTGAACCACATTTGATTGCTAGCTCAAAATCTCCGCTCATTCCCATGGAGCAGATGTCTGCGCCTTTAAGGTCTTTGTATATATCGTAAGTCTGCTCGAAGCTGTTTTGGATGATCTTTTTATCATCTAAGTGCGCGCCTATGCTCATTAGACCGCGAAGCTCTATATTGGGGCAGGTCTCTTTGATCTGTGCGTATATATCTTTTGCCTCTTGGGCACTAACACCGCTCTTGCTCTCTTCATTTGCCGAGTTTACCTGAAGAAGACACTCCATCTGAGTCTCTTTTACCTCTAAGCGTTTTTGCAGTGCCTGAGCCAGATCAAGTGAGTCCAGACCTTGAAAAAGATAGGGATCGGCATCTATAAGATGGTTGATCTTGTTCTTTTGAAGATTGCCGATGAAGTGCCACTCTAAAGGAAGCTCCTCAAGGTTGTGCGACTTTGTTATAAGGTCTTGAACCTTATTCTCTCCAAAAGCGCGCTGTCCGATCTCATAAAGACGTTTTATAGCTTCCTCAGTCGAATACTTACTTACAGCAACAATCTTGACTATATGGTGCTCGCTGACTGAGATACGGGCATCTTCTATGGCCTGTATGACCTTGTCTAAATGTATCTTATATTCTATTTGTGTCATTGAAATTATCCTACTAATCTAGTTATATCATTATACAGGCCCAAAAACATCAGACCGATTAAAAGTACCCAACCGCCAATGGTCAAACGAACAAGCATGTCCTCTGTCGGTGGACGACGAAAGATCATCTCATAGAGGTTAAACATTATATGTCCGCCGTCTAAGGCGGGAATAGGAAGAAGGTTTAAGACGCCAAGGTTAACCGAGATCAAGGCCGCGAAGAAAAAGACTGCCATCCAGCCTTCATTGCTAGCATCTGCCGTTATCTTTACTATACTGATAACACCGCCCAGCTCTTTAGCGGGAACATCTCCTGAGATAAGGCGTTGAACACCTCCAAAGATAATCGTGGATGCCCAGAGTGTTTTATCCCAGGCATATGCCAGGGAGTTCTCGACTTCTAGTTCTTTAGCAACACCTGCCGCGCCTATACCTATCATACGGCGCTTTATGGTCTCATTAAAGTCATTCTTAGCTTCACGCATCCGAGGCGTGATGGTGAAGTTATGGATGTATTGATCTCTGTGAACAGTTAGGTTGATAGCACCTTGTGAAGAAGATATGAGCTTTGCCATATTTTCCCATGTCTGCACATCTTTCCCGTTGATATTGGTGATAGTGTCATTTGACTCAAGTCCTGCCATATACGCTGGCGAGTCTTTTACGACCTGACCGACAACAGGCAAAAGAACCTTTGGTCCGCCCAAGCCTATAGCCCAAAAGAGAAAAAATGCTATCACGAAGTTGGCAAAGGGGCCGGCAAGTAGGATAAAGATCCTCTGCCATGGCTTCTTTGTGTTATATGAGTCCTCATCTTCGCTTAGGGCAGTGGGGTCCATATCTTCTTGACCCTTCATCTGCACGTATCCTCCAAGAGGGATCATAGCAATCTTCCACTCTGTGCCTTTGTAATAAAATGAGAAAATCTTTTTTCCAAAACCTATACTAAAGACTTTGACATATACACCCATAAGTCTGGCGGCCAAAAAGTGCCCAAGCTCATGAAAGAA
>CBFDAB010000010.1:0-30069 GCA_965602745.1 uncultured Campylobacterales bacterium
TGATACTTAAAATAGATATCGATACAAGTACGACAATGAGAAGAAATATAGAAAGTTCTTTATCCAGCTTGATAAACTGGCTCAGATATCCCGCAAAGCCATGCGCGATTGTTGCAGCAGAAGCCAACACGGCTGCTGCTATTAAGACACCTAAACCAAGAGAAAAGTTTTTTGAACCAAATCCCTCTTGTATGTAAGCAGCCGCACCTGCACTAACAGGATAACGCGAGGCAAGTTCCGTATAACTAAGCGCCGTGAAGACGGCAATGACACAGGCCAAGAAAAAGGCGACTATGCTAAAGTAACCTGCTATACCGACAACCTTACCGACTAGAACATAAATACCCGCACCAAGTATATTACCCAGTCCATATAAGAGAAGTAAGGTGATTCCGACCTCACGTGACAATTTCACCTGACTCATCTTATCTCCTACAAACTCATCTTAGATAAACTATAACATAAATATTGGATTAGTGATAAAAATAGTGTTCTTTCCTCTTTCACTTCTCAAAGATGTTGATGAAAAAGAGTTTAGATAAAGGGATTAGAGAAAGAGCAGAGGCTGCACTGGAGTGATGAGATCTCAACTTTTTATTGCCACTTAGGACTCATCATCTTTATTTAAATTTTTATTCATCTTTCCAGAGCGCATCTTCAAATAAGCCAAAAAGCCTAAGAGCATTCCACTGGCAATAAATACGGCACCTATATAATCATCTTTTTGCACGGCCATAATCACCCAGCATATATCTGCAAAAAGATATACGATAATCGCTTGAAAAGCCAATCCTCTAAACATCAAAAAAGCACCTACATTAAGTAAGATACCCCCTAAAATGGCCAAACTAAACATTATATCTCCTTCGTATCCAGATAAAATAGAGTGCACTTATAAAAAAGGCTCCACCTAAGCTCGCTAAAACAGCCGAGATACTCCAATTCGCCTCAAGTAAAATTCCTACGAGCAAAGAGCTTGTCGCTCCTGTTAAAAGAAAGATCATATCATTATAGGCTACTACTCTTCCATAATACTTTTTTTCAGTGTGCTTTTGGATCAGAGTATAGGTATATGACCAGAGTGTTGTTGTCGAAAACCCTGCTATAAAAGAGCCTAACAAAGAGAGATAGAAGTTTTCCACAACCAAAGACCATATTATAATGCCTATTCCTTGAAAGAGAAGAAGATAAGAGAGCCTGGAATTGTGCATCCATTTGCCTAAAAGTATGGGACCCAAGACTAAGGCACTTGCGCGTGTGGCATGCATAATACCCAAGGCTAAAGGAATAGCCAGTAAAGAGGTGTAATACTCCTTTGCCATAAGCGTTACTAAGGCATCAAAGACGGTAAAACCGACGGAAGCATGTATTAAGATAAGATGCATGATCTTCTTGTTTTCTCTTAAATAAGTCAAGCCCTCTTTAAAGGTCTCTAAGAAACTTTCATGAACCTTTTCAAAACTAATATCAAACTGTAGACTGTATAACATGCAAAAGGCTATTACAAATAAAAGTCCGTCAATAACAAAGGCGATCGTAATTCCTAATTTATAAACCAAAAAACCGCTGATAGCCATACCTAAGGTGTAAGATAAAGACCAGATGATGGAGTGTATCTCATTTGCATATTGTAAGGCTTTTCCGTCTAATATCTTAGGCAGAAGAGACATCTCAAGTGTGAAATAAAAACTTGATGCACCCATACGAATAAATATCAAGACAAATAACAGCCATATCCATTCTACGGAGTCCACAAGAAGAAGTAAAAAAGTACTTATAATCTGTAAGATCAATAAAAAAAGCATAAGTTTTTTTGGAGAAAACTTATCAATAAGAACACCTGATATCGGTGCTTGTAAGACTCCTGGAAGAAAATGAAAAGACGCCACTAAGGCGATGGTAAAGGCAGATACATCAAGCTGAACAAGAAGCGTATAAATAGCTACGTTTGAGAACCATGCCCCAAAATAGGAGATAAGCTGAATTAAACTTAATCGACGTAAAACAGCTTCACTTTTTAATAGATTTATATAATCATGCACAATATCGCTTTTTCCCGCATTGTAGCAATAAAGTACTTAGGATTTATATTTAAATAAAGAACATATTAAAAAAACAACTTAAGGGCTAAAGAATATTTTTCTTTTGCCGATATGCGTATATAACTCTATTATAAAGGCTTGTGATATGGAACTGTTAAACAATATTGCCAAACAACAAAGCACCTCGGTCCAAACAGAACAAAAAGTTGCACAAACTAAGCCCAGTCCGGTTGAAGAAGCAAAGATTCAGGTAGAAGCTCAAGTCGCAGCGGCTAAAAATGAGAGGGCTAATGCTCGTCCAGTTTTATCTGAAGGTGAAACGAAAGATTTAGTAAATACTTTAAACAAAGCACTTAACCCTTTTAACACTTCTATACGTTTCGGATTTGATGGCAGTGATGATGTATTTTTCGTGTCTGTTATTGATACCCAAACAAATGATACTATACGCCGTTTTCCAAGTGAAGAGGCGCAGAGTCTAGCTAGTAAGATGAATGAGATTGTTGGGATGATCTTCGATCAAAAAGGCTAAATCATCTTTATAGGACTGAGTTCGCTTTAACTAAGTTCTAGCTTTAACTTCTATTTTTTTACACAAACTTTTTTTATTCTTCCTTATATCTTTACTTATAATCTGAATTTGTTCTAAAATTCAATACCTTTTTACAAGTTCTTCAACTCTTTATCATCTTCTTTTAGATAAAATCGCGACAATAATTTATCTCTATAAAGGGAACTCATGAAAAAAGAAGTTAAAAAAGTTGTACTCGCCTACTCAGGCGGACTAGATACCAGTGTTATCTTAAAATGGTTGCAAGACGAATATAAGTGCGAGGTTGTTACCTTTACTGCGGACCTCGGTCAGGGTGAAGAGCTTGAACCTGCCCGTATTAAGGCTCTTGAACTTGGTATTAAGCCAGAAAATATTTTTATAGATGACTTGCGTGAAGAATTTGTAAAAGACTATGTATTTCCGATGTTTCGTGCCAACACGATTTATGAAGGTGAATACCTTTTAGGAACTTCTATTGCAAGACCGCTTATCGCGAAACGTCAAGCCGAGATAGCTAAGCTCACAGGTGCTGACGGTGTATCTCACGGCGCAACGGGTAAGGGAAATGATCAGGTACGTTTCGAGATGGGTTATTTAGGTCAAGACTCAACACTGACTATCATTGCGCCTTGGAGAGAGTGGGATCTGAACTCACGTGAAAAACTTCTTGCTTATGCAAAAGAGCATGGAATTTCGATTGATAAAAAGCATTTAGATCAAAATGGAAATCCTGCTGTTAGTCCTTATTCAATGGACGCCAATCTACTGCATATCTCCTACGAAGGTCTGCACTTAGAAAATCCAAATGCTGAACCAGAAGATGAAATGTGGTTATGGACAAATTCTCCTGAAAATGCTCCTGATGAAGCTGAGTACATTGAAATAGGATATGCACATGGTGATCCAGTAACACTCAATGGAGACGCACTGTCTCCTGCTACTATGCTTAAAACGCTTAATGAGTTTGGGAACAAACACGGTATTGGACGTATCGATATTGTTGAGAACCGTTTTGTCGGGATGAAGGCACGTGGTTGTTATGAGACTCCGGGCGGGACTATTATGTTAAAGGCTCACCGTGCTATCGAATCTATCACTCTTGATAGAGAAGCAGCCCACCTAAAAGATGAGATGATGCCACGTTACGCAAAACTTATCTATAACGGTTTTTGGTTTTCTCCTGAACGTGAGATGCTACAAGCGGCTATTAACAAGACCCAAGAATTTGTTAACGGCACCGTTCGTCTTAAACTATACAAGGGTAATGTGATGGTTGTTGGACGTGCTTCAGCTGATTCACTTTTCAATGAAGAATACTCAACATTTGAAGAAGATGAAGTATATAACCAAAAGGATGCAGAAGGTTTTATCAAACTTAATGCACTTCGTTTTATCATCGCCGGTAAGGCACGAAACAAGTAGATTTCCACTTTGGGATGCCTGCAGGTATCCTTTCCTTTTATAACTTAATAAATTTTAATAAACACCAAAAGTGGAGGAGTGACAATATGAGTACTGAAATGAAAAAAGTTGATCCAGAGTCAGCTGAATTCAAAACTGAACTGGCCAAAACAATAAAGTTTACAGATAAGGTGGTCAAGCAGTTTGGATATGCCTACAATCCTGACGCTATGATCAACGAGGGCATACAGATGGGGCTGACTCGAAATAAGCTTATTTACGACAAGCGATACTGCCCCTGCTTTTTTGTAACAGGAGATAAGGAAGAAGATCGTATCTGTCCTTGTAAACCTGCCATTGAACATGAGATACCAAATGACGGCGTTTGTCACTGTCAAATCTTTTGTACTCCGGAATATGCAGCTGCAAGAGCTAATAAAGACGAACTTGAGGCTGTCACACATGAACACTCCCGTGGACTAAGTGCTGCAGAGTGTGAGACTCTACTTGAACAAACAAACATAGATTCAGATGAACTTCTTTCATTAATAGAAGCGCGTGAACTTGGCATGGTTGATTTTAACTTAGTAGACGTAAGAGAGTGGATGGAGCACCAAGGTGGACATATAAAAGGAACAGATGCACTTGTACCGACAACAAGTTTTTATAATTCTTTAGAAAAAGCAGAGCTTGATAAGAATAAAAGTATAATCCTTTACTGTCATGTGGGAAGTAGAAGTTCACACTGTCAACGTATATTATCAGACAATATGGGCTTTAAATCTATTGTTAATCTGGCACATGGGATTTCAGGTTATCATGGAGAAATTGTACGCTAAGAGACAAAAGATGTACATCTAAGAGCAAATCTGCTAAAATCCTACAAACATAAATAAACAAAGAGAGTTCAAACTCTCGTAAAGAAAGAATATAAATGAAAGTATTATTAATAAAAGATGTAAAAGGTCTGGGAAAATCAGGCGAGATAAAAGAAGTTAAAGACGGATATGGTCAAAACTTTTTAATTGGAAAAGGCTTTGCTAAGGCAGCAACAACTGCCGTTATCAATCAACATAATTCATCTGAAAAGAAAAAAGCTGAAAATGAAGAAGCTGAACTTATACGTCTTAAAGGTGTAAAAGAGAAACTAACAAGCCTTATCACGACTATCAAAAAGAAAGTGGGTGAGAATGGTCATCTTTTTGGCTCAGTTACCAAAGATGAGATTGCACATGCAGTTGAAGATCAACATAAGATTCAAATTGATAAAAAGCACATCGTACATAAGCTTTCTATGAAAGAACCGGGTGAATATGAGATCGATTTAAAACTTGGTCATGGACTTCATGCTATGATGAAAATCGAGATTGTTAGCGAATAATGTTTGATGCAACTACGATACTCGCTTATAAAGGAAAGAATAAGTCTGTTATTGGTGGAGATGGACAGGTAACCTTCGGGGACTCTGTACTGAAAAACAATGCGACTAAGATCCGTACCCTTTATAAGGGTGAGATACTCGCAGGTTTTGCGGGATCTACGGCAGATGCCTTTAATCTTTTTGATATGGTGACCTTATCAAAGCTGTTATCGACTTCTCAAAGGCATGGAGAAAAGACAAGGTACTGCGTCGCCTTGAGGCGATGATGATCGTACTTAACAAAAAACATATATATATTCTCACCGGAAACGGTGATGTCGTTGAACCTGAAGATGGAGAGATCGCTGCTATCGGTTCAGGTGGAAATTTTGCCATCTCTGCCGCGCGTGCTCTTAAGCGACATGCGAATATGGATGAAGAAGATCTGGTAAAAGAGAGTCTTCAAATCGCTTCAGAACTGTGTATCTACACAAATAATAATATCAAACTTCTCTCTTTGGATAAATAATGGATATGACACCTAAGCAGACGGTTGCGTATTTAGATGAATATGTCATCGGTCAAGACAGTGCTAAAAAGACTATAGCCATTGCCCTTCGTACGCGTTATCGTCGAATGCTTCTTGATGAAAATCTTCAAGATGAGATTATGCCTAAGAATATTTTGATGATAGGCTCAACGGGGGTCGGTAAAACAGAAATTGCCCGCCGTCTGGCTAAGATCATGAATCTTCCTTTTATCAAGGTCGAGGCGAGTAAATATACTGAGGTAGGTTTTGTAGGACGAGATGTTGAGTCTATGATACGCGACCTTGTTATGACCTCTATTGATATCGTAAAAAAAGAGCATCAAGAAAAAAATATTGAGCAGATCGGGAATTATGTTCTTGATAAGATAGTCGATAAACTCCTTCCCCCTCTTCCTCTTATGGCAAGTGATGAAAAGAAAGAAGAGTATAAGCACTCACACGAACGAATGAAAGAGCGTGTTCTTAACGGGGATATGGATGAAAAAGTCATTGAGATCAAGATGCCAAAAAGCAGTATGAGCTTTAATGATGCAAATATGCCTCCTGAAATGGCGAAGATACAAGAATCATTTTCTCAAATGTTTTCAGGCTTAAACAAAGAAGACCTTAAAAAAGAGGTATCCGTCTATGATGCCAAACATATACTACGCACTGAGGCAGGCGAGAAACTTCTTGATATGAATGCTATACATACGCAAGCACTAAAACGAGCAGAAGAAGGCGGGATTATCTTCTTGGATGAGATAGACAAGATTGCCGTCGGTGCTAAAAATGACGGAAGAAGTGATCCAAGTAAAGAGGGTGTACAAAGAGATCTTTTACCTATCGTTGAGGGTTCCAA
Organism: uncultured Campylobacterales bacterium; assembly: GCA_965602745.1. GTDB lineage: Bacteria > Campylobacterota > Campylobacteria > Campylobacterales > Sulfurimonadaceae. The sequence goes on from CBFDAB010000010.1 coordinate 6,748, forward strand.
TGTAACAACAAAGTTTGGTCAGATCAAAACAGATCATATTCTTTTTATTGCCGCGGGTGCCTTTCATGTGAGTAAGCCAAGCGATCTTATTCCTGAACTTCAGGGGCGTTTTCCTCTACGTGTTGAGTTAAACCCGATGACAGAAGAAGCACTTTACAAGATCTTAACCCAGACAAAGAACTCTCTACTGCGTCAATATGAGGCTCTGCTAGCCGTTGAAAAGATCGAGCTTAGCTTTGATGATGATGCTATAAAAGCACTTGCTAAGCTTTCTCATACTGCTAATGAGAAGACAGAAGATATCGGAGCTCGCAGACTCCACACTGTTATTGAAAAAGTCATTGAAGATATCAGCTTTAGTGCAGATGAGAGGGCCGGTGAAAAGGTTGTCATCACTAAAGAACTTGTACATGAAAAACTAGACCTACTAATCGAAGATGAAGATCTTGCACGATACATTTTATAAGAAAGACAAGGAAATATAAATGGTTGATACAAAAGCAGGCTATGCAGCCATAGTTGGACGCCCAAATGCAGGTAAAAGTACCTTAATGAACGCTCTTTTGGGTGAAAAAATCTCTATGGTCTCTCAAAAAGCAAATGCTACACGTAAACGTATCAATGCGATTGTGATGCATAAAAAAAACCAAATCATCTTTATTGATACTCCCGGCTTACATGAGAAAGAGAAGATGTTAAACAAGTTTATGATGAAAGAAGCTCTCAAGGCTATCGGTGATTGTGATATCATCATCTTTCTAGCCCCTGTAACAGATTCTACTGAAGAGTATGAAAAGTTTTTAAAACTGACAACAAGACAGCACATCGTTTTACTAAGTAAGATCGACCATGTAAGTAATGAAAGAATTTTACAAAAAATACAAGAATATCAAAAATTTCAAGACAATTTCTTAGCTATAATCCCCGTTTCTGTGACTAAGGGAGGGATTGGTTTTGAGTCTGTGCTTGATGAAATCTCAAAGCACATACCTGCCTCGCCTTACCTATATAATCCAGATGATCTTACGACTGAGATGCTGCGCGATATCTACAAAGAGTTTATACGCGAAGCTATCTTTGATAATATCAGTGATGAGATACCTTATGAGACAGATGTTCTTATTGATAAGGTTGAAGAGTCAAAGACCTTAGAAAAGATCCGTGCGACTATCGTTGTTGAAAAACAGACGCAAAAAGGAATTATCATCGGTAAGGGTGGTGCGGCTATTAAGCGTATAGGTAGAGATTCTCGCTTACAGATCGAAAACCTTATTGGTAAAAAAGTCTTTTTAGACCTTTTTGTTTCGGTTAAAAAAGGTTGGACGAATGATAAACAATCGCTTGAAGATATAGGCTATAAATTCTAATGCGCTATTTTCTTTCTCTATTTTTTGCAGTTTCACTTTTGGCTAATGATTCACTTCTTAATATTTACCAACAAAAAGGGACGAAGGCCATAGAGACTCTTTTTGATGCTGAGTTAGCATCTAAAAAGTATTGGAGTCAAAGACTTCAGACTATTGATACACGTTTTGGATATTTTGAAGGTATAAATTATATTTTAGCCTGCAACAAAGATAATGCCAGTCTAAAACTTTACACCAAAGACAGTAATAACAGCTTTGAGCTTAATGATAACTTTTCAGCCTTCATTGGTAAAAAAACCGGTGATAAGCAAAAAGAGGGAGATTTAAAGACTCCTGTCGGTGTTTACAAACTCATCAAAAAACTCGATAAAGTTGACTCTTTTTACGGTCCTCTCGCCTTTGTCACCTCTTATCCAAATACCTTTGACAAGATACAAGGAAAGAATGGATCTGGCATATGGGTACATGGTCTTCCTCTTAACCAAGAAAGAGATGACTTCACTAAGGGTTGTATCGCTATTAATAACAGCAACTTAGAGCAGATAGAAGATCAGATAGACTTCAAAGAAGCACTTGTATATATAGATCAAAAAACTTATCCAAAGGTTCAAAAGGAGGAGCTTGTCACCATTCTTTCTCAGCTATATAGCTGGAAAAAAGCTTGGAAAGACAATAATATATCAAGCTATCTAAGTTTTTATGACGAAGAGTTTAAGAGAAATGACGGTCTAACTATTACACAATTCGAAAAATATAAAAAACGTATCTTTTCAAAAAACGAGTACAAGCAGATAGTTTTTTCAAAGATCAATATACTTCCTTATCCGATGGCAGCTAAAGAAAATGTCTATTTAATCAGTTTTAACGAAGAGTATATATCTACAAGTTACCAATTCAATGGAGAAAAAGAGCTCTATGTTCATCTAAGTGATAACAATTTTACCATTCTTACAGAGAAATAGATGAGATCAGTTTTTACACTAGTTTTTCTATTCTCAGCCCTTCTTGGATATGACAATTTTGATCTGTATAAGATAAAGGGTCAAAATAAGGGTCCAACACTTCTCATCTTTGCCGGTATTCATGGAAATGAACCGGGAGGGTACTTTGCTGCTTCCATACTCGCCCAACATTATACGATCACACAAGGGACTCTTTGGGTAGTGCCAAATGCGAATAAAGAGAGTATATTAAAATACCGACGCGGAATAAACGGCGACCTTAATCGAAAATTCTCAAAAATATCTCATATAGACAAAGATCTTAGTACAGTTAAAGAGATCAAAACATTAATCTTAGATAAGAGAGTTGATCTTATCTTAAATCTACATGACGGACACGGTTTTTTTAGAGAAAAATATACCAATACTATTTTCAATCCTGGAGCCTGGGGGCAGACCTGTGTAATAGATCAGATAAAGCTTGATCAAAATAGCAGTTATTACAGAGACTTAGAGTGTATTGCACAAAAAGTCAGCAGTAAACTCAATCAACATCTTCTACAAAACCATCATAGTTTTAATGTACGAAACACAAAAACTAAAAAAAATAATAATGAAATGCAACATTCATTAACTTATTTTGCAATCAATAACAACAAACCTGCCTTCGCGATAGAAACTAGTAAAGAATTAAAAACAACAGCTCTGAAAGTCTATTATCAGCTACGTGCAATAGAGGCATTCATGCAAATCATGGGAATACAGTACCAAAGAGATTTTGAGTTAGACTCTGAAAGTGTAAATAACATAACAAAAAATAATGGCAAAATAGTAATAAACACAAACATTTCTTTAAATTTAGACAATTTAAGAAAAAATTTAAGATTTTTTCCGCTACAATCGAATAAGAACAGATTATACTTTTCACATCCCTTAGGTGGTGTAGTAGAAGGTAATGGGTTCATTGATCTGTACATTGGACATAAAAAGATATCACATTTGAGCACAAGTTCATTTCCTTCGGAAGATTGTGAAGGTCCTTTTGAAGCTATTATAGATGGAAAACAACAATCCATCCATTTACCTTCAGAAGTTAATATTATGTCTGATATAGTCTTTAATGCACCGAATGAATACCGATTGAACGTGATTGGTTTTTCAGATCCTCGGTACAAAAATGAATTGGGAATAAGAATTGCTAAATCTTCACTGCTAAAACGCTTTTCTCTTGATAGAGAGAAGAAAAAGTATAGGGCTGAGTTTTATAAAAACAATGCCTTTTGTGGAATGGCGATTTTAAATTATGTAGCTAGGAATAATGAATGAAACAGAAGCAAGCCTTTTCCAGCACGATATCTGTCAATCCTTATAATAACTCTTTTTATACAGGAACAACAACACAGATAAAAGTCGCTGATAAACCTCAATACCTCAAAGACCAGTACGCCGTCTCTTACCTTAAAACACAAGACTTTATTACTACACAGATTTCTCTGAGCCAAAACATACCGAATGAAGATATCGGTGATGCGATTGAAAACAAGATCTATGAAGAGCTTGGTCTTGATATGGCAATTGAATACCAGATAGCTTATGTTGAATCGGCTGAAAGTGCAAAAGATGGGAACAAGAACTACCATGTTTTTGTAGTTGACCCACTGAGTATTGATGAGGCTTTTACAGGGGCAATTGAGCAAGTCAAATACATAGACCAGATTACTCCCCTTCCCCTTCTCTTACGTACCCTTTATAAAAAAGAGATCATTGAAGATAATGGAACCCACTGTTTTATTTATTTCCAAGCTGATGATGCATTTTTAACACTATATGATGACAGAGAGTATTTATATACAAAATCACTTAAATACTCATTTTCACAGATGCATGATAGGTATTGTGAACTTTTAGGCGAGCAGATAGAGCTATCTTCATTTGTAAAGCTTCTTTCTGAAGAGGGTCTGCGAAGTAGTGAAAGTGATAAGCAACAGTACTTAATCAAACTCTTTGGGGAAGTATTTTTACACATCAATGATGTTATAACCTACTCTAAACGTGCCTTTGAACTTGATCGTATTGATAAGATCTATATAGGTTCAGAAATCGGTGCGATTGTTGGTATGGACGAATATTCACAGACTTATCTGGGACTTGATTCAAGTGACTTTGACTTTAATTACGGCTTTGAGACAGAAGAGTGGTATATAGATCAAATACATTCACTTATGCAACTGACCGTTCAACTTGAAGCTGAAGACAGATATGAGTGTAACTTCACACGCTTCCATCGCCCACCTGCATTTATAAAACGAGCAAGCGGTCAACTTATCATGACAATTGCTGCAGCCAGTGTTCTCGCAATGATATATCCGGGTGCATATTGGACCTTAGATGGGATAGAGAGTATTAGAAAGTCCGCCTTAGAGTCTGAATACAAAGAGCTGCATTTAAAACGTCAAGATAGAGAGAACCAGATCAATCACCATACTTCCGAGATGGAAAAAATAAGAACCTTAGTACAAAATGAGATAAAAGCTCTTGATGATAAAAAATCAGTACTGACAAAGATCCATGATGTTAAGGTTAACTATCCGATGAAGGCAAAACGTATCAGTAGTTTAACGAAAGATATTAACAAGTATAAGGTCAAGCTTGATGAAGTGTCATATAGCCAAGATCCAGAGACACTAGAAAAAAGTTTCACCCTGCATCTTCTTTCAAGTAAAGACAAACGTATAACCAATCTAATCGAGTGGTACACTAAAACGAAGTCTTCTCAATATAAATTTTCTATTCAAAAAATTGAGTTTGATGAAGAAAAAAAGATATATGCTAGTGAACTAAAGGTGGTACTAAAATGAATTTAGAAGACTTTTTAGGTGATATAGACAAGTCTTTTGCTGAGAAAAAACAGCAAGAGATCTATATGACCTACATATTAATTGCCGCTACTTTAATAGCTGCTTCTTATCTTTTATTGTGGGATAGTGCAGAACAAGGTTTTAATCAAACCCTTGCTGAGACACAGGTGATAGAAAAAAATATTGCCAAAGATACAAACTTTTTAAAATGGAATCCGGAGACTAAGATTTCACAATTAAAAGCCCAAGTCGTACAGTATAAAAAAGATTTTGTAACGGTAAAAGATCAATCTGAATATATTAAATATAAGATTGAACAAATTTCAAGTCTTTATTATGATGAACAAGCCTGGGGTGAGTTCATTGACTCTATTGCTGAAAATGCAAAAAAATATGGTTTGCAACTTAAATATCTTTCTAATGACTTTTCAAATGATAAGAACACCTTTGGTCATGTTTTAGATATTGAAGTAAGTGTTAAAGGAAATTTTCATCAAACAATGAAATTCCTTAACTCTTTAGAGCAAAGCTTTTTAGTTGTCGATATCCATGATCTAAAGTTAATCTCGAGTAATAAGGTAGATACTACCTTAAAAATCTCTGTTTGGGGGATCACATACTAATGAAAACAAAATTACTGATCTTAGGACTTGTTTCCAGTGCATTACTGGCTCAAAATAACCAAAGTGTCATTCCAGTTCAAAGTCCTGCTACAACGACAATGACAAAAAGCCTAGTCAATCAAGCGACTAACACAAGCTGGGTAGATCAAAAAGTAGAAGAGATCAAGCCTCAAAGACACGGGCTTAATAGTGCTTCACTTGCAAGACTAAGCAGCCCATTTATTGTTATTAAACCCGAGCCAAAAGAGGGTTCAAGCACGGCCAAGACCACTAAAACCAGTGAGACTGGAACAAAAGCAGCTGATCTTATTCCAAGAAAAAAAGATATGAGTAAAGAGCCCTTAACCTTGCAAATCGTTTTAAACTCTTCAGCTTTAATCAATGGGAAGTGGCTTAAGGAAAATGATCTGATTAGAGGGTATAAGCTTTCTCAGATCCAGAATGACCATGTTGTATTAGAGAGAAAAAATAAAAAAATAAAACTCTTTATTGCACAAAAAAATGATAATATCAATATCTCAACAAAATAGGGAAGAACATGAATCAGATACTAAAACCATTAAAGAATACCTTACTAAGCAGTGCAGTAGCTGCAGCGTTTCTAGCATCATCACTCAGTGCTGATTGTACCTATCAGCTTTTTACGATCTCATCAGTTAAGGGGACACAGATTAGTGAGTTCGTGGACCAGCTTAGTGATGAATGTTCTTTTACTGTTATCGTTACAGACCCTGAAGCTGAGAAACTCTTGTCTAAAGAGCTGAACAAAACAAATCTGAAGAACCTGACTGTTGATGAAGTTCTTGAGCTTGTTCTAAAAGAGAACAATCTCTTTTATTCATTAGAGAACAATATTTTACATATTTCCTACCTTGTGACACGTACCTTTGATATTGACTATATTATCACAACACGAAAGAGCAGTGGAACAACCGGGGTAACCTTAAGCAGTGGTTCATCAGGAGGAGGCACACAAAATGGCGGTGCAGCGGGCGGTGGAGCAAATACCGGTGGTGGAACCTCAAATGATTCACGAAGCGGTATCTCAATTGAAACCTTAGATGAAGTCTCCTTTTGGGAAGACATTGACCTTGAGTTTCAGTCTATCTTAAACCGTCCTGAAGACAATTACAGTGCAGATGCGCCTATTTTAAACAAAACAGCAGGTTTAGTTACTGTTTCAGCAACACCAAGACAGATAAAAAGACTTGATGTGTATTTGAAAGAGGTACAGAGAAAGGCCAAGGCTCAGGTTCTTATCGATGTTAAACTTTTAACTGTTCAACTTAATAATAAACATGAGACAGGTATTGATTGGAAACAACTTTACGCCCTGCAAAACTTTTCGCTCTCTGCAGATATAAAGAACACCCTGAACGTAACCAAGTTTGAGTCACCTAATTCAATTACAGAAATGGCCAGGTTTCCAGACGGTGGTCTTGATGGGCACATGCTCAGTGCCGTCGGTGGTGGAACTGTAAATGAAGTTATTAAGTTTCTAAAGACACAGGGAAATGTAAAATCTATCTCAAATCCTAAGATAATGACGCTAAACAATCAACCCGCTCTTATCAGTGTAGGAAGTGAATACTTTTATAAACTTCAATCAAGTACGCAAAACCAAAGTTCAGGCGGTGGTGTAGCAGCTACGACAGAAAATGACAATGTTCAGTCTGTTTTTGCAGGTATCTTGCTAGATATCACCCCGGAGATTGATGATGAAGGGCGTGTGACACTGAAGATAAATCCATCTCTTAGTGAGACGATTCAGGCGATTCAACCCAGTGAAGACGGTACATCTCGTGAAGTGCCACCAGATTTAAACCGTCGTCAGCTTTCAGCTGTTGTAACGGTTCAAGACGGTGAACGTGTTATCTTAGGGGGCCTTATCTCCTCAAAAGACAGTATTAATGAAAACAAAATACCTCTTTTAGGTGATATTCCTATTCTAGGCTGGTTATTTAAATATGAAGAAAAACTAAACAGCATCGAAGAGCTTGTTATTGTTATAGAGCCACATATCATTAAAGACGGCAAGCAGACAGTCTCTTTAAGCGAGCTTGGTTATTCAGGTCTAAACGAAGATCAGCTTGATTCTCAAGCCTTTATCCGTTCAGAAAATCAAGATGACTTAGCCGAATTAGATGCTAAAAATGCGGAACTGGAAGCTGAACAAAAAGAGCGTGAAGCTGAAGAAAAAAGCACTTCTTCTGAGTTTGAAACAGAGTAGATGAAAAGTAGTTTTTATCTTAGTTCAAAAGAAGTCTTTCTTGATGTAGTAGATGCGAAAGAGTATGTTCAACTCGATCGTGTCTCAACCCTCTATCAATCTTTAAAAGATTCTGTTAAAAAACCTCTCAAGATGATTCTTCTTTATGGCAGACCCGGTACGGGAAAGAGCATGATGCTTAATAAACTATATGAAGATATTAAGGGTGAGCAAAAAGTTGTGATGTACCACACCCCCCTAGTTGATGAGACTGAATTTTTAAAGTCACTTGCACGCGATATTTACGGAGTCCGTCCTTTTGAAGAGTTAAACTTTACACAGTTCAATGAGATTTCTGAGCATTATGAGTTTGAAAGCACTCCTCTTGTCTTACTTGATGAGGCCCAGCTCTATTCTACTTCTTTGATGGAAAAAATTCGTCTTATCTCTGATGCTAGAAAAATTAAATTTGTAATAACCCTGCATAAAACAGAAAAAGAAGACATTATTGCAAAAGAACATTTTCAAACCCGTATTTGGGAAAGTTTAGAACTGCTTAATGCCACGCCAGCAGAGTTAAAGATCTATATTCAAAAAAAGCTTATGAAAAACAACTGCTTTGATGTTGCAAATATGTTTGACAATAAAAATATCAAACGCATCCATAAGATCACTTCTGGTAATTACAGAGACACAAATAAACTCTTAGACTCTCTATTTAGTCTATATAATTGGTATGAAGACAATCAACCAACAAAGATAAATTATAGCAATATATCAACAAAATTTATTGAAATGGCAGCTATTCGTACAGGGTTTATTAATGCTTAATGTTCATGATCTAGAGCGCCGATGGTTAATATACAAGATAAAAAGTTATCTTCCATATTTTCTATCCATCATAGGCTTAACGGCTCTAACTATTGGAACTTTGTTCTACTTTCCTAATCTAAAAGAGAATAATATAGAAGTACAAGTGATGAAAGAGAAAAAAGCTATTGTACAAAATAAGAGTATCCCTAAACAAGAGATAGAAGAAACTGAAACGAAAAACGAGGTGCAGGTATCTTTATATATACCTCAGAATACAAGAGAGATAGCTTTAGAAAATTCAAAAAGTTTAGTATTAGAGCCCTCTTTGCATTTTATGGACAATATTGAAGACGGATTAACCTCTTATATAGGTGAAGATAAAAGTGTAGAAGCATTAAATATTGCGCAATATACAGATAAAACAGTAGATAAACCAAGGGTAAAGAGTATAGAAAAGATTGAAGAGAAACCACCTGTTCATGAAAAAAAGACAATGCTGACTATCACTAAGAATAAAGATGAATCTGATATTAAAGATGTCATACGTCGTTTTAAAAAAAATAAGAACCCAGCATTAAGTCTCTTTATCGCAAAACGGTATTATGAGTTAAAAAAATACCAAAGTTCCTATAATTATGCTCTAATAACAAATGAGATAGATAAGAATATTGATCAGAGTTGGATAATTTTCTCAAAATCATTAGTTAAACTAGGGCAAGAAGAACTTGCTGCTCTCACACTTAAAAGCTATCTGAAAACAAGTAAGTCTACACAGGCAGAGATTTTACTAAGAAAAATCGAATCAGGGGAATTTAAGTGAGATTTATAAGCTTATTCATTATTTTATTCTCAACTTCATATGCTGATATCAAGGTCTCTTTATATCATCTTTACCAAGACAAGCAATATGAAGAGGCTTGCCAAGAAGGTTTAAAGGTCTTCAATCAATATAGAGAAGATGAAGAGTTCGTCTCTTTATACGCATTTTCTTGCTTAAAGGCTGATCGCATTGATAGATTGGCTGTTCCTATTTCTATCTTGAACGATTCAAAAGAAGCCCGTAGCAACGCAGCTTATTTTTCAGTAATCTTAATGCAAAAACAGCTTCTCTTACACTCTCTAGTCGATGGTTATAAACTTAGCGAGCTTAAACTTCCAAAAACAGACCATGTGATTTCAAATGTATATGAGCTCTATTCAAAAATAGATAATGAGCGTAAACGCAATCATTATACCTTGATTGATACCAAGAATAACAAGATATCCTATAAGCTCTATATTAATAATAGCAATCATAATAAAAAAATGGTTATAGAAGAATTTTATGATACAATAATGACACATCGGCACCTATATTGGTAGGAGAAATTCATTTGGATCGAATCACACAAGACCTTTTAGAGAAGAATCATATTTCACCCCAACAGCTTGAACGTCTCACATCAAGAGGTGTTAAGCCTGAAGACTTACTTGAAACCTTAACCCGAGTTGGTGCTGTTTCAGCAAATTTTGTTAAACGTTTTATTGTTGAGCAAATACGTCTTGGTAAATATGAACTCGCTGTTATTCATCAATACCATTTTTTATCTGAACATGATATTTTAAAACATCTAGCAGAGGTGATGAACTATCCATTTATTGATCTTGACTCAGTAGATTTAGATTATCGACTGGCAGAAAGAGCTCCTTTTGCTCAGCTTAAGCGGGCAGTTGCTATCCCAATTTCACAAAATGACATGCATGTTACCGTTGTTTTTTCTGATCCTCTAGACGTAAATGCACAAGAGATGTTGCAAAGGATTTATCCTCGTAAGCCATTAAGTATTGTGGTTGCTACAAGTAAACAGATTGAAGCCTATTTAACGAAGATGGAAATTAAAGACAGTGTCAAAGAGCTTGTTACTAATATTCGTAGCGAATTAAATTCTATAGGTAGTGCTGAAGAACAACAAGAAGCTTCATCAATCCTACAGCTCATTGATGTTGTACTCAAGCAGACAATCCGCTCACGTTCATCTGACATTCATGTCGAGCCAACAGAAAAGAACTGTGTTGTGCGTGGGCGTATTGATGGTTCTCTAACTGAAATATTTATTTTTGACAAGGATATATACCCTCCTTTAGCCTCACGTCTTAAACTTCTTGCAAACCTGGATATCGCGGAAAAAAGAAAACCTCAAGATGGACGTTTTTCTGCTACCGTGGGAGATAGAGAATATGATTTTCGTATCTCTACTCTTCCAATTTTATATGGTGAGTCCATAGTAATGCGTGTACTTGACAAGACAAAGGCCTTAGTTAAATTAGAAGAAGCAGGAATGGACTCGGCAAGTTATCAAAAACTACACACCGCCTTGCAGAACCCATATGGTGTTATCTTAGTTACAGGACCTACGGGCTCAGGAAAGACAACAACCCTCTATGGAGCACTAAATGAACTAAGGAGTGTTACTGAAAAAGTAATCACCGTTGAAGACCCTGTTGAATATAGAATGAATCTTATCCAGCAGGTGCAGGTCAATCCTAAAGTTGGGCTATCTTTTGCTGATGCGCTTCGCTCAATTTTACGTCAGGATCCAGATAAGATCATGATTGGAGAAATTCGTGACCGTGAGACTCTTGAAATCGCTATTAAGGCGGCACTAACAGGACACTTGGTTATCTCCACCTTGCACACTAATGATGCGATCAGTGCAATTCCGAGAATGGTAGATATGGGAATTCAACCTTATCTAATCAGTGGTGCGGTTGTGGCTATACAGGCACAGCGCCTTGTTCGTAAGATATGTACGCATTGTTCAGAAGATGCTAATCTACCAACTACTCTTTTAGAACAGTATAAAGAATTTATGCCAGATCATCCTACCTTTAAAGAGGGAAAAGGTTGTAGAGAGTGTTCAGGAACAGGGTACCAAGGCCGTGAGATGATTTGTGAGGTACTTCCTATCTCAGAAGAACTTTCAAGTATGATTGCAAAAGAAGCTTCTAAGGCTGACATGATGGAACAGGCTATAAAAGAGGGTTTTCAAAATATGTTTTCTAATGGAATTTTAAAAGCGGCCGAAGGTGTAACAACATTTGATGAAATTTTAAGGGTGGCAAAACAATGAAATATTATTCAGTTACAGTTATTAATCGTGGTAAGAAAGAGGTTCATGGCCTACATGCAGAAGACAGAAAAGAGGCACATTATTTAGCTAATGTAAAATTTTCAGGAGTTATTCTTAAGGTAGTAGAGAGCTCCCCTCCTTTGGATGTACAATTAAAAGCCTTTAAAGAAAACATCACCAAAAACTTTAAAAAGAAAAAGATAAAACAAGATAGTCTTATCGCAGCCATTCGTCAAATGGCTGTTATGACAAATGCCGGTATTTCCATTCATGACACCCTAAAAGAGATTTCAGACTCAACTGATGAGAAACGACTTAAAGAGGTTCTCCACCAGGTCGCTGAAGATATCAACTCGGGTCTGAGTATGTCTCAATCTATTGCTAACTTCAGATATGAGATGGGAAATCTCACCCTTGCAATGATACAGTTAGGAGAGAAAACAGGTAATATGGCTGAAGCACTTTATGATTTAGCCAGTATGCTTGAAGAGATCCGTAGAAACTTTATAAAATTCAAAAAAGCAATGGCCTACCCACGTAATGTTATGATTGCTATGGTCGTTGCCTTTACCATTCTTATCTCTTATGTTGTACCGGAGTTCAAAAAGATATTCGAAGAGTTAGGGGCAGAACTTCCGCTTCCTACAAAAATCTTACTCGCATTAGAAGTAGCGGTTAATCAATACGGCGCCTACGTACTAGCTGGAATTATTATATTCTTTGTAAGTGCGCGCTTTGCTATCAATCATTATAGACATATCAGGTATAAGTTTCACCAGCTGCTGCTAAGAACTATCTTGATAAAAAAACTCATCCATTATGGGACACTTAACCGCTTTATGCTTGTTTTTTCAGCTCTGGTACATGCCGGTATTCCTATAGCCGATTCACTTGAAGCGGCAATTGACATGATTGACAACCTACCCCTAAAAGACAAACTTCAGACTGTCAGAGGTGCGGTAGAAAAAGGAAATTCACTTAATCAAGGTCTCAAAGACACCGGACTCTTTGAGAATATGATTATCCAGATGGTAGCGGCCGGTGAGAACAGTGGTCAGCTTGATGCTATGATGGAAAAGGTCACTGAGTATTATAAGATGAAGTTTGATGCCATCATTGATGGTCTTTCTGAGGCTATTGAACCGATTATCCTTTTCTTTATTGCAGGTATGATACTCTTACTGGCACTTGGGATTTTCTTGCCTATGTGGGATATGGGATCTGCTGTTAAAAATTAAGATGGAAAAGATTTTATTCTTTTCCTGCTTCTTTTTCTACCATCTGAGTATAGTTCTCGTCTTTTTTAAGAAGTCCTGCCTCGTATAAGAACTGTGAAGGCATAAAATCCATTTTTTTGATCTTGTCATTTTTTGCAAGGCTGAGATATAAGATATCTTTTGCCCGCGTTACGGAAACATAAAAAAGACGACGCTCTTCATCTATACCGCCTCCTCCTTTATTCATCAGTTTTCTGTTTGGAAAACGTCCGTCCATAAGGTCAATAACATAAACTTCTTTATATTCTAAGCCCTTGCTGGCGTGTACGCTAAGAAGGTTAACCCCCTCCCCCTTAGTCAAATCCTGAGAACCTAATACCATTGCATTAATATATCTTTCATGCTCTTGATAAGGTTTTGCAAGGTCAAATAAGAGGGCACCCTTTCTTCTTATCCTCTCTAAAGATTCATTTTTTTGTTTTTCATCAATTGAGCCGTCCTTAAGCTGGGCTCGTTTTGAAGAGAGTTGATCAATAATGGTATTATAAAAATTAGAGGCCCTGATCTTTTCTATCATTGAGGAGGGTTGACTGATACGTTTTAGTGCCTTACTTAAGGTATAAAAATCATATAAGAACTGAGCACTCTCTTTGGTAAACTTCGGGTGTTTTAGCACAGGGTTTGACAAAAAACTTTCTTCAAATCCTAATGACATAAACTTTGCTACAGATCCTAGTTCAATAAAGTCATCAAAAAGCCCAAGTTGATGGTTTTGCTGCCGTTTTTCAAAAGGGTTTCTGATATTTTTGTCAGGATGAAAAAGTCCTTCAAACAAAGATCCGTTTCCAAGCTTATTCAAGGCAACAAAAAGTTCTTTTGCAATAGCACTTCCAATCCCCTTTGCAAACTCAAAAAGGTGAATAAAGGCCATCATATCACTGCTGTTTACAAACAAAACATAGATGTCTAAAATTGCTTTAACCTCTTTTGCATCAAAAAAGCTTTTACCGCCCTTTCGCTTACACGGTAAGCCGATTTCCCTTAGTGTCGCTTCTATACCATCTGCTGAAGCATTATTTCTAAAGATCACAGCTATCTCATCAGAAGGTGTATAAGATTTTCGTATCATATGCGAGATAGCAGAATATTGTTCAAACAATTCATTATAAACAAGCAGTTTTGGTGCAGCAGCCTTTCCTTCGCGTGTAAATTCTAGTTTTTTAGGATAGATACGTTCATTATACTCAATCACCTTATTTGCTAAAGAGAGAATGGGTACAGTTGAGCGGTAATTTTTACTTAAGGTGTAGACTCTGGCATTTGGAAATTTCTCACTATATGAACCGATGATACCGATATCTGCACCATTAAAGGCATAAATACTCTGATCATAATCACCGACACAAAACAAAGAAGGCGGATTCATCGCATCAACAACTGCGCCTTGTAAGGCATTTGTATCTTGATACTCGTCTACCAAGACTTCTTTATAAGGCATTTTATAGCTTTGAACCTTTTCTCTCATCAAAAGAAGAAGATCATTAAAATTTACAAAGCCATACTCTTTTTTAAGAATTTCGAACTCTGCACAGATGTCCATATAGATATCTATATAAGGGGAATGATCATCATTTTTTTCTTTCATCCACTCATCAAAACCGCGTTCTATCTCCGTATTTTGAAATAAAGAATATACATCATATAGGTAATTTCCGCCATAAGGAGAGGTGTCATGATCAAAAAGATGAAAAGAGCGTTTATCATATACAGATCGAAAAAGTGTTTTTAGTTCCCCGGTCTGTTTTAAAACTATTTTTTTATCAAATTTTTTCAACCAGCGGTAGCTAACGGCGTGAAAGGTTCCTGCTTCTATCCTATTAGCGACTTCTTTAGAAAAGTATCCGGCCAGTCTTTCAACCATTTCAGCAGCGGCTTTATTTGTAAAGGTTAAGAGCAAGATTTCTTCAGGTTTGACACCATTTTGAAGTAAGTGTCCGATACGACCGACAATGGTTGATGTTTTTCCTGTTCCGGCAGAAGCAATAATAAGGTTTTGTCCGCTTGGTGCTATGGCAGCATCTAGCTGTTCTTTATTTAAACGAGAAAGGGGCATTAAATGGATATCTCTTTTTTATTGAAATACTACCCTCTCTTCACTCACAAAGAGCTTCAGTCTTAGCTTTTCCAATATGAACCAAGAGTCTCAGTTAAACCAAACTGAGGAAACAGTGTAGGATCAACCATAACTTGAGCTACGGTATTATTTGCCTTATTAAAGACAAGAGGCGCAAGAAAATCGACCTTTGACTCACCTATTGGTTCTTGAATAAGGACAATATTAAATACACTAAGATTTTCTTCATCTTTAATTCCTAACAATGTTTCAACCTCGTTTGAAATATCAAATGAATAATCTCTCAGAAGATGAGGGTTTACCAAGGTAAATGAGACATTCTCATCGTCACTTGAACGCAGTGTAGAAAACATCTCATCTATTTCACTCAACTCTACTTCTTTCATATCACTAAATCCGAGGATTTCTGACTTTACTTGAAACTTCATTGCATCTCCTTTTAAATTATAATATTTAATTATAACTAATTAAGCTTCATTTGTGCAAGTTTATTGCATAAGCCCACTTTTACCCCCTCTTTGTTATAATCGCGAAAATATTAAGGGCAAAGATTATGCCCGTATCTAAAGAGAGACCAATGGCTGAAGAAAACAGTAGTTATAACCCTAAAGAGATTGAGAATAGTTATTATCAGACATGGGAGACTCGTGGTTACTTTGAAACAGATGGTAATGCATCCATTCAAAAACAAGATAAAAACTTTTCAATTATGATGCCTCCTCCAAACGTCACAGGACGTTTGCATATTGGTCACGCCTTAACCTTTACTTTACAAGACATCATTGTTCGTTATAAGCGTATGGATGGTTTTAAGACATTATGGCAGCCTGGAACTGACCATGCAGGTATTGCTACTCAAAATGTTGTTGAAAAGCAACTTCTTGCCGAGGGGACGACAAAAGAAGAGCTTGGACGAGAAGCCTTTTTAGAGCGTGTCTGGAAATGGAAAGAACAAAGCGGTGGGGAGATGGTGCATCAGATGCGCCGTTTGGGTGTATCTCCCGCGTGGAAGCGTGAACGTTTTACTATGGACACGGGACTTAAATCATCTGTTAAAGAATCTTTTGTCCATCTTTATAATGAAGGTCTTATCATTCGTGGGAACTACATGGTCAACTGGTGTACTCATGATGGTGCCCTTTCAGACATTGAAGTCGAGCACGAAGAGCATAATGGCAAGTTTTATCATATGCATTACCCTTTTGCAGACGGAAGCGGGCAGATCACTGTTGCAACAACGCGTCCTGAGACCTATTTCGGTGATACTGCCGTTATGGTCCATCCCGATGATGAGAGATATAAGGCACTTGTGGGTAAAAAGCTTCGCCTTCCTCTTCTTGATAAAGAGATACCTATCATTACAGATGAACATGTTGATATGGAGTTTGGTACGGGTATGGTTAAGGTCACCCCAGCTCACGATCAAAACGATTACGAGGTTGGAAAACGTCATAACTTGGAATTTATTACTGTTTTTGACGAAAAAGGTATTTTAAATCATTTTGCAGGTGAATTTGAAGGTTTAGAGCGTCTTGAAGCCAGAGATCTTATCGTTAAACGTTTAGATGAAGAAGGTTTCATAGAAAAGATCGAAGACCATGTTCATCAGGTCGGTCACTGTTACCGTTGTAAAAATATTGTTGAACCATATATATCAAGACAATGGTTTGTTAGAAATGAGATCGCTAAGAAATCTATAGAGAAGACAAATGAGGGAGAAACGCAGTTCTTCCCTTCTCACTGGATCAACTCATATAATTCATGGATGGGTGAACTTCGTGACTGGTGTATCTCTAGACAGCTTTGGTGGGGACACAGGATTCCTGTCTTTTATTGTGATGACTGTGACCATGAGTGGGCATCTTTGGAAGATGAGCCTTCTGCATGTCCACACTGTTCATCGACTTCTTTCAAA
This sequence comes from uncultured Campylobacterales bacterium, assembly GCA_965602745.1. GTDB lineage: Bacteria > Campylobacterota > Campylobacteria > Campylobacterales > Sulfurimonadaceae. The sequence continues at coordinate 23,935 of CBFDAB010000010.1, forward strand.
CAAGATCCGGATGTTTTAGACACATGGTTTTCTTCTGCCTTATGGCCCTTTTCTACACTGGGTTGGGGAAATGGAGAAAACGGTAAGGGTGAGTTATTTACAGAAGATGATATGCAAGACTTTTATCCAAATTCGCTTCTCATCACAGGCTTTGATATCCTTTTCTTTTGGGTAGCAAGAATGATGATGATGGGTGAACACTTCAACGGTAAGCTTCCGTTTAAACATATCTATATGCATGCCCTGGTCCGTGATGAGCATGGAAATAAGATGTCTAAGTCTAAAGGGAATGTTGTTGATCCACTTGATGTAGTTGAAGAGCATTCTGCAGATGCATTGCGTTTTACACTGGCTGTTCTGGCGGCTCAGGGTCGTGATATCAAGCTAAGTGCTAAAAAGCTTGAAGAGTCTCGTAACTTTACCAACAAGCTTTATAATGCTTCACGCTTCTTACAGATGAATGTTGACACCTTTTCCAATCTAGATGAGATAGAGATCAAAACACCTCTTGGTAAGTATATGTTAAGCCGTTTCAACACAGCTATCATAGAAACACGCCGTAATCTTGATGAGTACCGTTTTAATGACGCTGCAACTGTACTCTATAGATATCTTTGGGGTGAGTTTTGTGACTGGGGTATTGAACTTTCAAAATCGAGTAAGGAGAGTATCCCTGAACTGGGTTCTATCTTTAAAGAGTCGATGAAACTTCTTCACCCATATATGCCATTTATTACTGAGTATATCTACCATAGCCTATCAGGGACTTCTTTAGAAAAAGACCCTTCTATTATGGTTATGACTTATCCTGTAGCAGGTACTAAAGATGAGGAGATAGAAAAAGAGTTTGATGCGATTATGGACACTATTGTAGCCATAAGACGTGCGAAAGCTCTTGTTGATCTTGGTAATCAGAAAATTGAAAAAGCCTATATCAAACCTAACAAAGAGATGGATGCCGAGCTTATAGCCCCATTTATTGAAAAACTTGGGAAAGTCGAGAAGATAGAGTTTGTAAGTTCCAAGATTGAAAATGCTATTAGTGACGTAAGTGATTATGTCGAGGTTTATATTCCAACGGATTCTATAGACTTAAGCCCTATCATCACAAGATTGCAAAAACAGCAAGAAAAGCTTCAAAAAGAGATAGGAAAACTAAGCGGCATGCTAAATAATGAGCGTTTTGTTGCTAATGCACCCGAAGATGTTATTGTCAAAAACCGTGAAGAGTTACAAGCGGCTAAAGAGAAACTATTAAAGGTAAGCGAACAGCTTAGCTCATTACAAAAGTAAAAAATCAATTTACACCAAGGATAAAGATTGTTTAATCTAAAAAATTATGCCTCTGACAATATCAAAAATGATATTTTGTCAGGATTAGTCGTTGCTGTTGCCCTCGTGCCTGAAGCTATTGCCTTCTCATTTATTGCAGGTGTTAGCCCGATAGTAGGTCTTTACACTGCCTTTATCCTTGGTTTGATCACGGCTCTTATTGGTGGTAAGGCCGGTATGATCTCAGGTGCAACCGGAGCTGTTGCCATTGTATTTGTCGGTTTAGCGATTAAGGCAAGTGAACAGCTATCTAATGCAGGTGTCACAGGTTCTGCTCTCTCCGAAGGTATACTTCAATATATTCTTTATGCTTCTATTCTTGCGGGTCTACTACAGATCAGTATCGGTCTGTTAAAACTTGGAAAGTTCATTCGTTTAGTTCCTCAACCGGCTATGTACGGTTTTGTTAACGGCTTGGCAATTGTCATTGCAAGTGCTCAATTTAAGTTCTTTGAGGGTTCTAATTCAAACATGTATATCATTGTTCTTCTGACTATGGCGATCATGTATTTTCTGCCTAAGTTGACTAAGGCCATTCCCGGCGGCCTTTTAGCCATTGTCAGTATCTCTATTGCTGTTCTTGTTTTAAAAATAGACACTCTGACAATTGGAACACTTAATAGTATCGCTCAGTTTTCTGATATGCCAAACCTAAGTGAGTTCAAGGGTCAGCTGCCAAGTTTTTCTATACCTGAAACTATTTTTTCTGTGGATGCCTTTCTCTTAGTACTTCCCTACTCTATCTTAGTCGCACTTGTCGGTCTTATAGAGTCTCTTCTTACACTCTCTGTCTTAGATGAGATGAGTGGAACACGTGGAAGCGGTAATAAAGAGTGTATTGCTCAAGGTATAGGAAATACGACCTGTGGTTTCTTTGGAGGTATGGCCGGATGTGCGATGATTGGTCAATCTATTATTAACTATACCTCAGGCGGGTTGGGAAGACTATCTTCTTTTACAGCAGCTATTGTCTTAATATTATTAGTCTCTATCTTTACAGACATCATCAATATGATCCCAATTGGTGTACTTGTAGGAATTATGTTTATGGTGAGTATCGGAACCTTTGAATGGGGTAGTTTTGGTCGTATAAAGCATATGCCGCGTTCTGATGCAATTGTATTGGTCTTAGTGACTCTTATTACTATTATGTTTGATCTTGCCATTGCCGTTATCTCCGGTGTTATTATCTCGGCTCTAGTTTTTGCTTGGAATCATGCTCGTATTTATGCTCGTGAGAGTATGGAAGAAGATGGGACTAAGGTATATGAATTAGAGGGTCCACTTTTCTTTGGATCAACACAAAACTTTATAGATATTTTTAATTTGGAATATGATTCTCCAAAGGTTGTTATTGACTTTAAAAATACAAGAGTTATGGATATATCTGGCGTTGAGGCTATTGATACAGTAATTAAAAAATATGAAGAGAGTGGTCGTAATATATTACTTCGTCATCTTAGCAAAGACTGTAAGGCAATTCTTAAAAATGCAGGACCATATTGTTCATTTGAAGAAGATGATCCTACCTATAAAGTTGCTTATAACTACTAATAAAAAGCCTATATTTCAAGTATAGGCTTTTCTCCTTTTTCTATCCATTAAAGCTATTTTTTATGCCACTGCAAGATGATTAATATCACTTTATATTAACATGTAACTGGGTGCAAAAGATAGATATACATAATGATAAAATCATTCCGTTCTCAAGGCTACTATTTTTCCCCTCTTGAAGCTACAATCTCATAAGAAGAAGATCCAATAAACTGGGGCATACTCATGCCAACTCTAGCATTGATGTAGGTGGGATCAGCCACAATATAGGGTCTATTTTGTGAGATTATATACTCACCTTTTATCTTCTCGTCAATCTTCACGGCTGTTGCCATGTGATTTGAATACTTTACACCCACCACATCCATTGCCAATAAAGTTTTTACCATATAAGAAAAAAGAATCGCTCTATCTTCGCAATCTGAGTAAGGATAAAAGAGCGTCTCTGAAGGGAACATAACTTTTTCTTTATTAAACTGATCATCATCTACTTGATACTTAAAAGCATTTTGAACGAAGTTTAAGATAATATCTAAGGCCTCACTCTGACTCTTTTCAAGTAATAAAGGTTTAAATGAGACCTTGATGCTATTTTCCAATAAGGCGGATTCCGGCGCAGAGAAGTAGTTTTCATAAGCGACCTGAGGATAGGTCTGAAAAAAGCTCATAAGATTTTTATTATAGTCTAAATCAACAGACCTATTCTTTTTCTCTATTCTAAAGACAAAATGTTTTTTTATTTTTTCTTCTGTGAACAAGGGAGTTTCTTCTAATCCAAAATCTATTGGAAGTGTCGCACCATTATAGACATTATCATAAGTCACTAAAGAGCCAAGATTAGCTTTTGAATAATAATCGATAGCATAATATTTTTTATTATTAAAAGTATAATACACTGTACTGTATAAGGCATTCTTTACCGGCAGTAAAAGAACTATTTTATGATTTTGGTAAGCAATATGAGCATCATAATCCATCTTTAAAAGAGCAAACCAAGAAAATAATTTTGAGGTATTCTCACTCTTATAAATACCTCTGGATACTTTTTGAACCAAGAGATATTTTGCCCAATCATTTAATTTAAGTTTTTTAGAAATTGTTTTTAGTTCTGAAACTGTCGTCTCATACTCACTTTTAGCCAGTGTATCCCAAGAAGATGCAATCTTCTCTTTTGAGACAGTTCCCGACATTGAGATTAAAATAGACTTATCATAATGTATCTCTAAATCAACTCCGAAAAAGTTAAGATAAAGTGTTTTGAGTTTTGCAGATGAGGGAGGAATAACAATTTGTTTATAGACCTTAACTTTTTTCAGTGATATAGGTTCAGGGGTAACAAGAACCCTCTTTACAGGCCTTATAACTTTTTTATCAACGGCCTTAGGCCGGACTTTAGGCTTTTTTTCTTCATAAGCCTTTACACCCTGAGCTTCTTTATAAGCCTTCCACTCTTTATTTAAAAAAGCAGAGAACTCTCTATCGCGTTCTTCTTTAAATGAGTTAAAGGCTTGTTCTTGCGAACGCAGATACTCTTCATAAGTTTCGGCCAAAACAGATGAGGCAATAATCATCATAAATAGCAATATACGCATTAAAACTCCTTATGGCAGTATCTTACATCAAGACAAATAAAAAGGAGCTAACCTGAAAAGAAGTTTTTAAAATGGCCAAAGTGCCTGAACAAGTTTTGTACCCCAACCCTGTTCTGTCGCACGTTTGATATCGCCTTCTGTCTTATACATTATCTTTGCATCTGCCATCTGTTCAGAGCTGATCTGGTTGTTTTGGTTGATGTCAAAGGGACGGATAACGCCTGAGAGTTGAACGATCTGCTTCTCCCCATCGACTAAGATCTCACGTCGTCCGGATATAAAATAGTTCCCGTTTGACAATATCTTGACAACACGTGCAGATACTGTCGCTGCGAAAGTATTATTATGAGAAGCCTGACCCGAACCGTCAAAGCTTGAGTTTGAATTACTTGCAAAACCGACATTACTTGCACGATTTAATTTATTGACAATATCATCTGTTGTCTTGCTTCCCCCACCTGCGCTAAAGAGGCCACCGCCTAAGGTAGATGTATCAGTTTCAGCCAGTGTCTTAGAGTTTGATGAGGAAGAACTCGCTGTTTCAGAGATTATAACCGTCACAATATCATTAACATGCATGGCCTTATGATCTGAAAAAAGCGGATTATCACCTTGACCAAAAAGACTTCCTTTGGCATCCAAATTTTCATGTGTCTCGCGAGAAGGAAGTTGTTCAACATATTCGGGTGGCTGAAAGTCAATATCAGGGTCAACAACATGTTGTGAACAAGCAGAGAAGAGTAAAAGAGCCGGTAATAATGTAAGATATATTTTATTCATGTATAATTATAAGCAAATAAAGTTCCAACAACTAAAGGATAATAATGTCAACTTTACGAGATCAAGTCAGCAACGATATGAAAACAGCCATGAAGGCTAAAGAGACACAAAAACGTGATGCTCTACGTCTTCTACTTTCGGCATTTAAACAAGTAGAAGTTGATGAAAGAAAAGAACTAAGTGATGAAGATGTTGCTAAAATTATTCAAAAACAAGTTAAACAGCGTCTAGATTCTGCTGCACAGTTCAAAGAAGCAGGACGTGATGACCTACTTGAAAAAGAAGAGTCAGAAATTGCATTTTTTATGGTGTATATGCCAAAGCAACTTGATGATGCTGAACTTGAATCTGCAGTCTCAGCTATCATTACTCAAGTTGGAGCTGAGACTATGAAGGATATTGGTAAGGTTATGGGTGCAGCTTCTAAAGAGCTTTCTGGTAAGGCTGATGGGAAGCGTATTAATGAGCTTGTTAAAAAACTACTTTCGTAATTTTATTTTTATTTGAGAGTAGATATGTTCTAATCTGATTACTTTTTATTTGATGTATCTGTCCTTTTTTCGCCGAAAAAAAGAACGAAAAATCTCTCTGCACGGCTTCAAGCCTGACAGCTGTCAGGTTCCCTCATTCCAGACAAGCTTTATCTAAAAACTCAAAGCCTAAGCTTCTTTAGAAAACTTACTTTATACAAACAGATGAGTTTTTTTCACGATAAAGATTATCCTATATTCGGCTTTGCAGATGTTCTGACTCACTCAACTTGGTTTTACATTCTTAGTTGATAACAGTATTCTAGTAACAATCCTTCTCAAATAAAACACTTCTTATATTTCCATATTTAATTACGGCTTTTCCATAAACCTCAGCTTTTCCAGAA
>CBFDAB010000011.1:0-29702 GCA_965602745.1 uncultured Campylobacterales bacterium
ATGCCATAATCTTTTAATATACCTAATAAAACTATTTTTTAGAGGATAAAATGGTTTGATAGAGAAAGAAGAGATCATCTGATCAGATGTCTTTGAGGTGATAGTATGAATAATTTTTTCATTCTTTGCCCGTACATCTTCATTAATGATCTTAAACTGTGCAATTGATTCTTCAACATCCTGAGTCTCAGGAAACTCATAAGCGAGTTCGGCTATCTTACCTTTGAGAAAACGGTCTGAAAGTTTGATCTTAGAAGTACGATAACTCTTAGCCTTACGATAATATGGAATATGAATTCTAATACTATTTCCGGCCTTGTCTTTTACAATAATACGAGCATCAAACTTTTTCTCTGTTAGAGGCCAAGCAACTAAAGAAGCATAATATCCTTCTTTATAAAAAGGCTGTACCTTAAAACGCTTATTCTTGTTAACTTCTATATATAAGTCATCTAGGTTTTCATCTTTGGCCTTGAATATAACCAGAGCCGCCCCGCCCTTATAAATACCGTATGAATTTGTTATCAAAGAGACAATAGGCTTCTTCTTATCAATAATAAAACTCTTCACCACACTTGCAGAGTTTCCTGAAAAGAAATCCCACTTGCTATCGTCAACAGCTGTCACTATGATTTTTATATTTTTATCTTTAATGCTCTGATTCATTCGAGGGTATTCAACTTTTAATTCAAGCCTCTTTTCAGGATTTAAGAGAGCCTCTTGAGACAAGACTTTTTCGCCCGTAGAGGAGATCATTTTCACCTCATACCATTTAATACCGCTATCATCTTCAATAGTAATATCTATAGGTTCTTTTAGATTCCAATACTGAGTATCTGTCATGCTTACACGAGGGATATTGCGTTCAAACATCTCTGAGTTATATAAGTAGATGACGCCTGCGATGATTCCACCAAAGATCAATAAAAATAGTATTGATGATGAGCTGTTTTTTCTTTTCAAATTCTTTTCCCTTAAATTAAATGGTTTTTCTAATGACTTCTATAAGTCTATTTTCTATCTCTTGAAGTGAGCTTCCATCACACACAAAACCCGAGGAGTGAATATGACCGCCTCCGCCAAAGATAGAAGCTACTGCATTCATATCGATTCCGTTTTTACTTCGAAGAGAGCCTTTAATACGCCCCTCTTTCGTGTGACGAAGCATAATAGCCACCTCTACGCTGACCAAGTCTAAAGACTCATGCAAGGCCTCTTCGCAATCGATTTCATAAGCCCCTGTCTCTTCAAAAAAAGATCTTTCTACCAAGCTAGAAACAAGTTTTCCTGAGCAATGCAGGCGTGCTTCTGATAAGATCTTCGCTTTCATACGAACAGATGCAAGTGAACGGTTCTTAAAAAGTTCTTGCACACACAAAGCATTATCCGCTCCACTTCTTATAAGGTCAGCCGCCATAAGAAATGCTCTCTCATCTGTCTTATGCGTTGTAAAGTTTTGCGAATCATCTACCAAACCTGCATATAAACATGTCGCCATCTTTGCATTAATCTTAATATTATTACTCTTGAAAAAATCATACAAGACTTGAGATGTGCTTATTGCCGAGGTATCAAGGAGGTTGATCTCTCCGTAGTTTTTATTTGAGACATGATGGTCAATATTAACCAAGGGAGCATCTATATCTATGCCCAAACGCTCAATAGCTCCACAATCAAAGCTCATCGCAAGATCATAATCTTTAGGAATAGTTAATTTAACCTTGTCAAAAAAAGGCAAGAACTTTAATGCTGGGTTCATCTTCTCTGTTTTACAAAAAAGGGAAACCTTTTTATGAAGACGCAAGACATGGGTATACATAGCCAGAGCAGAACCCATCGAGTCTGCATCAGGACTTAGATGCGCAATAATAAGAATATGTTTAGCATTATCTAATGCTTTGACTAATTCATGCACATTTTTCCCTTTATTTTTTCTCTAAAAAAATCTGCTAAAGCAAACCCTCTTCGACTTTTTTTCTAAAGAAATTTTTCACATTTGTGAAACCATCTCAATTAATTTTGGGATTATACTTTAAGATGGTTAATAGACGGTTTAAAGCGTCGGTTTGTTTTTTATATGAGTTGCCATATATTCATCTAATAACCTGTGCATATTTTATTAGCGTTTTTTATCCATCTTATAGACATAAGCCAAGACTTCCGCAACTGCTTGAAAAAGTGACTCGGGGATAGCTCCTTCTAAATCAACTTCGGCATATAGTGAACGCGCTAAAGGTGGATTTTGCACGATATGAACCTCGTTTTCTCTGGCTATTTTTTTAATATTCAGAGCAATTTGGTTCATTCCCTTTGCAACAACAACAGGTGCCATATCCTTTCCCTCTTTATACCTTATTGCCACTGCATAATGTGTTGGATTTGTTATAACAACATCTGCAGTCGGTACTTCTGACATCATTCTTTTTCGTGACATCTGCATCTGGATTTGACGAATCTTGGCTTTTACCATGGGGTCTCCATCCATATTTTTCATCTCATCTTTGACCTCTTGTTTACTCATCTTCAATTGGTCAAAATACTGTTTTCTTACAATAATAATATCTGCAAGAGCAAAAATAAAGGTGATAAGTAACATTACTAAGGATAAGATAATAGCCTTATCGCGTAACCATTCAAGTTGATCTCCAATTGAGAATGCTGCCACGAGGGGTAGTTCTTCAATAAACATAAAAAAGAAAATAAAACCGACGCCTAAGGTTATAAACGCCTTTAGCGTTATCTTTATACTTTCAATCATCTTTTTCATTGATATAAGGTTTTTCATACCCTTTATCGGATCAATCTTTTTGAAGTCCGGTATTAAAGGTTTAGTAGTAAATACAAAGCCAAACTGTGCAAATGCAGCGCCGATTCCAGCAATACCGACTAACATAGCAAGAGGAATAACCATAATCAGAATTTCCCTTAGACTTATCAAACCTATTTCAAAAACAAGTTCATTATCTAATTCTCTTCCAAATAGAGTAAAGTAATAGCGATAAAGATTAAAATAGTGATCAACAATAAAGTCAAAAAGAAGTAAAAATCCCAAGATAGCAACAAAAAGAGTAAAAAGTCCGGACATATCCTGAGACTTAGGGACATTACCCTCTAGCCTCGCATCATCTATCTTTTTCTGGGTGGGTTCTTCTGTTTTTTCCTGATCGTCAGCCATCTATTTTTCTCCTATCAGAGAAAATAGGAGAGAGGAAGAACGTATAAAGGCAGACTATACCGTAAGCTCTACACTGAGCAAAACCTAGTGTTAACGCAGTCATCGTGACTCCGTTAACATGGCGTAATAATTGATAAACATCTTCTGTTTTTGCTGCGTCATATGCATATAAGGTGATTACTCTAGTCCATTTTCATAGAAAGATCGATCCATTTTGATTGATGAATTAGAGCACCTGAGCTGATAGCATCTACGCCTGTCTTTGCATATGAGACAATGGTCTCTAATGATATGTTTCCGCTTGCTTCAAGAAGTACATCCGGATAGTTCTCTTGTTTATACAGAACAACTTTTCTAAGCTCTTCAGGCGTCATATTGTCACACATCACAATATCAGCACCCGCAGCCATAAAGGTCTTGGCCTGCTCAAAACTTTCTGCTTCTATCTCTATTTTAGAAGTAAAAGGAATCTGCTTTCTTGCCTCTTTCATAAAAACATTAATATCATCTATAGTCTTTAAATGCGTGTCTTTTAGCATTAAACAATCATCCAGACCTAAACGGTGATTTATCGCTCCGCCTAATCGTGTTGCATATTTTTCTAAGACACGCAGTTTAGGGCGGGTCTTTCGTGTATCAAGCAACTTTGTACCATAAGGGGAGATAAGCTGTACAAAAATATTTGTATAGGTCGAAATAGAGCTTGCATGTAGGATTATGTTCAAAAGAGTACGTTCAATACGTAAAAGTGTGTGAGAGCTGCCATTAATTTCAGCAATAACATCTCCCTTATTGAAGTGTTCACCATCTCTTTTATTCCACACAATTTCAAAACTTTCTAATTCTGCCAAAGCATCAGCATATATTTGACCGGACAAAATGCCCTCGCTTTTTGCAATGATCTTTGCAGATGCAGGAGTCGGTTTTGCCACTAGAGCATATAGATCTCCGCGTCCTACATCTTCAGCTAGTGCTTCTTGAACAAAGGCCTTAATCATAATGCCATCATTCTATCAAGAGCTATCTTTGCCCATTTTGCGGTCTCTTTTTCAATGAAGATCTCATTAATCGGCTCTCCGTCATCAATAGCCTTAAGTGTCAGATAAACATCTTCCAAGGTCGTCTCATTCATAGTCGGACATTCCGGCTTAGTGGATGAAAGTACATAAGTGTTTTTCGGACGTAAACGGTTTACAAGATTAAACTCTGTTCCAACCGCTATCTTCTGTTCAGGATCTGCGTCAGCAATATACTTAATGATCTGTGAAGTCGAACCGACAAAGTCAGCCTTTGCACAGATGGAAGGATCACATTCAGGGTGAACTGCGATCAAAATACCCGGATATTTTTTTCTATAAAACTTAATATCATCAAGAGTAAAAAGCTGATGAACCGAACAAAAACCGTCAAAGCATACGATATCTGCCTCTGCCAAATTCTCATCTATTCCGATAACGGCTGATTTTAAACCCATATCATTTGCAATATTTTGTCCCAAACATCGATCAGGCACAAAAAGAATCTTTTTACCCTCTTTAAGAGCAGAAGTGATGATCTTTTTAGCATTTGAGCTTGTACAGACCATTCCTCCCATCTTTCCAACCTTCGCTTTTACATCTGCATTAGAATTAATATAAGTGATCGGCAAGATATTATCACTGGATATTCCTTGTACATTCATAGCCTTCACCGAATCATCAAAATACAAGGAGTCAATCATTCTGGCCATGGCACAACACGCCACCTTCGGCATAACAACACGCTTGTGGGGGCTAAGAACCTTAACGCTCTGCCCCATAAATCCTACCCCGCAAAAAAGCACATATTCAGCATCATCGTCCATAGTCCGTTTAGCAAGTTCTAGGCTGTCTCCGGTGATGTCACCCATTTCAAAAACTTCATCTCTTTGATAAAAGTGTGCCACGATGGTAACATCTAACTTCTGTTTAAGTGCAATGATTTTTTCTCTATATTCATCTTGAGTAAGTTGCAAAATATTTCCTAAGTATGTAATATTCTAAATAATTAATGCAAGTATAACAAATTTTTCACTACACTTTCGTCAACGAAATCAATTAGGAAAAACATGGAATTTTTGTTTAACACAAATGGTCAATTTTATCTAGCCGCTTATCTTGTCGGATCTATCCCCTTTGGACTTATTCTTGCGAAGTTAATTGCCGGCGTAAATATTAAAGAATCAGGCTCACAAAGTATAGGCGCAACAAACGTTTTACGTGTTGTTAAAGAGACAAACCCTGCGCTGGCAAAAAAACTGGGTGCAGCAACATTGATCCTTGACGCGCTTAAGGGTATGCTTGTCTTATCGATTGGTATATTATTTCATATGCCTGAATCAACACTCTGGGCAATAGCTGTTCTTGCTGTTATCGGGCACTGTTTTAGTATTTATCTCTGGTTTGAAGGCGGAAAGGGTGTGGCGACAGGTTTAGGCGTCCTTGCACTGATGCTTCCACTAGAGACTGCTATCGCTTTTGCTGCTTGGTTTGTATTGGCAAAGACACTGAAGATCTCTTCTCTTTCATCTCTTTTAGCTCTTGTCAGCTTGGTCATTTCTTCATTTATAATACACCCCGACATTCCACATGCCCCTGTACTGATTATTGCGTTTATAATCATATACAAGCATATTCCAAATATCATCCGTCTGGTTCAAGGTGAAGAGAAAAAAGTTATTTAAATGACTATACACATCGAAGATCTAAAGTTTAGATGTATTATCGGTCTTTTGGACTTTGAACGTCATAATCCTCAAGAACTCATCATCAATCTTAAACTGGATTATGATTATAAAGATGAGTTTATCAATTATGCAGATCTAGCCACACTTATTGAGCAGCATCTTCAAGAAAAGAGATATGAGTTACTTGAGACAGCCTTAAATGAACTCTTTAATCTTATTTCACATAAATTCCCACTTACCAAAACACTTGAAATAAAAATATCAAAACCCGACATTCTCCCTAATTGCCGCGTTTGCGTCAGTAATATTAAAATTTACTGAAAGAAATTTTAAATTTACTTGAAAAAAACTTTAAGTTTTCCTAAAACTGTGTTATAATCTCATCAAAATTAAACCTGTGAGGACGCTGAATGCGCATTCTTATTATTGAAGATGAAGTAACCCTAAATAAAACACTTGCTGAGGGCCTAAAAGAGTTTGGCTATCAAAGTGATGTTGTTGAAAATGTAAAAGATGGTGAATACTATCTTGATATTCGTAACTATGACCTAGTACTAATGGACTGGATGCTTCCAGATGGAAACGGTATTGACATCATAGGTGACATCAAACGAAATACGCCTAAGACTTGCGTAGTTGTGATATCTGCACGTGATGACAACGAAAGTGAAATCGAAGCTTTAAATGCAGGTGCTGATGATTATATTCGCAAGCCATTTGACTTTGATGTTCTTGTTGCACGTCTTGCAGCACGTTTACGTTTTGGTGGTTCTAATATCATCGAGATTGAAGATCTTATCATCAATCCTGAAGAAGAAAAGATCACTTATAAAGAAAAAGATATCGAGCTTAAGGGCAAGCCTTTTGAAGTTCTTACTCACCTTGCGCGTCATCGTGATCAGATCGTATCTAAAGAACAGCTTCTTGATGCTATCTGGGAAGAGCCTGAGCTTGTAACTCCAAATGTTATTGAAGTTGCAATTAACCAGATTCGCCAGAAAATGGATAAGCCGTTAAACATTACGACTATCGAAACAGTTCGTCGTCGTGGTTACCGTTTTTGTTTCCCTAAAGAACTATAAACACCTACAAGACTCCCTAGCGGAGTCACCCTTATCTTAATATTTTTTGTGTATAATTTTCTATCAAATTAAAACAAAAGATTTTTCATGCTCTCTTACCAAAAAAGTATTCGTTCCCGCTTTCTTTTTCAACTTCTTATTGCCTCAGCCGCACTCATTTTTATTTTTTCATCTATACTCTATCTTTTTATTCAACAATCTATTTATGATGATAAAAAAGAGGGTCTTATCAATGTAGCCAAACATATTGTCTCTAATGAATCAATACAGTCCGTCATTGATGATACAGATGGAATTTTAGCCTTAAACATAGAGATGTACTCAGATCCTACTTTTGACGGGAATATAGACCTTTTTGAGACAAATGAGGGGAATAAAGTCACGCTGACTTTGATCTATCCCTTTAATATCAAAGATCACACCTATATCAAGGTTACTGAGAATATCACAAATACAAAAAGATTATTAAAAAAGATACTTAACTCGATCTTTATCATTAATATTCTTGGTTTTGTTATTATTATCATTTATGCGGTTACCTTATCAACCATGCTGATCAAACCTATTAATGCTTTGACAACACGACTTTCAAATATGAATGAGCACCTTATCCGTCCTATTAAGACAAAAAGTCTTCCAATAGAGTTCCTTCCCTTAGGCGAAACACTAAACCACCTTATTGCCCGTCTGCAGAACTTTGTAAAGTATCAAAAAGAGTTATTTATCGGTACAGCCCATGAGCTTAAGACACCTCTTGCCGTAATGAAGCTAAAAAATCAGGTCACACTGATCAAAAAGCGTGAGGCAGCTGAGTATATAGAAGCCATCAAAATCAATAATAAGACTATAGATGAGATGAATAAGATCATTGCCGACATCTTAAATATAGGTCGGCAAGAAGGTGCTCAACTTGAAACCCCTCAAAAACTCGATGTTATAGCTTATCTTCGAAAGAAGGGAAATGATTTTAAACTGCTTGCAGAAAGTGAAAGAAAAGAGCTTGTAATGGATTTTCAACCTAGTCTTTTTATGGCTACAATGCAACCGACTCTTCTCAACCAGATCGTGCAAAACTTTTTACAAAATGCACTTAAGTTTACTCAATCAGAAAAGATCGTTCTGCTAAAAAGTTTTCAAACCGAAAAAGGTTTATCTATTCAAGTTATTGATGAGGGTGTCGGTGTTGATGAAGCCTTTGATCATTTTGCTCCTTTTAAACGTTCTGGAAATAAAGGAGGGGTTGGATTAGGTCTATTTTTATCCAAAAGTGCGGCTGATGCCCTTAATGCAAAGATAAGTATTAAGAACCGAACCGATGGTAAACAAGGGGCTGTTGCGACACTAGAATTGACATCTTCATTGAGTTGTGCTTTACCGACAAGCAAATAATAAAACTTAGCCTAGAATTTAAAAGAAGTTCAAGCTTTGTTTTGCTATAAATCTCTATTGAATTTACGGGCGAATAAAGTCCTATACCAATTGTATAAATTGGTATCATAAAGGTAGTGAATGTCTTTGTTAATAAATGACGAATGTATCGCATGCGATGCATGTCGAGATGAGTGTCCAACCACGGCAATTGAAGAGGGTGACCCTATTTATGTAATTGATCCGGATCGCTGTACTGAGTGTGTCGGTGATTATGATGAACCTGCATGTATCGCAGTTTGTCCTGTTGACTGTTTTGTACTGGACAAAGACAATGTAGAGACCATGGCCGAACTAAAGTTTAAGTACGCACTGATACAAAAAGAAGAGTTGTAACAACTTGGCAAAACGCACAGCCATTATCGACATTGGATCAAACTCTGCGCGTATGGTCATATATGAAAAAACAAGTCGATTTGCCTTTCATCTTTTACATGAGGCTAAATCACGAGTTCGTATAAGTGAAAATGCTTATGAAAACAACGGACAACTTCAAGAAGGCCCCCTTCTTCGTGCTTATCAAGCTCTTAAAGAGTTTTCACTTATCATTAAGCAGTATAATGTAAATAAGACCTTATGTGTTGCTACATCAGCTCTACGTGATGCACCTAATAAAGAATCATTTATCTCCCTTATAAAAAAAGAGCTAGGTATTCATATCAAGGTGATCTCCGGTGAAAGAGAAGCATATCTTGGCGGTATAGCCGCAGCAAATCTGCTTCATTTAGAAGATGGCCTGAGTGTTGATATTGGAGGGGGTTCGACTGAACTGGCCTTGTATGAGAATAAAAAAGTCATTCAGACTTATAGTCTAAACATAGGAACTGTCCGTCTAAAAGAGCTGTATTTTGATAATGCAGATATAGAAGGAGCAAAAAAATACATTTTAAATGAATTTAAAAAGCTTCCTTCTGACTTTAATCATACAAACATAGTTGGTATTGGAGGAAGTCTTCGAGCTATTAGTAAAATGGTCATGGAAAAAGAAGATGTTTATTTTAGAAAACTGCATGGCTTTACCTATAAGGTCTCCAAACAGAGAGACTATTTTGACAACATATTAAATGCAAACGAAGATGAGCTAAAAGATCTAGGCGTTAAAAAAGAGCGCTTGGATGTAATACAGCCGGGACTTCTCATCTTAGAGCTTCTCAGTGAACATGTCCAGGCGACTAGGGTTATAAGCTCGGGTGTGGGTGTTAGAGAGGGTCTTTTCTTGTCTGATCTTCTACGCTCCCAGCAAGACAGGTTTCCAAACAACTATAACCCAAGTGTGACAAGCCTACTCGATCGTTTCTCGCAAGATAGAAAAAGTGAGCTATATCCTCAGTCATCCAAACTTTTTGATCTTTTAGCTGAACATCTTAAGCTCAAAGAGAAGTACAAAGAGGTTTTCTTACACACTATCAAACTAAGCCAGATCGGTAAAGAGATTGATTTTTATGAGTCTCATAGGCATGCCTATTATCTTCTGCTTAATGGTCTTAATTATGGGTTTTCACATAAACAGACTATACTTATCTCTAGTCTTGTACGTCATCAACGTAAAAATGTACCTAGTGATGAGTATCTTAACAAGCATAAGAAGTATCTTCCTTCTTATGAGACATATGCTGCGCTTAGCTTTCTGACTCGGCTTTCTTTGGATCTGTTTAATGACTTTGATCATAAAAAAGATCTGAGTATTTCCTTAGACAAGGGATCTTTATCTATCAAGGCGAAAGACAACTATCTTCTTAAAGAAAAGCTCAAAGATATCCAAAAAAATGAACTTCTTAATATAAATATTTCTTAGGATACGGGTCGTAAGTCTGCACTTTTACTGAAGAAACATTTACTGTGTAAACCACTTTTACTTGTTTTCTAAAGAAATATCGCTTCTAATTGAGTTGGAAAGTTGTTTAGAAACTTTTTATATTCACTGTTTTTCTTCTCTTCATTTTTGGTGCTTCAATTTTCATTCTTAAATTAGAACTTTTGTTCGATTGTAAACTCAAAAGCAAAGCGGACTTCAGAAAACAAGCCGTAGTAGATGTTTCTAAAACAGTCTCTTTATACAAGAATACTGTGCAATGAATGAATATTAGAACTTCTGTCCGATTGTAAACTCAAATACAGAAGTCTGATCAGTCGGCTTATCATCAAGAGTTTGGGAGAATATCAACTGAATTGGACCCATTGGAGAAAACCACTCAATTGCTGCTCCATAAGATGAACGCGATATTGTTTTCGTTTCATAAGGAGTATTTGTCAAATGAGTATTCAAATCTTTTTGATAATCATTTTCTGTTTCAGGTAGGATAGGTATAGCCGCAGAGTCATATCCATTTGGGTTTAAAAAAGGGTCTTGCCCCTTACCTTGAAGTACTCCATAATCATAAAAAGCGGTTAGACGAAGTTTTGCCTTTGGTACTAATGGAAAACTTGCTTCTAGTGAATTAACAAACATGCTTCTACCGCCGATACGCCTGCCCTGACCATCATAAGGAGATAAAGAATAAGACTCATATCCTCTGACCGTACCAACACCACCCATATAAAACCTTTCTGCCGTAGGAAGACTCACGCGGGCATCTTCTGCATTCTCATCATAAAAAATATGTGAAAAACGGGCCTTGTATCTCAAGATAAGATCAAACCCAACATAATCTGCAACTCCCTTATATGCTTTAAAACTGTTATTATTTTTAATAAACTCAGCCGTTCCGCCAAGCCCTGCAAACTCAAAACTTGTACTGGCTTCAAATCCATTTCTGGCCAAATAAAAGTCGTCTGTATTGTTAAAACGAAGTCCCACCGTCACAGCAGATTTTTGATAATCTTCAAAAAGAACCTGATCAATGCCTGTTGTGATAAAAGTACTCGATATGTCACTATATTGGGATTCTGCATAATTATAATTTACAGACCCCGATAAGAAACGGCTTAAGCGTCGTCCCAGACCAAGTCCTAGTCCCTGAGTCGAGATAGTGTAATCCTCATAATCTGTTTGATTTGTATATATTGATGCTGAGCCCGAGAAGTCACTGTCATTTAAACGGGGGTTACTGACATTAAGGCTAAAGCTTTGCGTTCTATCTGATGTCTCAGCCGAGAAGCCCATATTGATACCCGAACCAAAGATATTTCTATCAGAGATACTCGCAGAAAGCAAGAGTCCGCCGAAACTTCCGTATCCGCCACCGATCTGTATATTTCCGGTTTGAGTCTCTTTAACCTTTACGATAAGATCCATTGTCTCGTCATCTACACGTTTTTCTTCAATTGTCGTTGATTCAAAATATCCTGTTCGCTGAAGGGAGTTTCGTGAATCTTTAATGTCTGTTAAAGAATAAAGGTCTCCCGGTGCGAGATAGACCTCACGGCGAGTCACCCTGTCAAGAGTACGTGTGTTTCCTGAAATAAGCACATCTCGTATAAATACCTTTTTCCCCGGTCTGATCATATACACAACATCAACAGTATGTGCTTTTTTATCTTTTCTAAGATCAGGTGAGACCTTCACATATGCATATCCAAGGTCAGCTATAATTGTTTTTATACGTTCAGCGTCTTCTCTAAAGGTCTTTATATTAAAAGCCTTGTTAAGCTCAAGTTTAATGACTTCACGAATCTTTTCATCTTCTATAACATTAATCGATTGTTCTAAGATAATATTGCTGACCCTATAAACCTCACCCTCATAAATAGTATAAGACATATTAGCAATATATTGGGAAAAATCAACACGGACAAAAGGGTCATCCACCTTAGAATCTAAAAAACCATGCTGCATATATAAATCGCGTATTCGTAATGGATCATACTGGAGTTCAGTCAACTTCATCTCTCCATTGTTACGTCCCCAGAACCAACCCATCCATTGATGTTCTTTATTAGCAATAACATCATCAAAGTCACTTCCCTCAAAGTTTTTCATCCCTTCAAAAGAGAGTTTTTCAATGACTATATTCTCACCCTTATTTACCTTAAATGTAAGCTCCATACTTCCATTATCCAAGGTCTTAGTCTCAACCTCGACAATAGTGTCGATATAACCTTCTTGAGAAATAGTCTCTATTAAACGCTTTTTCGCACCTTCAACTTTATTTTTATCATATAGTGAACCTTTTTTCATCTGTAAAAGTTCACTATTTTCTTCTTCGTCACCTTGTCCATAACCATCAATCTTAATATGTGAGATAACAGACTTTTCTCTAAAGTGATAGATTAAAACCCCATTTTTTTCGCTTACCCAGATATCAGTAAAATACCCATACTTATAGAAACGTTTGATTGAAGCATCAATTTTTTTCTCTGAGATTCTGTCTCCGATTTCAAAACCCAGATTCTCTTTTGCTACAGGCTTAGAAAGATGAATAAGTCCATCAAATTGTATATCATTTACCAGTTTGGCCTGTACGGTTCCCAGAAAAAATATAAGCACTAAAAATAAAAATCTCATTAAATATAACCTTTGAAATAACATATAATATAAAGTTAAAGATTTTATCTCTTGTGGGGTTAAAAAGGAGTAAAAGCAATTATAAAAGAGAGAAAAAAGCTAAGAAAGAAATTATTGTCACTTTTTCATACCATCAGCACAAATACTAAAAGAGTTTAATAATTATTTATAGATCATAAACCCGTACGCTTCCCCGGTCTGTCATCAAATGACGTCGGTTTGGCACCTGTTAAGCACGCATCTGAACACGTTTGCATCCATTCAATAGCCAGAGTACTCTCTACACCCTTGTCTTCCAAGCTGTTTGCTAGCCAATAGGCGGTATCATCGCAAGAGAGCTTGTCTTTATAATGCTTTCTGATACATAATGAAGAGACCTCAGCCAATATGCTCTTTCTTTCGCCTTCATCCATACGCTCAAAAGCTTCTATCGTATAAACTGTCTTACTCAATGAAAACTGGAGATCTTCTTGATGATCATACCAGTACTTTATCTCACCACCAAAGAAAAAAGAGATAATTAAAAAAACCAGTACTATTGTTGTTAATTTTCCAAAATCTAAACTACCCATAATTTTCCCCTGTTTTAGAAGCCTCTGTTTACATCGACATAAATATATTGATTTATATTGATTTTAGTACGGAAAGGCAAAGGTTCATCTTATTTAGATATTTTTTGATAAAGAATTAAGGGGTTATGGTAGAAGCGTAGCAGTGTTCTTACAAAACAAGAGCTTACGCCCTTATTTCTCTTTTCCGTTTCCGTAATGTTTAAACAGATAGTCCGTTACCAGAGCCGAATCATCATCCGTCATCGGCGCCTTAAATGCAACAACCATCTTTTTTACTTTTCCTGCCCAAAATGCTTTAGATTGGGGACCTTGATTAATAATATAACCAAAAGAGTGACAGGTCAAACAATGTGTTTGAACTGCATCAAAATTTTCACCCATTTTAATCTCGTAAGGAATATAAGGGATCTGGATGTTTTCTTTCACCTCAGCTGCAGCTAAAGGCAATAGTGTCAACATAATTGTTAAAATATACTTTTTCATTTACACCACCTCAATTGTCACGGTATCGATACCATTATATTTATAACCGCCATGGTTCCATTTGATCTCTTCTGCAAGAGGCTGTTCTTCACCAGCTTTATTAATGGCCTTAGTCATTATCTTCTGTTTGCCATACTTACCAGGATTAAAGGTATAACGGAATTCTCTAAATGAGTAACGTCCATTCTTACCATCATCTAAGATAGCTTGTTCCCATGTCTTACCGTTATCAGTTGACACTTGAACCTCTCGGATTCCCTTACCTTGATCAAAGGCCACACCGCGAACTGTTACATGAGAGTTAAGATATACCTTTGTCTCATTTGTCGGATAACCTATCATTGACTTAACATTCATTGTAGTAATCGGTTTCGTCTTACCATGCTTAGCACCAGGTTCTTCACTCTCTGTCGCATTATCAGGAATACGATAAGCAACATCCATAAAGAAAAGCTTTTGGTAATCTGTTGTTAAAGTAAGATTAGAAAGCATCTTTACCCATGAATCTGAATAATACCCCGGGATGATAAGACGGACCGGATAACCATTAAGGTAAGGAAGTTCTTCCCCATTCATCTCATATGCAACAATAACATGGTCACCCATCTCTTCCATATGCATTTCACGAACAAAGTTTGGAGTTTCATAATATGCTGCATTGTCAAGGCCATTAAAACCAATCCATGCTGCTTCTTTTTTAATCCCAGCTTTTTCAAGAATATCTCTTAAACGAGCACCCTTCCATTTAGCATTTCCGACGGCACCATTTCCCCATTGAATACCACCGGCGATAGGAGAAAATGCAGAACGGCCATTTCCGCCACACTGAAGTACAGCTGTTACTTCTACTGGTTCAAACTCATTCTTCAGTTCATCAAGTGTGAATGAAAGTTCTTTTTCAACCTCACCGTTCACCTTAAGTCTGTATTCTTTAAGGTCTACATGAGTAGGAATCTCAGGCATATGCCATCGTACAAAGAACTGGTCATTGGGTGTGATTGCTTGAGAAAACACATCTCTAGGACTTTCTAAAAGGGGTGGTCTGTCCGAGTATGTTATCATCGGGCGCTTTTGAGGAAAAGCAACCTGTGAAACTTTTTGACCAGTTAACGGTTGTGAAGCTGCTTCTAGTGAGCTTCCTATTGCTGCCGCACCGGCTACTGCCAGTGATTTTTTGAAAAAATCGCGTCTTTGCATATGAGACTTCCTTCGTATTTTATTGTGAAATAATAACACACTAAGTACCTTCAAAAAAATTAAATAAAAATGATATAATATTCAATAAAAGTTATCTTAATTTTTCAGAGGTTATTATGTTCTCCATACGCCAGATAGAGCTCTTTATCGCCGTGTCAAAATCCCGCACTCTAATTGAAGTCGCTAATCAATATAAAATGAGCCAATCCGCTATTTCCATGGCTCTTAAAGAGCTTGAAAACCATTTGGATGAGAAGCTTTTTGAACGTATGGGGAAAAAACTTGTCTTAAACGAGAGAGGCAGACTCTTTTTACGAGAAGTCAAGCCCCTTTTCATTGAGCTTAAAAGCCTGTATCAAAGCTTTACGCAAAACCATCTTCATGGTGAGCTAAATGTGGGTGCGAGCCTAACAACTGCACACTACATCATGCCTCAATTAATGACATCTTATATGTCAAAACGCTCCGGTGTATCTATAAATATGAAAATGGAAAATACTCAAGATATTGTAAACCTTATAGAAAATGGGGAGATAGACTTGGGCTTGATTGAGGGAAATATTCACTCTACCACCCTTGTTCAACAAGTCATTGCACCAGATGAGCTTATTGTCGTTAGTTCTGATAAGAGCTTGCAAAAAGCCCATTTTATTGACACCCTGTCCAAGAGAAAATGGATACTTAGAGAAAAAGGTTCAGGAACGCGTTCAGTATTTTTGGAGCAGATCCAGCCTGTAGATAAAGAACTCAATATTATATTAGAACTGGAACAGACAGAGGCCATTAAGAACTTTTTACTTTTAGACAGCTCTTATATCAGTTGCCTGCCTCGTATATCTGTGCTAAAAGAGCTTAAAGCCAAAGAGCTTTTTGAGATTCCCATCAAAAATCATAAGTTTATGCGTGAGTTTTCTCTTATCTATAATAAAAAACGTACCCCGACCTTGTTGATGGAAGATTTCAAAGCACATATATTAGAATTTATGAAGAGTGTCTAAAGCTTTACTACTGAAACTTCTGCTACACAGACCACTTAACTTAGTTACTAAAGAGGTTAAAGTCTTCCCTGCTTTACCTGAGAAAGTACGGAAGCAAGTATTACTCCGTCATTCTCTACTCCGTTTTCACAGCAGGCCTCACACTTATCTCCTACAATTTGTATATCAGAGTCCATCCACTCCTCTACACTCTTTATATTATCTCTCTTTATAAACTCTACTGCCTCACCGATAGAAATCTTATTACAAGAACATAAGATCTTATTTTTTTCAAAAAGATGTGAATACGGCATATATAATCCTATTTTTATGCGAATTATATCAAGTTTGCTATAATGCGAACAAAAAAAGATAAAAAAATGACAGCAGCAATAATCGGACTTGGTTTAATGGGCGGGTCTTTAGCCATGGCAATAAAAAAACTTCCTATGATTAAGAGCATCATAGGCTTTGATCACAATAAAGCCCACGAAGAAGAAGCCCTAAAATTGCGACTTGTTGACAAGATTGTAAGCTTTGATGAAGTCAAAGATGCAGATATTATTATTTTAGCCATTCCTGTTGATGGGATTATCTCATGTATAAAAGATCTAGAAGGTATTAAAAAGAGAACAACCGTTATTGACCTCGGTTCGACAAAAGAAAAGATTGTTAACTCTATCCCTTCTATTTTGCGTAAAAACATAGTCGCTGCCCATCCTATGACTGGAACAGAAAAATTTGGCCCTTCAGCCGCTCTTGATGATCTGTATCATGATAAGGTTGTCGTCTTGTGTGACTTGGAAAACTCCGGTGAGCATCAACAAGAAACAGCTGTACGCCTCTTCTCTCAGATACATATGCGTTTAGTCTATATGAAGGCAAGTGAGCATGACCTTCATGTTGCCTTTATCTCGCATATGCCTCACCTTATCTCTTACTCTTTGGCCAACTCCGTGCTAAAACATGAAGAACATCAAAATATCTTAAACCTTGCGGCAGGTGGATTTCGTTCTATGAGCCGTTTAGCAAAGTCATCTCCAAATATGTGGGGAGATATTTTTCGTCAAAACAAGACCCACCTTCTTGACTCCTTAAGTTATTTTGAGAAAGAGCTGGACCTGATGAAAAAGATGGTAGAAAATGAGCAGTGGGACGACTTAGATGTAAAGATGAAAGAGGCCAACTCTTTGCATGACATCTTAAAATAATACATATTTGCAAAGTCAGTACAAAAAGTTAGTGTATACGTAATAAATGTTCTATAATAAAATATCTCAACTCTGGTAGGTCTATGATACAATCGCGCTCAGATAAAATCACTCAAGCTACTGTCCAATATTTAGAAAAGAACCTAATGGCTCCTTTTTATGTTCATGACTACTCTACAAAACAGTATCTGGAACTTCTTAACTCTCTTTTTGAACTCTTCACCGAAAGCACCGTGCTTTCGCACACCTTGGCGATAGAGAAGGGATTTAAACTCTTTTTTCTAAAAAGCGATCAAGAGATAGAGGTAAAATTAAATGCATATAGCATCAAACTGTCAAAGCTCTTTAAAAAAGGGATCAATGTAGCCCTTGATAAAGCTCTCTTCAATTTAAATCAAAAACTACACCTTTTAAAAAAAGACATTAATGAGTTTAAAGTACACTCTTATCTACATCAATTTCCTCAAGATAAGGTAGTTGAACTTTTTAATATTTTTGATAATTTAGAGCTAAGTAACGATGATATACGTTCTTATATTAGAGAAGATTTAGAAGATATACTCCAGCTTCATAAGCGCGATATCACACTTTTTCTCTCTAAAAAAATGTATGTACGTAATTTTGTCTCGCCCTCTTCCAAAACAGATGGTTCAGAGCTACGCTTTAACGGCTTTGATCCCGAAAAACTTATCTCCTTATATGAAGAAAATTTTTATGATGATTTTTCTGATGAACTCTTAGATATGATACCCGAACTGGAAAATTCAGCTTTAAATTTTTCACGCCTAGACAACGCAACCTTTCATCGACTCCTACCTGACACCTTCCGCAGTTTTCTTGATATTTCTATGTTACCTTACATAGAAGGTTTTGATGATGAGACGAGTCTAGCCTTGAACGGTTATATACTACGTTTACATTTTGACAAAATGCTTGCAAAGTTTGCCGAGATATTAATGAATAAGGTATTACAAAGAGATAAGCAAGCAGACCTCTTTTTAAAGTATTATAACGGGGAGACTATCTTAAATGAGAAAGGTCAAAAAATTAAAAAGTCTTCTATAATCGATGCAAATAAAAACATCTGGAATTATAGTGCTATTTTTTCAATATTGACCCAATATACTTTAGCTCAGAAAAACATACTAATACATAAGCAGGGCTTACTTGAAAAAGAGGATTTGTATCATAAACTAGAAACTGAACTTAAAAACATTCAAGTTCAGAAGAATAGCGAAGTTGCAAAACTTGACATCTTAAAAGAACGGCTTGTTCATCTGAGGTTGGAGAAAAAAAGTCTCACCTACAAATGTGAAAAAAACTCAGATAAAGATCTTAAGTCTGAGCTTAGGCACTGTACAGCCGAACTAAGAAAAAAAGAAGATGAATTCGACATCTTAAATGACTCAGTCAACAACTTGATCCTAAAATATGAAAACCACCAAATTGAGACAAATAATCGAAACCAACATTATACAAAGGCAAAAACAACAACAAAGATTGTTGAGACAAATTTTAAGGACCTTCAGCAGAGCTACAAGCTAATTAAAACTGCTTTAGCCAAGGTAATCACAGGTAGATAAGAACCTTAGCTTGAATAAGCTTGAACTGCCTTGGTCTGATTATTAATGGTGGTAAAGTTTTTTAATGAGTCGCTTAAACCACTCTCTTTAGAACTTTGAGAAAGGTTGACTGAGCTGGAAGAGGTGACTTGGGATACACTGTTTTTAGCCGCCGTGACACCCTGTTCTTTTACTACAGGGACTTTATTTCCGAGCTCCGTTTTAGCCTCTTTATCTGCGGTTTGAGTATCCAGTCTTCCAAGCTGAAACGGGGATGAATATCGTGATTGAAACACATATTTAGCTACTTCCATGTGCTCTCCCTTATTACGCCAATGATAACAAATATATGAGAAAAATCTGCTTTTATTTTTGAGTTAACTTAGTTGTTTTTGTTTATTTATCTCAGATTTTTTTATTAGGTATTATGAGTTTTATTCTCTTATTACTACTGCAAGCAGACCCTTACGCCGGTGTAACCCTCCAGCCAGTGCCTGTGAGACAGGCATCTGAATAAGCCTTCTGTCTCCTCGACGTGAAGTTCTATTTTTGCAAGGCCTTGACAATCTCTTTTAACTTCTTCTTATCAATATGATGAGACTTTCCCTCATACAGGTTTTCCGAAAGTTTTTGTACAAGATCTTCTATCTGAGGGTCTTGATGCATATGGCTCAGCAGAAGTTGTAAGACCTCTTTTGACTCTTTTGCCGAGATAAGAGGCTTTGACTTCTCTTTTGCAAAAACTCTTTTCCATGGGATCATAGAGACTATCAGACCAAATACAATTCCGGCCAGAATAAGAAGTCCTCCTTGTAAGATAGAGAGGACTCCGCCTTGTCTGTTTACATCTTTCACCTCTTCATCCGGACGGGATATCTTCAGTTCTTCTTTTACAAGAGGAGGTGAGTTCAAGACCTTAATATCAATTTTTTCAGAGCTGATGGTCTTGATCGTATCTGTTTGAGTATCCATGTATTTTAGCTCAAACGAAGGAAGGGTAAAATCTCTTTGGGCCACTATGGCTGATTTTTGTATGAATGAGCCAAAATATTTTCCTTCTTGTATATAATGCGTCAATTTTGGCTCTTCATTAAAGGCTTGCGCTCCGTTTAGATGAATATTAAAGGCTTGAATATCTTCAATATTGGCGCGCCCTTTTACCTCTATTGTCAAATTAACCGCTTCGCCTGCATTCACCTCTTTTTTATCCACTTTGACTAAGATCTCAAGTCCGCCGACGAGTTCTATACCTTCAGGAAGAGGCTTAACATCTATGCCTAACTCATTTGAAAAGACTGTTCTTGTTTTGGCCGTGGCATAAACCATTCCCCAAGAATCCCGTGATCTGGATCTTACCTTCAGATCCCATCTTAAAGGACCAAGACTTAGTTTTCCACTTTGCTGCGCTGCTAGAGCATAGGTGTTTACCCGTGTTTTATAGCTATCTTTGACAAAGGCTTGCCCCTTTTCCTCACTCTTAATCCAGATGTTTTTACTATCAGCAAGAGAAATGGATTCCGCGACACTGTTTACATTTTGACGCTCTTTAAAGTTTACCTTCATCTCAAAAGGCTCTCCGACATAAACAGAACTTTTAGCCGTTTCTAGCTCAACGATAAGGGGTTCATTCTTAGAAATAGAGATCTTTGATACCCTAATATTAATGGGCTTTGTCATTTCTTCAACACCATTGACACTCACAGGAAATGAGTCGATAACACAAGATTTTTGAGGTATAAACTCATACATCAAAGAGATCTCATGGCTACGTTTCCCATTAGAAATAACATCTTTTTGACTCTGCATTTTACCGTCTATGCTATATCCGCACAGTTCATCCAAGGGAGGGAGTCGTAGCTCCCCCTCACCTGTGACACTAAGGGTAAAGGTGACACTCTCGCCTCTTGTGATCTGGTCTCTGTCAACGCTCACTTTTATCTCTGCACTTAGGGGTGAAAGCATTATAAAAAATAAAATTATCTTACCAAGGTTTTTCATTTTCTTCCTCATCATGTTCTATGTCTTGCATCTTATACAGATGGCCTTTTTGTGACTGCTGTATCGCTTTTAACCATTTTTTAGCTTCCAAATCACTCATCTTTTTCATACCATAAGGGACTTGTTCTGCCTTTTCGCCTTTTCCATCATCTTTTTGCTCAGAAGCCTGACTTTTCTCTTTTGCCTTGTCTTTATCACTCTTCTCTTCTTTGTCTCTCTTTTCATCTTCTTTTGAGGCATTAGACGTTTCGTCTTTTTTCTTTTCATTTTTTTCAGACTTCTGTTCTGAGTCCTGCTTTTCGCTTTTTTTCTCATTCTGTGATTTTGAGTCTTGTGATTTTTCATCATTTGACTTCTCATCTTTATTCTCAGAGTCTTCTTGATCTTTGGAATCTTTCTGCTCTTCAGATTCTTTCTTCTTATCTTCTTTATCCTCTTGCTTTTTTTGCTCTTCTAAAAACTTCTTAACGGCCTCATAATTCTCCTTCGTCTCATTATCATCTTGGAGTTCAAGTGCTTTTTCATAAGACTTTAAAGCTTCTTCATACTGCTTCAGTTGAACCTGTGTATTTCCTCTGTTGTGCAGGGACTGCGCCTTAAAGGTGCTCTCTTGTGTCGAGACTTCATTATAGACCTTCAAGGCCTTCTCATACTCTTTTTCTTTATATAAACTGTTAGCAAGATTATAAACGGCTTCAGGAGACTGGGTGGCAAAGTCTTCATATAAAGAAGCACTCTTGTTATAGTCCTCATTTGCATAAGCCTCTTTTGCATCTTTAAGTTTTTTAAAATCAAGAAGTCCCGCATTTACATCTTCTTGAGTCAAGCCGATCAAGGCTAAGACTAAAAGAGCTTGGACAGCAGGTCTAGGAAGAGATGAAAATGCTAAAAAGAGAAAAAATACGGCTAATGCTAGAGGATAATAAAAGAGCTGTATATATTGAGGTATTTTTTCTTCTTTAAGAGTTGATTTTTCAGCTATAGACTCGATCTCTTTAAGCATTGTCTTAATATCTTCTTCCCCCAAGACAGACTCTATATATATTCCCCCTGTTTGTGTAGCAAGTGTTTTGATCTCAGGATTAAGTTTAGAGATCAAAATATTTCCCTTATGTTTTATAAATCCTCCATCAGGACTTTGTACAGGACTTCCCTCGTTTGAGCCCACTCCTATAATAAACAGACGCAGTCCATTTTCTTTGGCTAAGTCTATCTCTTTTGAGAAGTCTGTCTCATCTCCTCCATCAGTAAAGAGAAGAAGGTTTTTAATATCTGCATGCTCCAGCATAGAGATAGCAGACTGCAGCATAGAGTCTAAATGCGTCCCCTTCTCTGTGATACTTCCTGTCTCTATCTTAGAAAGTAAAAAAGCAACTGAAGCGTGATCAAAACTCAAAGGAGAAACGATGTAGTCATGCTTGGCAAAGGCAAGTACACCGATACGGTTATGAGGAGCTTGCTTGATAAGATCAATGGCCTTGTGCTTTGCGAAGTCAAGACGGTTAGGGTATCTGTCTTCAGCCTTCATAGACTCAGAGATATCAATACCTATCAAAATATCTGCGCTCTTGGCTTCAACAATGATCTCTCCCTCTTTGATAACAGGAGCAGAGAGGGCAAGTATCATAAAGATAAAAGAGCTTAAAAATAGTGTATATCGTGCTCTTTTACTAAGGCTCTTATTCTCTTGTCGAAGTCTATCCAGTACATCCTTATCAAAGATAAGATGACTCTGAGCAGACCCCCTCATAATAAAATAAAAGAGGATAAAGAGCAGAGGTAGCATCAGGTAAATAAATATCGGATATAAAAGTGTCATGCCCACCCCTTTCTAGAACGAATAACAAGATAAAGCAAGAGGCTCATAAAAGAGACAAATAAAAAGTAGATATAGTAATATGTCTTATGCAGATATTTTTCACCTAGCAATTCCGACTTTTCAAGCTCGTTTATCTTTTCATAAATCCCTTCGAGCTGTTCAGCCGAATACGCAGCGAAGAACTCTGCTCCTGTCTCTTTTGCGATACGAGCCAAGGTTCCCTCAGAAAATTCGCCGGGTCGTCCTATACCGATACTATAGATCTTCAAGCCCTCTTTTTGCGCTAAAGCAATAGCCGCATCATAAGGAACCTGCCCTGCTGTATTTTTACCGTCTGTTAAAAGAATAGCTATCTTGGACTTTGCCTTGTTCTCTTGCATCAGCGTGACGGATTGGGCTATGGCATCGAAGATAGCCGTATTCGGTCCGGCTACACCTATATAAAGCTGTTTCAATAGCTTAGAGAGAATGTTCTTATCATAGGTGATGGGAGAGGCGACAAAGGCATAATCTCCGAAGACTATCATTCCAAGGTTGTCATTTTCTCTCTTTTGAATAAAGGCATCGACTATGTTTTGCACCACTTCAAAGCGGTTACGTTCTGCGTTGTTCGCATCAAAGCCTTGAAAGCGCATAGACCCGCTTGCATCAAGCATAAGTACAATGTCATATCCTTCTCTCGGTTCTAGGTCTATTTCTCTCTCTTCATAAGGAGATGAAAAGGAAATTATCAAGCTGACTATCCCCACCCATTTTAAGATCTTTAAAAGATATGATGAGGCCATCGAAGCCGTTCCGAAAAGTCTCATATGAGGAAAGACCAGACTCTCTTGACGCTGTTTACAAAGATTTGCACAGATGATAAAAAGAAGGATAAGAAGAAGCAGATAGGGAAACTCAAGATGCATCAAGAACCTCTAAGAAGACATGATAATGTCCAAGTGTCTCATCATCTATCTTTGTCACCTCTTTTTTGTACTTATACTCACTCAGACGTCTGTCTAAATTTTCTAAGAGTTCTATCTCTTTTTCACTTACAGCCAGAAGCCGTCCATACTCACTTATCTCATAAGCGGCCTGTTTTGCATGACTGGTGTCAATGGCATGAATCTTCTCAAGATAGCTCTTTCTAAGATTTAACTCTGCATTTTTCTTATATCTTTTCCATATCCACAAGAAAAGAGGAACAAGGATAAGCGTCAGCACAAGAGCCGATATAATAACAAGAAGCATCAAAGAGTTATCAGGAACCTCAACAAGAGGCTTGATATCGTGTAAGGGGATGTCACGCATCTATATATTTCCTTCAAAAAGTCGTTTGAGTTTTACAACAGCTTGTTCATCTGTATATATTTTCACGAAACGAACCTGATCTTTGCGCAGTTTTTCATATAGTTTATGATCATGTGCGGCCACCTTTGCCTCATAAGCCTTCATCGTCGCCGTGTTAAAATCACCCTCAAGTTCGGCACCCGATTCAGGGTCTTGCAGGGTAGAAAAACCAAAAGATGGAGGATGCTCTTCCATACGGTCACGCACTATAATAGCAATGACCTCATGCTTACGTGCCAAGACTCTAAAGTCAGGAAGGTCAAAATAGTCTGCTATAACAATGAGAAGAGACTTTCGTTTAAGCCTTTGCATCAGGTACTTGCTCAACCCGGCATAATCTGCTTTTTTACCTAAGGCATCAAAGTCTAAGACCTCAGAGACTAAGGATTGAACAGAATGTATCTTCTTGCTCGGACGGTTCTCTTTATAAAGCTTGTCTGCAAAGATGTAAGAACTAAGCAAGTCTCCGTTTCTAATCGCTGAAAAAGAGAGCATGGCTGTTATCTCTGCAATGAAATCTTGTTTAAACTTTTTCGAGCCAAAGTGTACCGATCCGTTAAGCATAGAAGCCAGAACAACATTTAACTCTCTCTCTTCTCTAAAGACCTTGATATAAGGCTGCTGTTTCTTTGCCGTAATATTCCAGTCTATATGACGAATATCATCTCCGGGCATATACTCACGAAGTTCTATAAAGTCATATCCCTCACCCTGAAAGATAGAAGCATTATTTCCGATAAGTTCAGAGAAGACCTGACGTCTTGCTCTGACTAATATTTTTTTGAGTTTTGGAGAAACATCCCCTTGGCGGACCACTTTTGCTTGTTTTACAGAAACATCCGCTTCACGGACCGCTTTTTCTTGTTTTAACATATTTTTATACTCTAGGGAATCGCTACGGCTTCGACAATCTTGTCGATTATCTGATCTGCCGTCACGCCCTCTGCTTCTGCCTCATAAGTCAAGATAATACGGTGGCGCATGATCTCTTTGATGATATATGCGACATCAACAGGAGAGACATAATCTTTTCCTCTTAAGAAGGCCATTGCCTTGACTGCCTTAAAGATATCAATACTTACACGAGGACTGGCTCCAAACTGCAGATAGTCTGCTATCTCAGCCAAGCCGTAAGCTTCAGGATCACGCGTAGCTGATACAAGTTCTATCATATATCTTTCTACTTCTTCATCCATGTGAACAGAAGAGACCTCTTTCTTAAGCTCTTCTAACTCAGCTAAAGAGACAACAGCATTGATCTGGGCATTTGTCTTGCTTGAAATACGTCTTGCTATCTCTAACTCTTCTTCCTTGGTGTTATACCCCACTACAAGCTTCATCATAAAACGGTCAAGCTGGGCTTCTGGAAGTTGATAAACGCCCTCTTGCTCAACAGGATTTTGAGTTGCCATAACGAAAAATGGAGGTGAGAGCTGAAATGATTCGTCACCTATAGTCACCTGCTTCTCTTGCATCACTTCAAGCAGAGCGGACTGTACCTTTGCAGGGGCACGGTTTATCTCATCAGCAAGCAAGAGGTTTGTAAAAACAGGTCCCTGCTTGATCTTGAAACCGTTTTGTTGGGGATCATAGATCTCTGCACCTAAAATATCTGAGGGAAGAAGGTCAGGTGTAAACTGGACTCTTTTAAAACCCAGTCCAAGAGCCTTTGAAAGCGCATTTACCGTTGTTGTCTTTGCAAGTCCCGGAATACCCTCGATAAGTATATGTCCCTCGCATAAAAGCCCTATTAAAAGCCCGTCGATCATCTTCTCTTGACCGATAACGACCTTGGCTACTTCTTCTTTAATCTTAATTATTTTTTCGTTCATATATATCTATCCTATTTGTAATGAGAGTTATTATAGCAAGTCAAAATTATTTTTCAACTTGCTTCTATTATTTTGAAGAAACACTATTATCTCAATGTGTAGAAAAAGTGTGGCCGGCATTAAAGCTTACTAAGGGCCCTGTCTTTTAAGTCTGAAAGTTTGACGGTGTCACCTTTATATACAGCTCTTTCCAACTCTTCTATTTCTAAAGCAAAAAGGTTCTTCTCACACACGATCAAGACTTCTAAAAGTTCTTTCACATTTTTAGCCTTCTTAATTCTTATGCCTTTCTCTTTTTTGACGGTTTTCTTAGGCAGTCTAAACAGCTTCGCAAGAACAAAACCCGCTAAGAAGCTCAAAAGACAATAGACATATTGAATATAAACAGTGAAATCTATCTCCTGTGAAGGAAGATTTACCTTATCTATCAGGTCTTCTCTTTTAATTCCGTCTTCTTTGACTTTAATACTAAAGGCCTCTGTGTTTAAGACCTTCTCTTTTTCGTCTTGAGGATCAAAATAATGAATAGAGATAGAAGGAATGATAAAGTCTCTCTTTCCCACAAAAGCAAGTCTCTGAATCCACTCTCCCTTATACCCATCTTCGCTCAAAGAAAATTTGGACTCCACCTCATCAGAGAAGACTTGGACATCTTCTATCTCAAAGCCTATATCTTTGAGGTCTTGAAGATTTCCCTCACCTTCTAAGGAAATTTCCAAATGAACAGGCTCATAAGCTGAGACCTCTCTCACATCTATATCTGTCTTCAGGCTCAATCTTCCCGTTATAGAAGAAGAGGTCTCATCTACTCTTATTATAATGGGATCTATTTCGGCAATCTCTTTTTCAACTTCAAGATCATTTATATTATCACGCCCGACAATGACATTATCAATAGCGCTTTGACTTGTAAAAAGCATCACAGGACGCAGTTTCAGCTCATACGTCCCTATTTCTTTGGCAAATACAAGATATTTGTAGTTAAGGGTCTGTTTTTCACCTGTAAAATGTCTATTCTCGCTTAGGAGTTCAAAGTCAAAAGGGATGTCTTTAGGAGGACTAAACTCTATCCCGTCATTTTTCCCCTCTTTGGAAAAAGAACACTCCATACTTAAGACGGTAGCTTGGTGAAGATAAAGTTCTGTGTCTTTGAGCTCTATCTTCCATTCATAAGTGCTCTTTGCAAAGAGACTAAGAGTTAGGATCAAAAGACTACCAAGGATTTTCTTCATTCACACTCCTTTCATTAATAAGTTCATACTGACGGTAAGAGAGTCCTGACTGAGAAGCATTAAACTGTACCTGTGACTCATTTTTCACTTTCTTACCCTTTGTTTTAGAACCCGCACCCGCTTGGGCGGAGACCTTCATATTTGAAGATCCTGCACCCTTTTTTTTCTGTCCCTCTTTTTTAGATGTATCTTTGACCGCCTTGCTCTCATTCTTCTTCTTCCCCTCTTGCTGACCTGTTTGCAGACCCTCGGCCTTCTTAAAACCTGAGATATGTAAAAGGTTTTCATCTGTCTGCTTGTCATAAGAGATAATCAGACTTTTTTTATACGCCACCCTTGCTTCTTCAAACATCTCTAAACGGACATAAGAGTTCCCAAGGTTGTGAAAGGTCTTGGCCTTTAAGGAGGGGCTGATTGAGCGTATCTCTTTATAGGTGTCAATAGCTTCTTCATACTTCCCTGCCTTATAGTAGGCATTTGCAAGATTATAATGGTCTTCAGGGGATCTAAGTCCTACTTGTTTATACTGCTCTAACTCTTTTAGATACTTCATCTGAACATAAGCCTTATCCCCTGCACTTTGAGTAGAGAACTCTCTCATGTCAGCGTTCGCATTGATCCCGATAAGGGCCAAGAGAAGAACCAGAGCTCGCATAAAATATTTATGAAGTTTAGTCACCCCTAAGAGAAAAAACAGAAGGGATAAAAAGAGAGGATAATAAAAGAGTTCCTTATACATCATAAGATCGGCACTACTAAGTTTCTTCTCTCTCGTATCCAGCCATGAGGATATCTCATTCACGGCACCTTCTCCTGCTTGAACATATACACCATCTGTCTCTTCGCTTAAGGCTTGGACCTTAGCATTTTGCGAGCTGATAACAAGATGATCAGAGCTGTCTTTCATCCA
Organism: uncultured Campylobacterales bacterium; assembly: GCA_965602745.1. Taxonomy (GTDB): domain Bacteria; phylum Campylobacterota; class Campylobacteria; order Campylobacterales; family Sulfurimonadaceae. Next base: position 27,959 of record CBFDAB010000011.1, read on the forward strand.
TCTCCCGTATTTATCTTTTAGTTTCGCTCCAGAGGCTGTTGCCATCATCACCATAGAGATACTCAGCCCATTTTCTGAAGCATAAGATATCTCTTTGGAAAAGTCTTCTTCTTCTCCCCCGTCTCCTACAATGATAAGGTTTTTGGCCTTGACCTGAGAGAGCTTGGTGCTGAGTTCTAAGACAGAGGCCATATGCGTTCCCTTAGTAATAACCAGTTCAGACTCAATAAGATCAAGCTGATGAGAAAGGAGTTCCTCATCTGAGCTTAAAGGAGAGAGGATGATCGCATTTGTCGTAAATCCTAAAAGAGCAAATCGTTCATGTACACGTTTTTTGATCAGCTCTTTGACGAATTCCTTAGAAGCCTCCAGTCTATTAGGCTTAATATCTTCTGCCTGCATAGAATACGAGAGGTCTAAGGCGATAACAACCTCGCTTCCTTCATATTCTTGCTTGATAGGTACTTCTTCCAAGACAGGTCGAACTAAGGCTAAGACCATCAGCATTAAAGAGATATACAAAAGTATGAGCTTGTGCCTTGTCTCTTGTGCAAGTCCATGCTCTTTTTTCTGCTTTCTATAGAACATCATCAAAAGCAAGACCAGAGTCAGCCAGAAAAACTCAGGAGATAAAAAGCTCATGCCATCCCCCTAAAACGACGTAAAATATAAAAAGAGAGAAGAAAAAAGGCAAGTACTAAGACATATTGGTAAAAATACTCTTTTTTCAAGAATTGCTGAGACTTGATCTGAGAACTTTCCATCTTATTTATCTGCTCATACACATCTTTAAGTTCATCTTCATTTACCGCAGAATAAGATTTTCCTCCGGTTTGTGAGGCTATCTCTTGAAGAAGAGCCGGATTAAAGTCATCCCCTACCGCAATAGTATAGATTTTGATGTTTTGCTCTTGTGCAATTTTAACAGCATCCTTGGGAGAGATACGTCCGCTGTTATGCTCCCCGTCAGAAAGCAAGATAATGACCTTAGTCTTTGCCTTAGAAAAAGAGAGTGCACGAATAGACTGAGCTATTCCCTCTCCTATAGCCGTGTTGTCTCCTGCCATTCCTGTTTGAAGATAAGAGACCATCTGCGAGACTATCTCTTTTTCATAAGTCACAGGAGATGCGATAAAGGCAAAGTCTCCAAAAAGCACGACACCTATATTATCATTTAAGCGTTTTTCAATAAAAGCTCTTACCACACGCTGAACCGTCTCAAAACGAGTCTCTCTCGTTTCACTTAAGCCTGATGCCCGCATTGACCCGCTCGCATCTATAGATAGCACAATATCTATACCCTGACGGTTTAGAGGATTGCTTTTGTCTATCAGTATAGGTGAGGCCAGACTTATAAGAAGTAAAAGTGCAATAAGCAATTTTAGAAGATCTTGTACCCAAAAGCGAGGACGCTTAAGGCTAAAGAGTGCCAGATGTACAAAAACACGCTTGACAATTTCTTCACGGCATCTGTATAAACAGTAAATTATAGGCAGTATCAATAAGAGTATAAAGTTGTATTCAAATAAAATCATTGATATGATTTTAGCAAGTTATTTTGATATTACTTCTTTTTAGAGGCAATCCCTATGCAATTATTCATCTAAAGAGTCACCTAAAAGTATTCTAAATGAACATTGTGAGTAAATTTTAACATTTCCCATAAACAGTCTTGACATTAAATATTTATTCTCCTATAATTCCCGTCCACAAACACTAAGTGTCTGTTTGAGTCTCCTTAGCT
>CBFDAB010000012.1:0-29516 GCA_965602745.1 uncultured Campylobacterales bacterium
TTATTTATCCTCAAGAACTCATAGGTGTTTTAGCCAAAGAGTTTACGGGTAAGCCAGTCGCTTTTGAGGCAATAAATGCTTTAAGAAGCCAAAATATGGATGTTGTGATAGAAGAGTTGTTGATTGATGAGAGGATTTTAAGTAAAAGAAAATGTGTTGAAGACCTTAATGTTCATGACACAAAACTTATTCTGCTGGGTATCTATAGAAAAAAACATTTTTATTTTAATCCACAGATGAAGATGGAACTTTTAGAGAGCGATATTCTTGTAATGATCGGTCTTAAGATAATGATAAAAGAGTTCTCCTTAAACCTGCATAAGAGAAGGGAGATGAGATGAAGCCTGTTCTTGTGTTTGGATATAATGAATATGCCAAAGAGATAGTGTCAAATTTTAGTTCCTCAGGTACAAAGATCCATATCTATGTTATTGATGAGTTGAGCTTCAAGCGCGCGGATGAAGATGGATATAATGTTGACCTGGTCGAACTTGATGATGAATGGTTAGATATTGCACAGAAGTTTGATATTAATGAGCTGATGTGCTTTTGTGCCTTAGATGATGATGCCCAAAATGTCTTTTTGACGATCTCCTTGCGAGCTGAATATGCAGATCTGTATATCATCTCTTTGGCAACCTCAAAAGATAGTGCGAACAAACTCCACCTCGCCGGTGCGAACAAGTCTATTGCAAAGCTTGAAACGACGGCAAATGGGATAGTCGAGTGCTTGGAAAAACCCGCTGTCGTAGAGGTGATGAATGAGATTCTTTATCATAATAAAGAGCTAAAATTGGCAGAATACACCATTTGTAAGGGATCAGTATTGGAAAATAAAAAACTCCATGATATCTCCCTTCATGAGGAGTTTAATGTGCTTATATTAGCGGTTGCCGACTTGGAGCTGGAAGCAGAATTAAGTTTTACCTCTGCTGGTTATAATCATATTATTGACGAAGGTGATCTTTTGGTTGTAATAGGAAGAGAAAAAGATCTGGATAATTTTGAAAAGGCGATACAATAATGGCAAAAGTAGCTAAGAGCGATTGTAAAACAGACTTTCCTAGAAAAATCGGTGTAATCGGAGCGGGAAAATGGGGTTTGGCCTTGGCCTTTGCCTTAAGTGAAAAAAATGAGGTCTTTATCAGTTCTAGAACACCTAGAGATTTGGATAATTTTGTTAGTCTCGAAGAGATCTTAAAACTGCAATATCTAGTGATTGCAATTCCTGCTCAAGAGATTGGAAAATGGCTGGAAGAGAACTTCATCTACAACAATCAGAAGATCTTGGTCGCAGCTAAGGGCATAGAGGCAAGTACCGGGAGGTTCTTAAATGAGATATATGCGCCTTATATCCCTGAAGAAAATATCTGTTTTTTATCAGGCCCCTCATTTGCAACAGAGGTGATGAAAAGCCTTCCTACTGCTCTAGTGATCAATTCTTTAAATGAAAAGACGGCCTTGGAATTTTCGAGTTTTTTTCCCTCTTTTATTAAAACATATATCTCAGACGATGTTGCCGGAGCAGAAGTGGCCGGTGCGTATAAGAATGTTATAGCTATTGCCGCAGGTATTTGTGAAGGCCTGGGTCTTGGAAAAAATGCAGCTGCGAGTCTTATATCAAGAGGTCTGGTCGAGATGGAACGTTTTGGACTGCATTACGGAGCAAGACAAGAGAGCTTCACGGGTCTAAGCGGAGCCGGGGACCTCTTTTTAACGGCAAGCTCAACAATGTCGAGAAACTTCAGAGTCGGTCTTGGTCTGGCTAAGGGTCAGTCTCAAGAAGAGATCTTAAAAGAACTGGGCGAAGTGGCTGAGGGTATAGGTACATCATACGCCTTGCATAAGATAATGCACGAAGAAAAACTCTATCTTCCAATAGCCAAAGAGGTTTATGAGATCTTAGAAGGTAAAGAGGTGAAACAGAGCCTAAGAGACCTTTTAGGACAATAATCTCTGTTCCCAAGCTGGGAATACAGAGAACTGTTTTTATGTCGGCAGAGTTGATATATACTAATCTAATCTTCTTTTTGCTCTCTTATCTGGGAATATACAGCTCACTGCTTTTAACTCTTTTAAAAAAAGAGACAAACCCCATCATGATTAAATTTATGGCATAATAAAATATCTTTTACAAAGGTGTTTGTTATGCCTGAAATATGGACTGCCTGTACGGGTCTTATTATACTTTTTCTATTTTGGCGTCAGCTTCTTGTCTTTAAGATGAGACGTAAGATTAATTATGCTCCCCTTGTCTTGATGATTGGACTGGTCTCATCTATCTCTCTATTTGTTTTTTCTATTGAGATGGGAGATCTTAAAAGCGACATTCAGTTTTCACTTCTTCCTTTACTTCTCTCTCTTATCTTTTATATGGTGATGTATGTGATGTATCAGTTTAAGCTCAACAGTGACAAGGCTGAGAAAGAAGAGCATGAAAGACTCTTGGGCATTTTGATCTCTGATATAAAAGAGTATTTCGGTATCTTAAATGACAAGCTATGCGTTATTGAAAGTATGGATGAGAAGACTTTGGATGCGGTGCAGATGGCCTTGAAAAACGAGCTCTCTGTTTTTACCAAACTCTCATCTCAACAAGTGCTGCTATCTTCCAAGTTAGAGCAGATGTATATTCAAGAAGAGAGTGCTCTTTTGAATATACAAAGGTTTTTGGAAAAAGAGATACCCGACTTAGATACGGTGGTGCACAGGCATATAGATATACTTCGTATTGCACAACAAGATCATTTTAACAAACTTAAAGAGATACTAAGTAATATGAACGATAGTACAGGGTCTGAGAAAGTAGAAGAAGCCGTTAAAACCGTGCATGAACGACTTGAAAAGATGCAAGAACATTATGAGAAGAGTGCTTCTGTCATTACTATGGAAGTGCGGACGGGCCTTCAATCCACTATACAAAGTATGTCAAAAGAGCTGTATAATGCGAAGCAGCTCAGTGAGTCTTTAAGTCTTTCAACTCAAGAGTATGAGGTCAAACTTCAAGAACTTCATACGCATGCAAGTCAGCTTTTAGAGAAGTCTGACACCATACATGAAAGCATGGAAGACACTTACCAACAGTCTCAAAAAATTCGTCCTATATATGCCTCTTTGAATGAACTTATTTCGCGCTTGATGGATATTTACGGGGAGTATAAGCATGCGAAGAAAGAGCTTCATATATTGGCTTCAGAACTGGGAAATGCAGAAGAGCGTCATTTTGAGATAATGGATAAAAAGATAGATGCCTTAGGCGAAGATATACATAAAAAGATAGAAGCCTCTTTGTATGAACTCAAAGAACATTATCATTTCGCAGAAAAAGAAGTCACTAGTACAGTCAAGACACTCGCAGCAAAAGCCCAACTGCAAAAAACATATGCTGAAGAGTAGATGATTAAAAGTTTATTATTAATCTTATTGTGTAATGCAGCTTCTTTTTCGCAAGAACTAGTAAAGCGGACTCAAGTGATGATGGGAACCTATGTCTCTGTCAGTCTACCTAAAGATAAGCTTCCTCTTTCACAGCTAGTATTTAAGCGTCTTAAGCAAGTTGAAAATGCCTTGTCATCTTATGACCCACAAGCAGAGATATACAGACTTAACCGCAATCGCGAAGTAGGCATCTTACAAGACACTTATGAGGCCCTAGACCTTTGTAGAAGATATTATAAGAAGACAGATGGATATTTTGATATTACTGTCGGTTCTATCACCAAGGGGCTTTTTCATTTTGGTGAGGAAGAAAAGATCCCTACTGAAAAGGCACTTTTAGAAGCCAAAATTGACTTTAAGGGACTCCATTTTAATAGACAAAGAGCGTGGATAGACGAGGGTGTAAAGATAGACCTTGGTGGAATGGGTAAGGGATTTGGAGTAGATAAGGCGAAAGAACTCTTAATAAAGAGGGGGATAAGAGAAGGTATTGTCTCCCTAAGCGGTGATATATTTTGTCTTCATATATGTGAGATGTCTGTACAAGACCCTTTTTCTGAGGGTGTCTTGGCCAGTTTTCTTATGGCGCAAGAGAAGACTTCAATCTCTACAAGCGGAAACTATCGCCGTTATGTGCAGAGTAAAAAGTATAATCACCTCATTAATCCAAAGACAAGAAAATCACAAAAAACATTTGCTTCTATCACTTTGATCTCGCCTATATACTCTAACAGTGACTTGGATGCTTACTCTACGGCGGCTTCTGTTATGCCGAGGTCAAAGGCCTTAGGTTTTTTAAATGAATTAGGCTTGGGGTATCTGGCGGTGACAAATGATAAGAAGATATATAAGAATGAGGCTTTTTCTATACTTACTCAGAACCTTGTGTTTGAGAATTTTGAAGGTTTGCAAGAAAGAGAGTATATAAGAGTAGGCCCATTAAAAGTTCAAAACTCCAAAAGGCTAGGATTTTAAACCAGGCAAATATCTCATATCCATAGAGTATGCCAAAGGGTGAAAAGATATCTATTATAGCCGAGATAAACAGACTTGATATAAGAAACTGTTTCTGTTTTTCGCAGATTACAGTGGTAAAAAGCAAAAAATGTCCATATACAAAGATAGTTGTTGATATGGCAAGAAAATGCGGAACGGCCGTTTCGAGCAAACCCTCCACACTCTTAGATATGATAAACTTCTCTTCATCTCCTGCAAAGTAGATATAAACCTCACTGGGACTCACTCCATACTTCATAATAAAAAGCCAGATACCGGAGATAAGCTGTAAGGATATAAGTCCTAGGGCTAAAAGAATAAGAAGTGAAAACAGTTTTTTAGAGATCATACTTTTGTGAGCCATACTTGATACAAGATGATACTAAGTGCATAAAGGCCGATAAGATGCCATATAGAGTTAAAGAGTATAAATCCATACACAAGTGCATCATGTAAAAAATAGGTTCCTAATAGAGATATAAAGGAAAGAAGCACAGATATCATAGAAAGAGCAATAATAGCTTTTTTATGCGTATGTGTAAGTCTTATACGCAAGATTATAGCCATAGTCGTAAACAAGGCTAAAATGGCTAAAAAAAGAGAGACATGAAGATGCTCAAGCAGACTTATCAGACTTAGAGGCTCAATGAACTCATCCGGATTCCCTTTGAGGGTAGAAAGCACTTCATTAGGCGTGTATCCAAAGAAGTTTAGAAGATAAAAAATATCTCCTAGAAAATAAAAGAACATCATCAGGCTGTAAAAGCCAAGCAATACAGAGAAATTAGGATTAGAATGAATGTTTTTAGAGACAAGAAACTTCATCTTTTACTTCCCATACTTAACTTTCCATACGGCCAAGAGCAGTTTTGCCGTATTAGCCGCTGAAAAAGCAGAAAGGGTCGCCCCTGATAGGTTGGGAATAGACTCTTTTACCTTGATGTTATCATCAATTCCCTTCTCATTAAAAAGCTTTAACCATCTTTCTTTAGGAGTATACTCAGGCGGTTCGTTAAAGGCAATGACCTCAATAGAGTTTATTTTACCCTCGGGAGAAATAAAGGTCATGTATGTACCTGTCTTAGAACGTACTTTGTTTGTATATAGGCCTGCATACGCAATGATCTCTTCGTCTTTTTTGATAAGGTAAAAGGTGAAGATCTTGCTTTCAAGCTTTTGCTTAGTAAGATGCTGAACTTCAGTGGCTTGATCCTTGGTCAGTAAGATCGCTTTTTTCTGCTTTGATGTTGATTCAGGATAAGCGGCTTTAATAGCCTCATCAGGTTTTAGTAAGAGCTGGGCATAAAGGCTAGCCGAGGCTAACAATATGCTGATTAAGGAGAGTGGTTTTTTCATGGAAATGCCTTTATGCCGGAATTTTAGCAAATATAACTTAGATTTTCTAAAAGGTTTCTAGAATACGAAACCCATACCTAATTCAAATCGATCATCATCAACTTTAGAGTCTTTTTTACCAGTTTCAGCAATTACATAGTTGGCTTTTAGAACAACTTGTGGATGTGGTTTCCAGTTCAGACCAAGTGTTGTTTCTGTTGTGTCTTCATAAGAAAACTTGGTTCCAAGTTCGTCAACACCCTTGTCAAACTTATTAGAAACCTCATATTGTGCAAATGGAACCCAGTCGCCATAGGTGTAGTTTAGGTTTGCATAATAACCAAAAGCTTCTTTTGTCGCCTCTTTAGGCTTACCATCAATACCATGCCATTGTGCTAGATCAGCAGCCCCGCCAATCTCGTGCGTCGCATAAAGTGCATTTAACTCAAAACCAGCCATTTTAGCAGTTGCGTGAACTTCCCATAGGCTAACATCAACTTCACTTAAACTGACAGCTGATCCATTATCAGAAGCACCTTGACCAGCACCACCATAATAGTAAGAACCAGCTACAGCAAAGTTATCGTTTGGCTCATAGTCTAAACGCAGGAAGTAACCGGCATCTTGTGACGGAGATTTACTCCCCTTAGATCTCATACTACGTAAAGTAGTTGATTCTGTTGCATCAAAGCCAGAGATGATACCTGTCTGGTATGAAAGAGTACTGTCCATAACTGAACCATATACCATAGCACCATTTTCAAACCATGTTGAAGGGATGATATTGACTTCTGTTGTTGGCCTTTTAACCGTATTGAAAAGTGTTGGTTCGTGATTTAAAGCTACGCGGCCAATTGGCACGACATAAGTACCTACACGAAAGTTTGCATAATCATTTACTAAGAAATCAAGCGCAAGCATCTCTACTTCGGTCTCACCATGTTCTGCACTGCCGCCATGCTCAAATTCTATTTCAGTGTTTAAGATGATATTATCTGTGAAACGGTAACCAAAGTATAATACCGCACGGTATGCATCTGTAGTGTCTTTTGTCTTAGTATACTCGTCGGCTGCGCCTTTGTTTACAGTAGTCGTCTTTTGGTCACGGTTATTTGTATAATCAACCTTGCCGTATCCACCTACAGATAGTTTGTTCTTGTTTGTGTATACCTTAGAAATACCTGGTGACATACCTGCATATGATTCACCGGTATACTGACCAAAAGAGTCAGAAATCTTGGAATTTGCTAGCTCTACAAGAAGAGAATCAGTTTTCTCTTCTGTCTCACCACTCTTTTTTTCAATTGTGTTTAAACGTTCAGTTAGAGCCTTCAACTGGGCTTTTAAGTCGTCTGTTTGTGCATCTGCAAAAAGTGATGTTGTGACTGCTGAAGCAACAGCAAGTGATATTAGTGTCTTTCTCATTTCTAAATCTCCTAGTTAAACTGATAATTATTATCAGTACCTTGTTTTAATACACGAATAATACTGATATTTATTATCAATGTCAAGAAAAGACTGTAATTATCAAAATTATTTGAGGCTTGATTGATTGAAAATCTTAAACTGATTAGAAAGGGAAGGGAGGAATAGACCCTGTATAAGGGAAGATATAGGGTCTATGGATTATATAGATTAAGCCGTTAGGGTTTTTGGAATCATATGTGTCTGTTCCGGTTTTACCAGCTCGTTGTTGATCTTGTCTACGCTTAAGATGGTCAGAACATCTCTTTCGCGAGAGTCTTTATGCGGAAAGACAACACTTTTAGCCAGTGTCCCATTTCCGATAATATACTCTTGTAAGGGTTTTATCCTGTCAGCATGGACTTCAGGAATATCGCCTAAGGCATTTACCAGGATTCCTATATAATTGTCACTCTTGCCAAACTTCAAGATGACGATCTCCTCATATGGCTTACGACCCTCTTCTTGTATAAAGTTCCTGATGTCGATCACGGAGACAAAGCTGTCCTTATACATAACCGTACCCTTAAAGTGATGCTCAGTGTTAATAGTGACGGTAGATTTAAGTTCCTCAATACAAATGGCCTCTACAACATCATGTGCATTGACACCCAGCCATTGTGTACCGATGAAAAACGAGGCTATATCAACACTGTTCCCATTTTCATCCATGGAGATGTCTTTTTTTAGAGCAAATTCTGCATCTAACTTGACACGCGTCTCTTCTACATCACTGATATATGAGAAGACAAAAGAGTAGATGTCATTTACATATTCGTCAGTTTCACTCTTGTACTCTCGGTATCCTTTGGAACACTTTACACCAAGAGCATAATATTTATTGTCATACTCTATAATCTCACTGAGTGACTCTCCTGTGTTAAGATTAAAAAACTTCTTGTCAATATCAAAACGTATTCCTGCTGTGAGAGCTTTCTCATTAGATGAGATGATAGTCTGGTCTTTTGTTGTTAATACGGCAAATAGACCCTCTTTTACCGATCCGTCAGCCTGTTTCGGCAAAGACTCGTTGATCATGGCCTCAAACTGTACTTGCGAGTCAAAGACAAGACCGATACCTCCCAAGACCTGCCCCCCATCATCCAGAGATCGTATTGAAGCATTGTAAATATAACTGTGTTTTCCGTCATACAGATTTGATTTCTCAAAAGCAGATACATGATATTGTGAGGATTGTCTTAGCTCAAGGGTTTTTGAGATCCAGTTGTTGGTGAGTTTACGTCCGACAAGATGTTCTTCGTCTTTTTGTGATACAGCTACGACAACACCGTTTTTATCATAAATAAAGATGTTTGTATAGACGGTGTAAAGTTCGTTGATATAAGAAAGGATACTGGTCATCTTTTCTCTATCGAAGGCATTTAACTTGTCATTTTGAAGTGTTTTTCTAAACTCGGGCGTAAGCGCCCACCATCTACAGTCATTTGCTCTTTCATAAAGATTTCTATCCATGATATCGACTATTAGATCAGCTAAGAAGACGCTGTCCCCAAGCACCATAGTTTTAGTAAGGCTTGCCATGGAAGAGCCGATGATATTCTTGGTGTTTTCGCCTGTTTTTCTGATCTCTTGAAGAAGGGCTCTGGAAAACTGTTTGTTGTTGTTGTTTGAATTACCCTGCTTAATGTTCCCGTTCCAGATCGCACGGTTAAGGTTGTCTTGAATGGATGCAGCCTGGATAGGAATATTTTTAAGTTGACCTGAGAACTGGTCACCGTGCTGTAAGATGGCTAATAGTAGCTCTTGGCTGATCTCAAAATTCTCTTTTCCCATATCTGCAAAGGCATGTTCCAATGGCACCATGATATGACCGTACCAGCCCAGACCGAAAAATCCCTGATAGCCACTGGTCTCACAGCTTTTGGCAAGATAGTCTCTTCCTCCAAATGAGATAATCTTATACGTTTCATTGAGTACTACTTCGAGTCCGGCATCAAGGGGTACGTGGTAGTGGTCGCTTGATGCGATCACAGCACCTTCTCTATCCAAAAGAGTAATACACTCTTTCGTATTGATATTTGCCAGGTTCTTGAATATCTCTTTCATCTCGTCTTCAAACTTAAAACACAGACAAAGCACACCAATGGCTTCGGAGTCATAATCATTTGTCTTGGTGATCTTATACGAGTAAACAAGGCTCTTCTTGTGTTGTGGTAGGAAGTCATGATGCTTAAAGGTCTCAACATACTCTTCTGAGGTCGTCAGAACCTGTTGAATAACGGAGTCATGTGACTTGCTTAGTAGATTTTTATCATCGATATTAGCAAGAATGTCACCATTTGTATTCATCAATACAATATCAAAATAGACGCTGTACTTTTCTATATACTCTAAAAAACGATCTTGTATCTGCTTGAGATGTTTATCGTAATTGTCTGAATATTTATTGTTATTTTTAAGTAAAAATGTCCTGATCACTTCATCTGTCGCTAAAAATCCGATATCGGCTGTTCGTTCAAAAAGATTTCTGATAACGATATCAACGGCAACCTGGGCCTTGGAATTTATCTCGCTGATACTTTTTTTAAGAAGCTCTCCTGCTAGATAGTTGATGAGTTCGGATGAGAGGCTTGTGAAATTACTTTTGATCTTGGTCATATTGACACCTGCATCACCCAGTTGACTTAAGAGTGAGAGACTGTCCCAGTTCTTACTAAGGTCATTAAGTCTTTCTCTACTCTCTTCAACAGGGTCCATATACTTTATAAGTGGAAGTAATTCTGAAGAGATTTTAAATTTTTTATAATCAACTAGTGATGTGTTCATCAATATCCTTGGTTTCAAGTTATTTAAAAACGCTAGTATAGAGATATATCAGTAGAATAAAAGGGGCTTACTGTATAAAATTTAATCAAAGTGATATTATGATAAAAAAAGATAGATTTAGAAAAGTGCCATGTAAAGAAGATAAGGATAGAGCATAAGACCCATAGTGAGCATAATAGGGTGAAGGGGTTGTTCAAGCATCATCTTTAGCTCTTCACTGAGTGAGTCTTGAACAAAATATTTATGAATGAGCATGACCTTGAAGATTATATCTATACTTTTGATAACAAGTATGACCAATATCCATATATTATAAGATGTCAGGTAAAAGAGATAGATACTAAATATGTAAGAAGGATGCATAGTATAAAGGAGGTATGGACTTGTCTTATAGTAGGCATATATCTTCTCCAGCATATGAAGAAGTGTGGGCGATTTTTGCCACATTATCTCAAAAAGTTCGGTGATGATAAAGAGAATTAATAATACAAGTTCAAAAGACATGCGAAATGATAGTATAATTTCGCTAATAAACGAAGGAAGCTGATGTCACTGTTTTATACCGACGAAGAAGGGGCGAGAGTCTGCGTACAAGATTTTTTCCCTGAAGAGAATATTTATGAAGAAAAAACGACACTCTTATATACTTTTATTAAGTTTGACGGAGATGATGAAGAACTTCTTGTTATTGAGCAAAAGCTTCTTGAACAAGGTAATAAACTTAATCTTGATTATGTAGGTTGGAGACTTATCGAGGGATGGCTAGAAGTCTATTTTTACGGCGAGGGGGCGAAGGGCTTTGAAAATGCTTTAAACCTTGCTTTAAAACCGCAATACCAATTTGAAAGCGGAAACCGTAAAGACAAGAAGCATGAGACTTATTATAAGATGCTGATGCCAAACGTGCAGGAGTATCATAATATCCAAAGTGAAGAGATCATATCTGATCTTGAAGAGTCCGGAGACAACCTGGAAGCAGAACATCGTATTGAATATCATGCTCTCTTTATGACATCGACTCAAAGAAAACGTTTTATAGCAGCAATTGAAGAAGCAGGCTTTAGTTTTCTGCAGGAGTTCCTTGATGAAAAAGCAGAAGACGATTTTGTTTACGGAGTCGTCTTTACTAAGCTCTCGCCAGTGAGTGTAGAACTTCTTAACAAGCAGACAGAAGATATCTTTCCATTGATAGCTGTCGAACATGGACGTTATGAAGGCTGGGGAACACAATCTTTAGAAGGTCTTGTTGAAGAAGAAACACAAGAAGACTAAAATTCTATTCAAGACCTTACTTCACCATCAGTATAACTGTTGGGAGCAAGTAAGATGATATAAAAAACTACTTTCTTATCTCTACCACTATTGCGCCACGCAGATCACCCATCTTATATCCGGTCGCCTTATCCTCAGAATAATGTTCTTTGAGAAACTGACTAAGTTCAGGGTTCTTGGAAACATTCCCATGGCATTTAAGACAAGCCTCTTTCTTAATGACTAAAGGCTTGTAATAAGTATAGCCCTTTGGCCCTTCCTCAATAATATACTCAGGAAGTTCTTTCTGCTCCAAGAGTTGTTGCATAGACTCCAAGACTTTTGCCTCATCCGGTGAAGGGATGTTTGCCGGATTTCTCTCTTTTAAAGAGATACGCTTAACGCTAAGACCTTCTACCTGTTTTAAGTTTATCTCTTCAGTGAGAACAAGGGCATTTGAGTGACAAAAGTTGACAGCAGAGAGTAAACCATTTATTTTTATCTCATTTTGGAGCTTTGAGCTGAGGTTTTTTAGAAGTTCAGAAGAGATCTTTTGACCTGTATCAATAACACTCGCAGGAATTTGTTCGGCAAAGAGGCTGGCACCTAGTAATAAAGAAGTCAGAAGGCTTTTTTTTATCATATTAATCATCCATTTCATTTAATTGAGAATCATCATAAGGATCAGGATGGATCATCATGTTCCAGTTGCTCTCAGAGTCGATCTGTTTTATTTTATTTTCAATTGTATCACAAACTCGGTGGGCATCAAACAAGGAAGTAGAAATTGTAAAGACAAGATGTACAGATACAAAGGCATCCTTGCCTGAACATCTTGTAAGAAGCTGATGATATGAGGTGATATTTGGATTCTCTTCTATAATGGCCTTTATCTTATCAACCGTATCATCAGGCATAGCAATATCCATAAGCATTAAAATACCGTCTTTGATAAGATTGTAAGCCGAATAGATGATATATATGGCGATGAGTATACCAAGAATAGAATCAATCATATAAAAATGTGTGAAATTAATGACTACCAAGGAGATAAGAATGGCTGCATTAGAATAGAGATCAGTTTTATAATGCAAGGCATCAGAACGGATAACCATTGAACCTGTTTTCTTAGATACATGGTTTAGAAAGAGAACCAAGGCACCGGTAATGACTAAAGAGGCAAGCATAACAATAATAGACTCTTGAAGATAGATAGGCTTATGTTCATTCAATAGCTTGTCAATAGCAGAATAGAGTATATACAAACCGGAAATAGTAATCACAAGACCTTCTATCACGGCAGCAAGGGCTTCAATCTTTCCTCTTCCATAATTGAACTTATCATCAGGCGCCTTTTCGGAATTGTGCAAGGCAAAATAGTTAAAGATGGAAACCGCAAGATCGAGGACAGAATCAATGGCCGAGGCAAGAACTGCGACAGAACCGCTGGCAATTCCGATAAAGAGTTTAATGACAATTAAAAGTGTTGCAGTAACACTGGAAATAATAGTGGCTTTTTTTTCTAAACGCATGTTTCTCCAAGGGTCATACTTAAGTATAAGTTCTATTGGAATTATTTTAGCAAAGAAAAGGTAAGATTAGGGACTATTTAAAAGGAAATTGTGTGAATTTAGAAGAAATTCGTCAAGAACGTCAAAAGTGGATGACATGGAAAAATATTGCACCCCTGCGCCAAGCCCTTGATAAGCTTATGGATGTTGAAGTTAAGTGTAGTTTTTCTGATACGGTCACAATGACCAGTGTTCAACCTATAGATGATGAGACTAAAGCACAGATAGAAGCTACGGCAAAAGAGATGATGCCTTGGAGAAAAGGACCTTTTGATATCTGCGGACTTTTTATTGACACAGAGTGGCAGAGTTTTTTAAAATATAATCTTTTGGAGCCGCATTTTAATCTTAAGGGTAAGAAAGTCGCTGACATAGGCTGTAATAACGGCTACTATATGTTTAGAATGCTTTCTCAGGAACCTTCAAAGATCGTCGGTTTTGACCCATCTGCCTTATGCAAAACACAATTTGATTTTATTAACCATTATATAAAGAGCGATATAAAATTTGAGCTTTTAGGTGTTGAACATCTTCCTTTTTATGAAGAAAAATTTGATACGGTCTTTTGTTTGGGCGTACTCTATCATAGACCCGATCCGGTAGGAACACTTAAGGCTTTGGCAAAGGGAATGGAAAAAGGGGGAGAACTTTTCTTAGATACCTTTATGATTGATGGAGAAGAAGATATCTGCCTGACACCGCAAACGTCTTACTCTAAGATCCCAAATATCTATTTTGTACCTACGGTTAAAGCCTTGAAAAACTGGTGTGGTCGCGCTGGCTTTATTGATATAGAAGTCTTGGAAATTACGGTGACAACAGAAGATGAGCAACGTTCAACACCATGGATACAAGGCCAGAGTCTAGGAAGTTTCTTGGACCCGCAGGATTCTTCCAAGACAGTGGAAGGATATCCTGCACCAAAACGTGTATATATTAAAGCAGTAAGGAAATAAAAATGGCAGAAAACACAGAAGAGATAGAAGATACAGAAAAAGTAGATTTAGATGGGAATATCCCTCTAAAAACACATGACCTTATTAACAGTAATTATAGTGGCCACATAAATATACTAAAAGAGGGTTATGCCAAGGTCAGTCTTCTTACAACTGACGACATGAGTGTTGATAGCTACGGTTTAGTACATGGCGGCTTTATCTTTAGCGCAGCCGATTTTGCGGCTATGGCCGCGGTAAATGATCCTAATGTCGTTCTTTCCGGAGCAACAAGCAGTTTCTTATCTCCTGTCCGTGCTACTGATGAAGTCGTTTTTACAGCCAAGGTTCGCCATAAAGACGGGAGAAAGAGAGAAGTTAACGTGACTGGGTACGTCTTAGAGATAAAGGTCTTTGAAGGGCTTTTTAAGACAGTTGTTCTGGATAAACATGTCTTAAAACTTGACCTTATGAATGCGGTTAAAAATGAGATTTAAGGAAAACTAGCAAAAGCAGTTTTCGCGAAGTGAAAAAGTTTCTTCAGAAAACTAGTAAAAGTGGTTTTACGAAGTAAAAAGTTTATTCATAAAAGTAGCCGTGGCGATTTTTGCAAGGCAAAAAAAGTTTATCCAAAACTTACACTTAGTTTCGGACAGATGTCAGACGAAGCCGCAAAGATTAAAGAGAGCTAATCCAATAATCTGCATTTTTCTGTTCTGCTTTAATTGTAGTAGGAGCTCCGTGTCCCGGATATACTTTTTTATCATATTTTATACTCTTGAATTTCTTTAGGCTTGCCTTCATGTCTGTAGGCGAAGAAAAAGGAAAGTCACAACGTCCAATAGAACGCTCAAAGATAAAATCCCCGCTAAACATAGCATCTTCTATCTCTATAGTAGAACATCCCGGACAGTGCCCAGGAAAGTGACGAAACTTCACTTTTATACCTTCTAAATCTAAGTCTGTATCTCCGTCTATCTCAAAATCAGGATATGAAGGAGGAAGATCCGGCATCATATCTGAGCTTTGAAGTAAGAAAACATCACCTTTAGGCGTGTATAAAGGGATATTGAGTCTCTCTTTTAACTCTTGGTTTGACCATACATGATCAAAATGCCCGTGTGTGTTTAAGATAGCAATAGGATTAGATATGTTCTTCATCACCCATGCAGTCGCATCGATACCGGGATCAATAATAATATCTTTATTGTCTATAGTAACGATATAACAGTTCGTCTGATATGGCCCCATCGGCTGAATCTTTATATTCATAATGCTTCTTTTTAGCGAAATTTTATCATAATACGTTTATGGAATTTTTTAAAAGCATAGAAACACTCTTAATAATCAACAAACCTTCTGATAAATGTAAGGCCTTTCATGCCTTTTATAAGAAGTATCAACATCATGATATGAATTTTGAACATGATCAAGATGCCTTAGTCTTTGAAGAGCCTTCTTACCTTGGGTTTTGTGAACTGGTCTCTCCCACTCTTGTCTTAAAGCGTAGAAAACTTTCTACAGACAGAGGCAAGGCTATATTCTTACATGCTATTGCGCATATAGAATATTCTGCCATTGATCTGGCCCTGGACGCAGCCTATAGATTTAAGAATCTGCCGAAGAAGTTTTATGATGATTGGCTCAGTGTCGCTCATGATGAAGTAAGGCATTTTGAGATGCTGGAAACACTTTTAGCTGAGGTAGACTCTTTTTATGGACAACTTCCTGTGCATAATGCACTCTTTGAGGCATCAACAAGAACGCATACCCTGCACGAACGTATGGCGGTCGTGCCTAGATATCTTGAAGCCAATGGGCTGGATGCAACACCGATGATGATAGAGAAGATGCAGGGACTCAAAGATGATCTTAAAGCCCAAAAGATTGCTGATGTCTTAAAGATAATATTAGAAGAAGAGTGTGACCATGTGTATAAGGGAGATATATGGTTTAAATATGCCTGCGATAGGAAAAATCTTGATTATGAGATCTATTTTGAGATCATAGAAAAATATTATCCGGGAAGTTTTCCTAGGACAAAAGAGTTAAATATACAAGCCCGTCAAGAAGCCGGCTTTTCATGTAGTGAATTAAGGCGTATGAATACAGATATAGAATGTAGTTAATTAGATTAAGACGTTTCCAATGCTACAGGCTTTATCTTCATATTCTTTAATATCTCTAATACCTTGTTTTCTTCAAAATCAATAATTAAAAAATCTTTTTTTACATATAAGTCACCATTTGGCAATGTGTCTGCAAAACCTAGGTATTCTGCCGAACTGATGTGCTTAATACCAAGCTGATAGGCCTTCTTAGACCCAGAACTGTTGTAAAAAAGATCCCTATTCTCGTCTTTGGTCAGACGTATAAGAGTAAGTATATCAGACATGTTTCTCCTAATCTATTGTTTAGTATATCATCTCTATGTATCTAATAATGTTAAAATTATATTAATTTTTGTTGTTAATATAATTGATAACAGATTAATAAAAAAAATTAGATATAATGATTTCACTTAAACTTTATCTTAGGAATTTAATGAGCAAGTATTCGCAGATCACACACTATTTGACAGCCTTTTTAAAAGACGAAGTGGAAAAAACCGGCTTGAAAAATGTTGTTATCGGTCTTAGCGGAGGCTTGGACTCAGCTGTTGTCGCTGTGCTGGCGCATAAGGCCTTTGGTGAAAACTTATTGAGCATAAAAATGCCCTCTCAGTTCTCATCAAAAAGCTCCTTAGATGACGCAGACGAACTCTGTGCAAAGTTTGGGATCAAAAATGAGACGAAAGATATTTCACAGCTTTTAAAGGCCTATGAGATAGAAGGTTTGAGTCCATTACGAATTGGAAATCTCTCTTCGCGTTTTAGAATGATAAACCTTTATGATATCTCGGCGAGAGAAAATGCACTGGTATTAGGTACAAGTAACAAGAGTGAGTTAATGTTGGGGTATGGGACACTCTTTGGTGATCTTGCCTCAGCAATAAATCCTATTGGTGATCTATACAAAACAGAAGTCTTTGAACTTGCTTCTTACTTAGGGGTGCCTGATAGTATCGTTAATAAGGCACCTTCGGCCGACTTATGGGAAGGTCAGAGTGATGAGAATGAGTTGGGTTATACATATGCCCAACTTGATGAAGTTTTGAAAAAATATGTTGAAGATCGTTCAAGTGAGGCTGAACTTTTAAAAGAAGGTTTAGACGAAGATCTGGTGAAGATGGTGATAAAGCGTATTTATCAAAATCAATTTAAAAGACGTATGCCGCTTATAGCAAAGTTGTCTAGTCGTTCGATTAACCATGATTTTAATTATCCGCGCGATATATGTTTATAAAAAGTATTCAATAAAATCTACCAGAGTGGATTTTCAGAGTGACTTTTAAAAAATATTTTTATAAGGGTATCACAAATGGCAAAAACAGTACCGTTTTATCGACCTAGTATCGATAATAAAGAGAAGTCTCAGATAGAAGAAGTCTTAAGTGGCAAGACCAAAAAGGTCGAGGAACTTGAGAAAGCCTTTGTCAAATATACCGGAGCAGGATATGCTGTTGCAACCTCTGATGGAACCTCTGCCTTACATTTAGCGATGTTGGCAATAAACCTAAAACGCGGAGATAAGGTCTTATGTTCTGTTAATGCTTTTCCCTCCGTACCTGAGGTTGTCCGTCACTTTGATGCGGAGCCTATCTTTGTTGATGCTGAAGAGGTGAGTTATAGTATTAATCTGGATAAATTAGAGACAATCCTTTCAGATAATCAGTCTAAAAAACTAAAGGCCGTTATTGTTAGTCATATAGCAGGTCATCCTGTTGATTTAGAACGTCTATATAATATTGCAAAGATATATAAAATCCGTGTTATTGAAGATGCAAGTGAAGTCCTTGGCGGAAGCTATAAGGGAGATAAGATCGGTGCTACTGGTGCAGATATTACGACATTTAGTTTTAACCCCCACCTTAAGGGGAATATCTGTAACGGCGGGATGATGGTAACAGATGATGAGGACTTGCTTGAACGTGCTCACCTCTTGCGTAACCATGCCATGGTTACACCGGATGAAAATCTGGCTTATGTTTATGATGTTGTAGATATCGGTAGTAAATATGATATGAGTGAGCTTGATGCTGCTTATATTCTTGGACAACTTTCAAAGCAAGATACTATGGTGAAACGTCAGCAAGAGATAGCTGCTAGATATACGAAAAAACTTTCCGGTGCGGCTCATATTACTCTTCCTGAAGCAGTAACTGATCATACCTTTTCACTTTATATTATAAAGGTGAGAAAAAACCGTGATTCATTCGCAAGAGAACTTTTAGAAAAAGGGATTGAAACAGGTCTTCATTATATCCCTCTTCATCTATTAAGTTATTACAAGAGTAAATACTCTCTTCGTGTAAATGATTTTCCTGTCGCCTTGCGTAATTTTCAGCAGGTGCTTTCTATCCCTATTTATGCTGATATGAGTGATTCTGAAGTAGATTATGTTTGTGATACGATAATTAGTATTACAAAGCACTGGGTATAAAAATATCTCTTGAAAAAAACGCTTATCTTTTGGGGTGAAAAGTATCTATTTTCACCTACAACTCCCGAAAAATTTTTATCTCTTTTACTCTTTCCTGTTTCTTTACTATACTGTAGCATTGTCTGGTTGAAATATAAACTGGCCAGGCCTAAAGACTTTGGTCTTCCTATTGTCAGTGTAGGAAACCTAATCATCGGAGGAAGCGGAAAAACACCTCTCACAGTTGCTTTGGCAAGACCTTATGAAAATGTCGGCATTGTTTTGCGCGGATATGCTCGAGAGTCTGTAGGCCTGCAACTTGTTTCAAATACTAATGAGATACTCTGTGATGTATCTGTCAGCGGAGATGAAGCGATGTTATATGCTTCTCTTTTGCCTAAGGCGACTGTGATTGTTGCTGAAGACAGAAGAGAGGGCATAGAAATGGCTAAATCTATGGGAGTGAAAATCATCTTTTTAGATGATGCCTATAGTAAGCATTTTATTAAAAAATTAGACCTTCTCATCATCTCTAAACAAAAGAATAATTTTTGTCTTCCCTCAGGCCCTTTTAGAGAACGTCTGTGGAAAGGAAAAGAAGCCCTTTGTGTAGAAGAGGGAAGAGACTTCAGAAGGAAGGTGCATATCACTAATATTAGTGATAAGATGACTCTAGTGACGGCTATTTCAAAACCTTACCGACTGGATCCTTATCTAAATGACAAGGTGATTGAAAAAGTCTATTTTCCGGATCATTACGCCTTTAATGAGAATGAGTTAAAAGAGATCTTGAAAAGAACAAGAGCCAAGACGCTTTTAGTGACAAGAAAAGATGCGGTGAAGATGCAAGACTTTGATCTTCCTCTCTCTTTTTTAGAGCTGGAACTTGAGGTTAATAAAGAGCTGCATCAAAGTGTGCAAGAATATGCTAGAATTTCGACATTAAAATAATTAAAAAGATTGATTATGCAAGCAAAAATTGAAAAAGTAAAAACACTCCTTGATGCGCTTCCTTTTATTAAAGCGTTTAACAAAGAGATCGTTGTTATCAAATACGGCGGTTCAGCACAAACAGACCCAAAACTTATAGAGAGTTTTGCCCAAGACATCTTGCTTCTGTACCTAGTAGGGATTAAACCTGTAGTTGTACACGGAGGCGGAAAAAAGATCACGGATATGTTAGATAAGCTTAATATCCAAACTGAGTTTATAGATGGTCAAAGGGTAACGACACCTGAGGTTATGCGTATTGTGGAGATGATCTTAAGTGGAGAGATAAACAGCGGCATAGTCTCTCTGTTAAATGCTCATAGTGCAAAGGCTATAGGTATTAGCGGTAAGGATGCCCATTTTATCATGGCTGAACCGAAAGAACATGCTAAATGGGGACTGACGGGAACAATTACAGAGGTTAAGGCTGAAGTGATCCATAACCTTATTAATGAGAAGTTTGTACCTGTAATTGCTCCTATAGCTGCAGGTGAGAGCATGGGTCATCCCGGCTATAATATTAATGCAGACCTTGCGGCATCTCAGGTGGCTAAGGCTATAGGCGCAAATAAGGTGATCTTCTTAACAGACACTCCGGGTGTATTAGACAAGAATAAAAAACTTCTTTCAACCTTGAATGAAGCTCAGGTTCAAGAACTTAAAGACGATGGCACTATCAACGGCGGAATGGTTCCTAAGGTTGATGCTTGTTTGGAAGCGATTGAAGGCGGCGTTCAAAAAGCCCATATCATTGATGGACGCGTAGAACACTCTATAATTCTTGAACTTTTTACCTCTGAAGGAATCGGAACACAGATCACCTTATGATCGTTTTTTGCACCGTCCCAGACGACAAGACCGCTAAAAATATCTCGCGCGCCCTTGTCACAGAAGGCTTGTGTGCCTGTGTGAATAAAATACCAAAAGTCACATCATATTATATTTACGAAGATAAGTTTTGTGAAGATGATGAGATACTGCTTCTGATAAAAACAGCTTCGACACACTTTAAATCCTTAGAAAAAAGAATAAAAGAACTTCACCCTTATGACCTCCCCGAAATCATAGCAACTTCAATCACACAATCTTCACCAGAATATAAGTCTTGGCTCTTAAAAGCACTCTCTTAGCATCATAAGATGTGCTTTTGTGTGAAAAAAAGACAAAATTTTTAAAATAGGGCATAATATATAAAAATATTAGCTAAGCATTAGTTGTTTTTGATTATCCTAAGATAATTATTAGTATGAAAGAAGATCAATGAAACGTATATTCCCCCTTATAGCCTTGATGATTTTGATTGCAGGGTGTGCCAAAAAAGAGATTGTAGCTCCTGCTGTGGATCCTGTGACAATATCTGCTGAAATAATCCTGTTTAAGCAGTCTTTACCGATTGAGAAAGAGGTTCTTCAGAAGGCATATAAGAAGATATCTCCTATGATAGGTCTTTCTCACATGAGTGAACTTAAGGGTAAGTCCTTTAACGCAGAGTTTGTTTTCCAAGAGAGTGAGCTTCCTTTTATAGAGTATAAGTTTGATAAGCCCTACATCATCAAAAAAGTGCATTTGAAAAAAAGTGGTTTTGTTGTTGACGGAGAGGCAGAAACTTCAAATATTAAAAAGTTTGAGATACTTTTTTTAGATGCACAGTTGTCACCTCTATATACAGATGAGCTTGAGATAGGCGCAGAAGTTATAGAAGGTTTTAATAATATTCAAGCAGATGGTTTTATACTTAAAACACGAAGCGTATATTCTCCTAAAGATACGAATATTGATGAAAATGATGTTATTGCAGCCTTTGACGGACGGATTGAAGTTGAAGTCATTGATGCTGATTATGTATATGATATCGTTGTTCCTGTGCTCAGTGAGCGTGACTCGTCAACCTCAAATGAAGAGCTGTTAAAGACCATTGCCTTATTAAACTCAGAGCTCTTTAAACGCTTGCGTGAAAAGCGTTCAGGCTTTAATCTTCCTAAGCAATCCGTACTTTATCTTCCAGATGACGCAGATATGCATTACGCAGTCGCACATACTCAAGAGATCTACCAAACAGGTAAATACAAAACAGTTGACGGAAGCTATAAGATCTATATCTTTAATGAAGATGCAGAGTTTGATGCTAAGGGAAAGATTAAAGTCAAACAACACAAAATTGATGTGCAAAAGTCAGATCGCAACCTTAAAACGACAATACAACTTCCTGAACATGAAAAATTTATTGATTTTAGCGAAGGCTTATAGTGAAATCGATTCAACTGCCTAAGCTGGGCTTTTATTTTATGGTAGCCCTTATTATGGCTAAGTTGATCTATCTTGGTTTTGAGGCTTATTATAATGGTTTTGTTATTGATGTCGTCACCTCGACACATGTAGATCAGGACTTATTGCAAAAGTTGGAAAATTTTGGAAACCGTATCAGCTCGGTT
The DNA here is from genome assembly GCA_965602745.1 of uncultured Campylobacterales bacterium. Lineage (GTDB taxonomy): Bacteria > Campylobacterota > Campylobacteria > Campylobacterales > Sulfurimonadaceae. The sequence goes on from CBFDAB010000012.1 coordinate 21,721, forward strand.
GGTATAACTCTATTACTCATCCCTTTTTATTATCTTGTAGCAAAGAAGTTTTTTGAATTTCATCAAGGTGTTATCATTATTATTATGCTGATTTTGACTATCGGGACTTATATGGGTATTCATAAGGGTCTGAATAAGGCTGTGTATGAGATTGTTAAACAGAATAAAGACAAGAGGTACGAGTCTTATTATATTGAACTTTTTAAATACGGCATGCTTACTGGAAAACTTGGTTATTCTTCTTTTATTCCGAAAGAAAACCTTGATAATCTCTCTATTTATGACAAGGTTATGATTTCAAATCTTTTCTTGTTGACGCAAATTGATAAAGACCTTATCAAAAAATTTGTAGCGCGTGGAAAAGAGAGCTTTTTTGATATCTATATACATAAATATTTTCAAGAAGATTATAATGAGGCACGTTACCGATTTGAGGATATGGCCTTAAGAATACAAGAAGATTGGGATCTGTACAGTGATGGAATATCTGAGATCAATAAAAAGTTCTCGCAAATTGATTCTAAAGAACAGTTAAACGAAAAATATATAAAATTTACAAAAGATCTTAAACGCGAATACACTAAATACAGGATCAATATTCGCCAATATACCAATATCTTAAATAACAATTTAGATCAGGCTCCACAGTTAAACCGAGACTTGATCACCTACTTTCATAACGACGGCTCTATCATGGGAAAGCAAGAGTATGAAAATATCATGCAGAAATATTTTGGGCATGATATAAACCCGAAGCGTTGGTGTGAGGGGAATATCTGTCCTGCAACGCGTAAGGTTACTAAGGTTCTAGAAGAAGAGACCTTGGCTAAATGGAATTCAGAGCATAATGATCTTCCTCTTAACCTCTCTCAAAAACAGTTTTTTAAACATCCTGCTATACTCAAAAAAATCATTTCCCAACTCAGGGATAAGGGTATTAATGTGAAGCGAAACTTCAATTATTCTAAACAAGAATATATTGCCGGTTATATGAAAACTATAGATGCAGATTTTCAAGTCCAAAAGAAAAAATTACAAAAAGAGTTTGCCGGTAAAACGGGTATAAGAGATGTTGAACTAGGACTCTCTTTTGAACAATTCGCTGCACAATATAGAAAAAATATCATGTTGGAGTATAAAGAGAAGAGATATGGAAATATAATGTATAAGATGATACTAGAAGGCGATCTTACCGGCTTTTATGAGCGTTTATACAAGCCGATGTTACGTGCTAAGTATTATGATCAAGCCTTTCCTGAAGAAAAAGATTTTGATATTAAGTTGGCTGAATATGGAGATACGGCTATTAAGATGTTATATATTCCTCCTTTTGCAATCTTTATGTCCTTAGTGGCAGGTCTTTTAAATATAGTGTCTGTTGCTGTATTGATCTTGTTCTTGGCTTTTCATAAGAATTCATCTGTCAAAATGTTTTTTGCAAAATCAGCAGTTAAACTTCTTATATTTTTCCTTTTGATTTATATTCCTTATTCCATTGGTGCTAAAAAAGATATTTTATCTCCATATCCGGTTTTAGAGACCTTTAAGGGATCTTCTTATGATCCGTATATGAAGACCTTGAACTGGCTCTTGATAGTTGAGGCTATTAATTATAATAGTGTCTACTCTTTGATAGTGAATACGGGTCTTTTTTCTAGTGTAGAAGATGATTATAAGGCTAAGGTGCTGATGCAAAATGTTGCAAGGGAATTAACAGGTCTAAATAAAAGTTCTAAAGAAAAATATCTAGATCGTTAAGGCCATTATGGCCTTTAGATTCACCCTTTTGCTAACTTACGCTATAATTTCACAAAAATTTTGATGGATAGATATGAACTTTATTGAAACACGCGGAAATGATGGAATACGTCCCTATAATGTTAGCTTCTCTCAAGCAATCTTAAGTCCTATTGCTTCTTTTGGAGGGCTTTATGTACCTTTAAAACTTCCCGTTCTTGGACAGGTCTTTTTAGAAAAGCATATTAACTCTAGCTATAAAGTTATGGCTATGGATATGCTTTGTACCTTTGGTATTGATATCGATAAGGATGTTTTGTATGAGGCACTAGACTTGTATGACAACTTTGATGATCCTACAGATCCTGTACCTCTTGTAAAGGTTCAAGAAAACCTGTACGTGAGTGAGCTTTATCATGGACCGACCCGTGCATTTAAAGATATGGCACTTCAGCCCTTTGGTATAGTCCTCTCTTCAATTGCACAAAAGAGAAAGCAGAACTATCTTATCTTGGCGGCTACAAGTGGTGATACGGGTCCAGCAGCTCTTGAAACCTTCAAAAACCGTGATAATGTACAAGTGGCATGTTTATACCCAGACGGAGGAACATCTGATGTACAACGTCTTCAAATGGTGACTGAAGATGGGAAAAACTTAAAAGTCATCGGTATTAAGGGTGATTTTGATGATGCACAAAATGCACTTAAGTCACTTTTAGACTCAGATAGCTTCAAAGCAGAGCTTAAAGAGAAAAATATCTCTTTATCTGCTGCGAACTCAGTTAACTTTGGCCGTATCATCTTTCAGATCATTTATCATATTCATTCCTACCTTGAACTTGTCCGTCAGGGTGAAGCGAAGATGGGTGAAAAGGTATATCTGAATGTTCCAAGCGGGAACTTCGGAAATGCCCTAGGCGGATATTATGCGATGAAAATGGGTCTTCCGGTTGAGAAGATCATCATTGCTTCAAATGAGAATAATGTCTTAACACGTCTTATTAATGATGGAAAATATGATCTTAGAAACTCATCTGTTGTGCCAACAAGCTCTCCGGCTATGGATATCTTAAAGTCATCTAATGTTGAGCGTATCTTATTTGATATGTTTGGTTCTAAACGTACAAAAGAGCTTATGACTAATCTTCAAGACACAGATGCATATGAGTTGAATGCAGATGAGTTATATACGCTTCAGAGTGTTTTCTCTGCTGATTTCTGTGATGGTGATGAGGGGAAGAAATATATCAAGCAAGCCTTTGATAATGGCTATTTGATGGATCCTCATACGGCTACATGTTTTAAGGCAAATGCTACTTGTGCGACGAAGAATATCAAGACTATTGCTTATTCAACAGCAGAATGGACAAAATTTTCACCGACTATTGCTAATGCATTGACAGGTGAGGTTGATGCTCATGATATTGATGCGCTAAAATCAATAGCGGCTGAAGCCGGTGTTAAAATACCGAAGATGATTAATGAGCTTTTTAACAAAGAAGTGGTGCAATCGACGATTATTGACAAAGAAGATATAGAAAAAGAGATTCTCTCTTTCGTTTAAAAGATAAAGCCCTAAAGGCTTTATTGATGCTTCCTAGTTATTTCTGTGCATAGGATGCTGATAATCATTTCTTTCACAGGCACTAAAGCCAAGACCCATGACAATCAATACAAAAGCTAAAAATAGTTTTTTCATCTCTTTTCCTTTTTATTTTTTCTTGCTGCTGCATTTTGCATCAGTATAAGTTCTTTTGAACCATGTATAAGTATATCATTATCTGAAGAAAGTTTAGAAGTTTTAATCTTCTTTGGATAATCAATTGTATTTAAGATATGTTTAATAGCATTGATACGCGCCTCTTTTTTATTATTAGAACGTATGATTATCCAGGGTGCAAAGTCTGTATGAGTCTGTTTTAACATGGTGAACTTAGCCTGAGTATATTCGTCCCACAGTCCTTGAGCCTGTTCATCAACAAGAGAGAGCTTATACTGTTTCAAAGGATCACTTTTTCGCTGTTTAAAGCGTTTTGCCTGCTCTTTTTTACTCACAGAGAAGTAAAACTTTATAAGAATAGTCCCTGCGTTCACCTGCATACGTTCAAAAGAGGGTGTCTCTCTTAGGTGGTCTTCATGCTCTTTTTGCGTACAAAAGCCCATAACGGGTTCTACTAAAGCGCGGTTATACCATGACCTATCGAAGAGGACTATCTCGGCAGCTGAGGGGAGGTGTTGGGTATATCGCTGAAAATACCATTGAGAAGTCTCTACATCAGATGGTTTCTCTAAGGCGACAATTCGTGCGCCACGGGGATTTAGATGCTCTGTAATACGTTTTATCGTACCACCTTTTCCTGCGGCGTCTCGTCCCTCGAATATAATAATAATTTTTAGCTTATTCTCTTTTACATATTGCTGCATCTTTAAGAGCTCTACTTGCAGCTCTTGCAGCTCTTCTTCGTAAGCAAGAGTCTCTTTTTTTACCCAGACAGGGACTTTTTTCCCGCCCTTGCTTTTATTAAGAGATTTTTTAGACCTTTTCCTCTCTTCATGTACATTAGCTTCTATATCTTCCTTCCTGATAAACTCATCATCTATAATACGATGTTCCTTACTCATAAGGTTTTCTTTATCTCTTTGTTCAGGTCAGAACTTTTGTCTAGGTTTGCATAACAGCTTTGAATACCACACAAAAGCATCTCATCCTCAGAACTTATGGTGCGTAGAATAAAGGGATAGCTTATCTCAAAATAATCTTTAGCGATATCATCATGGGCTTCTTTTGTAGCCTTTATAATGCGGTCTTCTTTTATGTATCGAAGGGCCTGATTAAAGAGATAAGGATAACGTATTGGTGACTTGATTAAAGTGGCTGAATGATATTCTAAACTCATAAAGGCAAGCTGTCTGTACTTCTCATCAAGAAGTATTCCCAAGGATAAGAGAGCATCTACCATAATACCGACAGAACCGGCGTAGGAGCTGTCACCAATATCTGCATCTGTTATAAACTCACCCTTTGAAAAGTACCATTTTCCCGCTTCAAAAAACTCTTTAAGCGCCTTATCGACTAGTTTTTGACAAAGAAGAAGATATTGTGAATCAAGTGTTGTCTCATATGCCTGTACAAGAGCTGTTGATAGATAAGCATAATCTTCTAAAAAGGCATTTACCTTGGCCTGCGAGTCTATCATCGCCGTATGGTATAGGTGTTCATCTTTATAAAGTTTTTCCAGTAGGGCAGATAGGTGAGATATAGCAGGTGCCAGAAAGCTTTTGTCATAATTTGCAAGTAGAAAGAGAGATTTTATCATCATCGAATTCCAGGCTGTATTGATCTTTTTATCAATGAAGGGATATTCTCTTTCATCTCGTATCTGGTTCAAAAGCTTTATGGCCTTCTCATATCCTTTTGGCTTATGCGTATCCAGTCGAATAATGCTAGAGCCTTCAAAGTTTCCAAAGGGTGTGATGTGAAGGTGAGAGCAGATCTCCTGGGCATCATCCTCACTAAATCCATTCTCTTGAAAATAAGAGAGGGTCTCTTCATAATCATATACAAAATACTTTCCTTCAACACCATCCGAATCTGCATCACTGGCTGAAAAGAAAAGATTGTTTTGACTCATCCTTTTTATGATAAAGTGAGCTGTATCTTGTGCTATCTTCAAATATTTTTCATTTTTACTTGCCTTGTAGGCATTTGCATAAAGTTCTATAAGCAAGCCGTTATCATAGGTCATTTTTTCAAAATGTGGAACAAGCCAATTCTCATCTGTACTGTAACGGCAAAAACCACCTTGAACCAGATCATATATACCGCCAGATACCATACTGTCTAAACTATGGTAAAACATATGCAGAGCCTTGTCGTCATTAGCAACAAGAGAGATATCCAAAAGACTTTTAAGCGTGGATACCTGAGGAAACTTTGGTGAGTGCCCAAATCCTCCAAAGTTCTTGTCAAAATTATTCTCACACTGCTGCATGAATTTTGAGATGATAGACTCCGTCAGGTGGGCTGCTTGAGTCGGACGGGAAGAGGGCTGTAAGTAGGTCTGTATCTCTTGGGCATTATTAAAAAGTGTTTGATCTTTTTCAGCTACCTTAAGTGCAATAATATCAATAAGCTTACCAAATCCCATCATGTTTTCTTGAGTCTGGGGAGGGATATATGTGCCTGCAAAAAAAGGCTTGTTTTCGGGTGTGGAAAAGATAGAAGTCGGCCATCCGTCTGCGCGACGGTTTAAGAGCATATGAACTTCTTGATAGAACTTGTCGATATCAGGACGTTCTTCTCTATCTACCTTGATGCAGACAAAGCTCTCATTGAGTTTTTCAGCCAGGGCCTCATTCTCAAATACCTCATGTTCCATAACATGACACCAGTGGCATGAAGAGTAGCCTATAGAGATGAATATGGGCTTGTTCTCTGTCTTTGCCTTGATAAAGGCCTCATCACACCAAGGCATCCAATGAACAGGGTTGTCTTTGTGCTGCTGCAGGTAAGGTGAGTCTTCTTTATAAAGTAAGTTTGCCATAATAAAAATCTTTTTTATTTAGCATAAGATATTCGGGCTTAAACTGTCGTTAGATGATTTAAAAGAGCAGGGTGATGGGCTCTTTTCTAAGGTGTGGCTGCATATAGGCTGCCAAGAGTCTATAAAGACTGGGTATCAGTCAATGACTATAAAACAAGTTGAAAGCATTATATACGTAGTAATAAAAATAATAGTTTTAAATGAGTAATTGGTCTGTTGTTTCGAGATACACTTATCCATTCAATACTTCCATTTTATATTATTTTATAGTAATTGGGGTAGTGGAGATTCACTGTCTGACCACAATTTTCACCCCTTCAAAAGGCATCCCATCAACTCTAAAAGCAGTATGATTATTTACCATAACTGCTGTTGCACTAAACGTATGGGTCTAGTATATTTTTATGTGAGTTAAAAAAGATTTACTTGCTTGTCTTTAGGATTGAAGAACTAGCTATTTTACCATCTCTTTTAAGTATTGTTTGTATTCAACTTTTTTCAACTTTTCTACTTTTTGTTCTACTTCATTTCTTAGTTTATTTTTATATGCTGCGATTTTTTTTCTAAGAGAACTGTCCCCAGTACCAATAATTTGAGATGCTAGAATTCCTGCATTTTTTGCACCATTAATCGCTACAGTTGCAACAGGAACACCACCTGGCATCTGTACAATAGATAACAGTGAATCCATTCCATCTAATGAAGATGATCTTACAGGAACACCAATCACTGGTAAAACAGTTAAAGAAGCAACCATACCAGGCAAGTGGGCTGCGCCACCGGCTCCGGCAATAATAACTTTTAAACCTCTATCTTCAGCACTTGTAGAATATTCAACTAATCTTTCAGGTGTTCTATGAGCAGATACAATATCCACTTCATATGCAACTCCAAACTCTTCACACATCTGTATTGCAGCACTCATAACTGGCAGGTCTGAGTCACTCCCCATAATAATTCCAACTAATGGTTTATTCATATTTTCTTACTCCCTTTGATTTTTAAAATATCTTTTGCTTTCATCGCTTTTTCGAAAGCCTTATCAATATCATCATCCAACACGGTAACATGTCCCATTTTTCTAAAGGGCTTTGTAAAGGTTTTTCCGTAGAAGTGAAAAGAGAGTTCTGGAATCTCCAGTGCCTCATGAATACCATCAATAAATGGTTCGCCTTCATAACCCTCTTCACCAAGCAAGTTAATCATAACAGCTGGAGAGATTAATTTGGTAGAACCTAATGGTAAGTTTGTTACGGCTCGAATAATTTGCTCAAACTGTGATGTCGCACATGCTTCTACTGTGTAGTGTCCAGAGTTATGAGGTCTTGGAGCAATTTCATTGACTAAGACTTCGCCTTGTTTGGTTAAAAATAGTTCAACAGCAAAAATCCCGACACCCTCTAATGCTTCTATAGCTTTAATGGAGACTTCAATGGATTTTTCTTCAATCTCTTTAGAAATCTTTGCAGGTGCCATAACAATATCACAAATATTAGTTCTTTCATCAAATAACAT
>CBFDAB010000013.1:0-28699 GCA_965602745.1 uncultured Campylobacterales bacterium
GGTTATTCAAAGTTTGCTGAAGATCAAAAATCTGGGTGCGTGTCTGACTCACATCTCGAGTAAGAACCTCACTTTGCTGAGCTAGTGCGACTTTAACAGCTTGATTTTCAGGGTGTATAGAGAGATCTCCCCAAAGATTGAAATATTCTTGCATATCAAATTTGATACCCACATTTTCTATCTCTGGAAAATAAGTTGATAGTTCCTCAAGAGTTTGACGTTGAAAATCACTATACTCTTTATTTTCGCTCTCACTTCTATAACGAGAATACACATAATTGTCATGTACTCGTGTAATCTCTTGAACTTGTGTACCATTACCCACAGCACCTGGTATAAGTGTTCCAAGTGGCGTGGTACTCTGTTGCACAACACGTTGTCTTGTATAACCTTCTGTTTCTGCATTTGAGATATTATGACTTGTTGTGTTAATCCCTATTTGAGAAGCTGTTAAGCCAGTATATCCAATATGAAGCCCATTAAAAATTGAAGCCATCTTATGCTCTTATCTTCAGAAATGATGCACTTTTAGAGGTTGACTTCTGATAACCATGCATCTCAGTAGGGACTAAACGTTCGAGCAAGGTATTATAGAATGAGGATACAGACAGAACCATCTTTGCATATTTTGTATTTACAGCACGCAAAGAAGCGAGAGAAAGCTTCAGTTTTTGAAGGTAAGAGTTCTCTTTCTCATCTAAAAGTTGATCTAATGATGTATTAGGATTTTGTGTCATCAGTTTAGAAATCTCATAATCGATCATCGCTTTTTTATTCTCAAAGCTATGTATCATGTCTTCTTTGATCTTGCGTCTTTCAAACTGATTTTCATGGTTGGCAAGTTTTATATCTTCAATATCTTCTTCACTCATTTTAACTAACTGGTCTAAGTCGTTTACAGCACTCTCAAGATGATATGATAACATGTCATACTCCTATTCAACTTTATAAGTTTTTAGAGTATCTCGTCTGCTATCTTTTCAGCCAAGGCTTTCAGATTGAGTTGATACTCTCCCAGTTCAATTGAACTTTTCAGTTGTTCAATTTTACTTGTATCCCCCTGCTTATCCAGAGTAGAAGGACGTTTAGAAGCTTCTTTGGCTTCATTCTCTTGGTACGTGTTCCTAATGGCCCCTGAGCCTACTTTGGAAATCATTTTTTATCCTTGATTTGTCGATTAAAATATATACTCTTAACATCGACAAATAGAAAAATAACTTTAGCTAATTTCCAGTTATTACCTTCCTTCAGCCAGATAGTCAAATAACATCTGTGATATGCCCATGTTTCCAGCCCCTATCTTTGAGATTTCATCCCTATACATGGAGTTGTATATCTTATCTCCGGGATCTTTCCCAAAAAGTGTATTCTCATCTTTCATCGACGTATCTAGAAGCTGTTTTAAGATAATAGCTTCAAACTGATCTGTCTGTTGCTTTAATGCCACTTTGTCAAGTCCATTAGTTATGCGCGGAATATTTTGCTTACTTTGAAGTAAGGCTACTGAGTTATCAATATTCATTAGATTATCTCCAGTTCAGCTTGGATGGCACCAGCTTGTTTCATGGTTTCTAAGATAGAGATGATGTCTTTTGGACTCGCTCCAAGTTTTTGTAAAGAGCGCGCTATATTGGCAACAGTCGAGCTGCCTTTTTTAGTCAACAATCTGTTGTCTTCTAAGCCGATTGTAATATCCTGATCTAACTCAAGATTGTTTCCCGGACCCGCTATCGCATCTTCTTCTATCTTAATCGTGATCTCTCCATGCGTTATCACAATTGGAGAGACTGCTATATTAACACCAGCAACTATAGTTCCAGTTCTCTCATTTATCACAATTTTTTCTATAGGTATATAGTTAATATCTAGTTCTTGTACTTCGGCTAAGAACTCTACAATACTTTTATTTTCGGGACATTTGAGCTTAATTGATTTTGGATCAAGAGCAACAGCTACTTGCATGTGATAGATGGCATTAATAGCGTTTTGTAGATTTACAGCATTTGAAAAACTACTGTTTTTAAGACTCAAGGTCACATATTCTTGGTTATAAAGGTCTAAAGGGATTTCGCGTTCAACAATACCACCTCCATAAACGATACCAGCAGTCGCATGATTAAGTGATCCCCCACCTCTTTCATTCTTACCACCAATACTAAGAGGACCTTGTCCAAGAGCATAAATCTTGCCGTCAACCCCTTTTAAAGGCGTCATTAGAAGTGTCCCGCCTTCTATTGATTTGGCATCACCAATAGCTGAAACTGTCACATCCAATGTATCTCCCTGCTTAGAGAATGAAGAAAGTTTTGCCGTTACAACAACAGCCGCAACATTTTTTGACTTGATGTCGTTAGGATTCATATCAATGTTCATAGCTTTTAGCATATTTGCAATTGATTGAAGGGTAAAGACTGAGGTTGTTCCGTCTCCCGTCTTGTTAAGACCAACAACTAGAGAGTAACCGATGAGTTGATTTTCTCTAACACCAACTACCTTAGTTATTTCAGATACCTTAGTCGCTTGTAAACTAACAAAAAGTATTAAAGAGATAAACAAAAATTTCATAGACTTCCCTGCCCTGTATAAGTATGTTACTCAGAGCAAGTTTTGTACCATTATGATAAAAAATGAGGATAAAAAAAGAATAGTGTCGGTTTTCTACTTGATAATATAATTTGACAAAGATGTTTTACCGAATTTTTTGGTTTTTTTGAGACTTAAAGAGCCAATATCCTTTGGCAGTTCAAGACCTGTCATATGTTCAATAGTGATCATTTCAACCATCTCAATTGGAATAGAAGCCAACATCTGAAGCATCTTATTATAAATCTCTTCCATCCCTTCTCTAAATGAGAAAGGAGGATCTACATAAAAATATGCCTTTGACTTTGACTTAGCCAAGGCTTTGATAACATTATGAATGGTCTCAAAACTATCTCCGTAGATCGCTGTCACATTATTAGCCCCGACAGTGCTTATATTTTTATTTAAAGTATTAAAAGCCGCCTTGTCTTTTTCCATAAAATAGACATGTTCAGCCCCACGGCTTAGGGCTTCTATGCCAATAGAACCTGAACCTGAAAAGACTTCTACCATGGTGCAGTCAATGACATCAAATTGAATCGTATTAAAAAATGACTCTTTTACAATAACTTTAGAGCTTCGGGTGGTCTCCAAGGAGGGAAGGTTAATCTTCATTCCCTTATACTTTCCTGCGACTATCGTGGTTTGAAGTTTACTCATAATATGCCTTAACCACTTTAATGATATTGTTTTTATATTCTTGGGTCAATATTTCAATTTTCTCTTCCAAGAGGCTAAACCCTTTACTATTAGAAGGTATTATCTCCTCATCATAAGCTTTAATATCTTCAATATGAACGATTTTTTTATAAAATTTATCCAATGAAATATAAAGTTGTGAGCGTGAAAATGGCTTTTTTATATCCGAGTCTGCACTTCCTGAAACATACAGACTATGATGTGAGTCTATAACTTTCTTATCACGGATGACCACATCGCACTGTTTTAAAGAACTCAGATGTTTATCTAAAAAAAGCTCCAGACTGCGCTGTAGTAAAGCTGACTCACATTGAACTGCTACTTTCATACCTCTCCTTGAATATAATGGTTAATACTGTATTTTAAATCTTCATCCATATCTTTTATATTTTTAAGCATCCATTGCAAGTATCCGCTGTCAAGGTCCACTATCTCTTCTATATAACGTCCGCTGTACTTTCCAAAGGGAAACTTATGCATAAGTATGGGTTTAGAACTTATTTCTATCAATTGTGAAAGGGTAGCATATTCAAGCAATGTACGATATAAAAGTCTTACATGAAAGGCATCACTCAGTGCCCTATGAGCACTTATATTAATACCGAAATTTTCAGATAACTCTTCTTCATCCTTATATAATAGTAGCTCATATCGAAGAAACTGCAGGCTAAAGTTCTCACACTCACTTATCAAAGCCTTTGTGCATCGAAGGGTGTCAATATGCTTCATCTTTGAGTTAAAGCCCTCTTTCTCAAGCATGGATAGATTAAAACTTATATTATGTGCGACCAGGATATTTTCGTCACTGTTGTTTTTTTGCAGCCATTCATAGGCTTCACTCTTATCACAAGCTTTGCTATCTTTTATCATCTCATTTCTTATATGATGCAGAGCCATCGCATCTGTACTTATCTTTTTTGGGCCCTTGCATAAACTGGATGAAGAAATCACTTCATCCTTGTCTTCAATAATAACAGCAAGCTCACAGATACGGTCTTGTTCTTCCAGACCCGTTGTCTCAAGGTCTGTAAAAAGGAGTCTACTCATCAAATGTCCTGATCTTTTTGCAGCTTTTTATCCCCGTCACAAAAACGGCTCCGCCAAGAAGCATTATAAGTATATACAGACTGATCCCGTTAAACCAAGACAAGGGAGGAAAGTCACCGCTGATAAGCTTGAATAAGCCTAAACAAAGAACCATAAATATCAAAATTGTCCACACCGTTACAAATAGCCATTTTCGCCATATAATCACGACATCAGAAAGAAGAGGCTTAGAAATAATCTCATCCTTGCAGTCATATAGTTTAAAAATGACACCGTCAATATTTTTAGAAAATAGAGCCTTAAATACTAATAAGAGCATAAGAATAAAACTTAGACTAAAACTAATAGGGAAGCTAAAAATAGCTATCTCTTTTAAGGCAAGAAGAGTTTCGACGCTAAAAGAAGGGAAACCTTTTGATATATATATACTTAAGGCCGAAAAGATGGAGAGTATAAGCGCGAAAAAAACAGATCTGAGACTTACCCAAATGGCCCAAAAAAGATAAAGTTTAAGGTATAAGTTCTTAGACGGCTTCATTGTTTACCGTATTAATCATCTCATGATAATGCTCAAGCGTCATAAAGCTTTTCTCAAAACGCCAGGCCAGGATAAACTTTACTATAGCCTTTTTAAGCCCTTCATCAATACTGTCTGAACGTCCAAAATATCCTAAAGAACTGTTTTTTGACTTCTGTGATTTTGCTTCTTTGTCATAAGAAATACAGATGATCTGAATATATCTGTTCTCTTTGATAGCACCTAAGTCTTCTACTTGTAGAGACAAACCCGTGACATTCATAGCCTTATATTTAAATAGAGACTCAAAATGGGGAATTTTTTCATCAATTTTCAGGCGGGTATAGAGTTCTTTGAGTGTTTGCATATTTTCTTTTCTTGCCATCTCAAAACTTGAAATCTTATTTGTTAATTGCTTTAGTCTATCCAGTGCACTGCTCACAAAACTGCCTTTACTTCATATTTTTATATATTAAGCATGATGTGTACCATTTAACTCTATATAGACTAAAAGAAAACATTATAATCAAGTATCATATTAAATAATAATTTCACCCTTTCCTAACTTTAACCTAGTATTTACTATAATCCTACTAACTATTTTTTTTTCAGGATATTTATGGATTATTTACAGATTGAAGGCCCCACGAAATTAAGCGGCAGTGTTGATATTGCCGGTGCTAAAAATGCAGCCCTTCCCCTCATTGCAATGACACTACTTGCGGAGAATGAAGTTACTATCAATAACCTTCCCAATGTTGTTGACATTAAGACCCTCGTTAAACTCCTAGAAAACCTTGGGGCCACTGTTAATCTAAAAAATGAAAGTGTTCAAATTGACACCTGCTGTTTGACAAATACCAAAGCGACTTATGACATTGTTAAAACGATGCGTGCTTCTATCCTGGTATTAGGACCGCTACTGGCAAGATTTGGGCATTGTGAAGTCTCTCTTCCGGGTGGATGTGCTATTGGTCAACGTCCTATTGACCTTCACCTAAAAGCCTTAGAGCAGATGGGTGCACAGATCAGTATAGAGGCCGGATATGTTCTTGCCAAGGCTGAGAACGGTCTTAAGGGTGCACATATTGTCTTTGATAAGATCACTGTAACAGGGACAGCAAATATTGTTATGGCAGCTGCCCTTGCCAAAGGTAAGACTATCATCACAAATGCAGCCTTAGAACCTGAGGTTGTTCAACTTTGTGAAGTTCTAAAAGCTTCCGGAATTGGTATAGATGGGATTGGGACGTCTGAACTTACTATTTATGGAACAGACCGCCGTCTTGTGCATATTGACCCTTTTAATATTATTCCTGATCGTATTGAAGCAGGAACGTATCTTTGTGCCGCAGCAATTACCAATTCTGAGGTCACTATCAATAAGATTCGTCCGGATCATTTAGAAGCCGTTGTTTCTAAATTAGAGCAGATGGGATTTCCTATAGAGGTAAAGCCAACAAGCCTTACTATCAAACCGGCTCAAAGTATCAAAGCTGTAGATATTATCACTCAAGAATATCCTGCCTTTCCAACCGATATGCAAGCGCAGTTCTTAACTCTATGTACCCAAGCAAGCGGAGTCAGTCTAATCGAAGAACGTCTTTTTGAAAACCGCTTCATGCACGTAAGTGAACTTCAGCGTCTTGGTGCAGATATCAAGTTAAGAGGAAATTTTGCAACGGTTGCAGGAAAGATTGATCTAGTTGGTGCTGATGTTATGGCAACAGACTTAAGAGCCTCCTCTGCCCTTGTCTTAGCCGCTATGGTTGCTCAAGGAACAACAAATGTACATCGTATCTATCATTTAGACAGAGGATATGTTCAACTAGAGAAAAAATTGCAAAAACTGGGTGCAAATATCAAGAGACTTAAAGAGTAAACTCTAACAAGTCACTAAGCAAGGCACTGAACTTTTCCACTGTCAAGCCTAGTATCTTTCAAGACCTATCGATAAAGAGGAGTTTGAGAAATATATCTTAGACTAAAGAGACGGCCTGTTTTAAAAAAGATCGGCGTGCCCGAAAAAAACAGGCTGATCCGCATCTTTTCGCATATTTTCGAGAATCTTTTTTGCCTTTAACTTTGTCTCTTTGTCAAAGTAGATCAGCATATTTCTTGATAAAATAAAGTCAAACTCACCCAAGCTTTGAAAAGAACTGTCAAAGAGATTTTGAAGTTTGAAGCTCACACGGGACTTTATCTCATCACGCAGTACATAGCGTTCATTCTGGTGTGTAAAATATTTTCTTCTGATATCTTCAGAAAGATTTCGTAAATTGCGCTCTTTATAAACCGCTTCATGCGATTTTTCTATTGCTTCGGAGTTGATATCAATACCAAGAATCTTAAATTTGTTCGAAGGCACTCCTGCTTCTAAAAGTGCGATTACGATACTGTATGGCTCTTCCCCCGTCGCAGAGGGTGCACACAATATTTCAACAGCCTGTTTCCTGTTTTTTACAAGCGCTACCAACTCTTCTATCTGCTTAAACTCTCTGTAAAAAAAGGTCTCATTCGTTGTCAGATAGTCGATTAACTCCTGCTCAAGTTCACCTTCTTGCTTAACACGTTCTAGCAGTTTCTTAAAAGTCTGTATCCCTCGTTTTCTGCAAAAGGTAGTCAATTTATTTTTTAAAATGCTCTCTTGCTTGTCAAAGGTCAGTCCCGTCTCGCTCTTTAAATACTCTGCTATGGGCACCAAGTCAACATACTCTTCCTTCATGTGCACTTTGTGTTCTTTGTGTGGCTCGTGTTTCTTTTTAAATAGACCAAACATTATCTGCAAAACTCCTGTATAACTCTGTTTATAGCATCCATATCCAGTACTTCGATATTAGGAACTCTCTCTCTTGCACGAGAGGGCATACCATCAACTACAGCACTGTCAGATGTCTCTGTAATACAGCGAGCTTTCCCTTCACTCAAGAGTCTGCACCCCTGCACACCGTCTTCACCAATACCTGTTAGTATCACACTGAGCAGATTAAAATCATCTACAAAAGGAACAAAGGATTTAAATATAAGATTAATATCTGGATTATACGTATGTTCAGGGGAAGGAGATTGAATCACGCGGTACTGTTTCTCTTTTTTTACCACTTGCGTATGACCTATGCAAATATAAATATGGCCTGATTTTAAGATCTCTGTATTTTCTGCTTTTTTAACAGGATTGATACTGTGTTCCTGTAGGCGTTTAATAAAACTTGCTATAAATCCTCTTGCCATGTGCTGTGCGATAATGATGGTTGTGGAGTTTAATGCGGGTAAAGAGCTGATGATCTTTTGGATCTGCATCGGCCCCCCCGTGGAAGCACCGATGAGAATAAGATTATTATGTGCGGAAAGATTCAAGTTTTGTATGCAGATCATCCGTCATTGAATTAAGATGCTCTGCTGCTGCGGCAATCTCTTCAACATTACGAGCGTTTTGCGAAGAGATGCTATTGATCTCGGAAACCTGAGAAACGATTGTATCAACATTTTTTCCCGTCTCTTCAAAATCGGTTACGGTCTTGTCGCTCACCTGAACGGCCGTATTGACGATATCAACACTGATATTGATCTTCAACTCTACTTCCGTCGCAATGGTAGACAGGGCTTGTATCTCTTCCGAGTTACTGCTCATCTGCCCGCTTGCGTCCATGATTGACTGTACGATAACATTGATCGTCGCATTGATCTCTGTAAGTGATTTTTGCGTTCTCTCGGCAAGTTTTCTTACCTCATCGGCAACAACCGCGAAACCTCTACCGTGCTCACCTGCACGCGCTGCTTCAATGGCTGCGTTAAGTGCAAGCAAGTTTGTCTGGTCTGCAATATCAGAGATGACTTCAAGAACAGACTTGACTTCATTTGCCTCTGAAGATAAAGAATTCATCCTATCTGCCAGTTCGACTTCAAGTTCAGAAGTTTTCTGGACCCTTGTCGTCAGCTTGACAATTTCATTACGCGCTTCATCAAGATTATCATTCGCTTTTAGAATGTCTTTTTTGCTCTCTTGTGCATCGGAGATCGCATGAATAATCTCGTTTTGAATCTCTGTCGCTTTTTTCGTTGCTTCTTCGACAACAGTGACTGACTTCTCAACATTGTTTCCAACGCCTAAGGCTGTAGTTGATAACTCATGCGCGATAGCCGCATTTTCTGATGAACTCTGTTTTGATGTATCGATCAATGATCTAAGCTCATCGATCAGCTTGTTGAAGCTGTTAGCCATAAGAGAGATCTCTTCAGGTGCGTTATCATCAACCTTGATTGTCAAGTCATTGCTGTTCCCGATCGCAAGTAATGTGTTCTTAAATTTCTCAATAGGTTTAATCAGACTTAGTTGAACCATATACAGCGCCAGTAAAAGAAGTACGACCAAAATAACAATCGCAGATACGATCATCACATTTCGAATATCATTTGGCACGATAAGCACTTCAGCCTCATCAATTTCTGAAAGGATAGCCCATGTAAAATCTTCTCCAACCTTGATTGTCGAGTAAGATGAAAGAACTGGGTTTCCATTGTAGTCTATAACAATCTTCGTGGCTGTCTTTCCGCTCATCGCGTCACGATAAGCTTCTGTGTCAACTGAACCGCTTGCAGGGTTAGCAAAAGAGGCTTTCAAAGAGTGACCTTTAGGGTCTAGGAAACTGTCACTGCGCATAAGCTTATCCGGCCCGACTAGATAGTCCTCTTGAGTCTCTCCATAGCCTTCTCTGAATTGCATGACCTTATTGATACTGGCATCCGATATTTGCAATGCCAAAACTGCAACAAATTCACCGTCAATCATAATAGGAGCACCTAAGAACATCGCAGGCGCATTATTGCTCGGAGCATAAGGTTTCATATCAATAAACACAGGTCGTTTAAGCTCCAACACCTTATGGAAGACCTCTCCAAATCCACTGTCTCTCAAACCTCCCGTGTTAAGATTTGCACCATAATCAGACTCTTTTGCTGCCGTATAAACGACATGTCCATCTTTTGCATCGATTACGAAGATGTCATAATAACCGTACTCTTTCATGTAGTTTTGAAAGAATGCCTCATGCGGAGCTGTTGCTTTTTGTATTGCAGGTTCATCAATAGGAAAAGGTTTAGTTGGATCAATATCAAGGTTTTCGGAGATCTTATCCATATCCTTTACTAAAGTCTCAAGGTTTTGAACCTTGACCAAGACATTAATATCGCCTATACGCTCATGAAAAAAACTCGTGATCTGGTTTTTTTTCATATCACGTACTGTTGTAAGGGTATCGTAGCTATTTGTCATAAGCGCGGATTTACTCTTTGAAGTAGCGATATAAGTCGTTATTAACACTGATAATATCAGTGATGCAGCCACAAGTAAAATAACTTGCAGTTTAATTGATAATCTATTCATCTAATAACCCCCTAAATATTTTTGGTATTTTAACCTATAATCATCATTTTTAATCTAACAATTTCTTTATATAACATTAATTTATACCTAAAAAATATTTCTATTTACCTTCTTATTTAAACTAAACATAGATATTAACATTAGATAATACTATAACATTTCACAATTGACTTATATGATGAGGAGTCAAGAATATCCACTAAGATAGAAGAGGTAATCAACCAAGAGTATAAACTTGGACTTGAGACAGACATTGTAGAAGACCTAGCACCGCTGGAGCTAAGTGAAGATATCATACATTTTATCTCCACCAAGAAAAAAGAGTCCGAGTTGATGTTACAGTGGCATCTAAAAACTTATGAAAAATGGACGTAGTTGGACGATTCTCTATTGGCGCATATAGATTATCAAAATATCTGCTACTATTGCGCTCCGAAAAAACATCTACTCCTTAGACGAGATCGAACCGAAGAGCTTAAAGACATATGAACGTTTGACATTCTTCTTGACGGACAGAAGCTTCTTGTCGGGATTACCGTATACGCAGCATTTGACCCCCTCTCGGTTAAAACGACCTTTAGTGAAAAACTCTGCGAACTTGACATCATCTTCTCTGAAGTTTCATGCCAGTAAGGAATAGCACTCTTACAAAAGATCAAAAAACTTAAAAAGGCATAGTGAAATATATATTAGGCAGTAAAAGCTTAATTTAGTAAAATATTGTTCGATTTTGATAATTCAAAGGATAGTTTATCTGTGCGCGGGCTGGTCGTCGAGTCGGATCGAGTGTCCAAAAAAAATTTAGTTTTTTTCTAAATCACACTTTAGCACAGAAGCCTTACAAAGGGGAGCTGTACTCGCAGCAGTGTATTAATAAACACCTTATTTATTGTCAAATATCACTAACTCATAAATACTTTTTTTTGTCACTAAGGTCTTGTGTGGCGGGACAGAACCACTTTTCTTCATCTTTGAGACCTCATGTGTCAGATCATTTACATCCTGCTCTAAGGTCTCTATATGATCTTTCAGACGCAGGATAATATCAACACCGGCCAAGTTTACACCCAGTTCACGTGTTAAACGCAGGATCATCTTGATCCTGTCTATATCACTTTGTGAATACAATCGTATCCGTCCGCCTGAACGTGAAGGCGTGATAAGGTTTTCTCTCTCATATTGACGCAGTGTTTGTGGATGGATCTCTAAGATTTTAGCAACAATACTAATCAGATATACGGGCTCGTCATAATGGTGCATCTAAACTCCTTCAGGTAGTTTCTCTTGTAAGAGCTGCGACAACTCTTCATCTAAGTCATCAACGGCAGGAAGAACAATATTAGCCTTGAGATAGAGGTTTCCGCGTGTCTTTGTCTTTCGATTTGTCACACCCATCTCTTTGACACGAAATCTTTGTCCGTTTTTTGTGTTTTGAGGGACTTTAAGTGTGATCTCTTTTTCCAAGGTCTCGACACTGACTTTTCCGCCAAAAAGAGCAGACTTAAGAGGCACGTCAAAGACTTTGACAAGATCATCCCCTTCTCTGTCATAATCAATGCTACCAGCCACAGCAATAATAAGATATAGGTCACCTTTTTGGCCACCCATATCCTTTCCTTTTCCGCGAACACGGAGTTTTTCACCACTTTTAATCCCTGCTGGAATTTTAATATCAAAGCTCTCTCCATGCATAGAGACAGAGTGCTTTCCTCCTAACACAGAAACAGAAAAAGCAACGGTGATATTTGACTCTATATCAAGATTCATACTCTGTTGACCAAATCCTCCGCCACCAAAACCGCCTGCTCCACCAAAACCGCCTGCTCCACCAAAGCCTCCGCCGCCGCCACCGAACATTCCGCGAAGAATTTCATCAAGATCAGCATTACCGCCTTGTCTTTGCGCAAAATCATGAAAATTTTGTCCGCCGAACATGGAGTCACCATGCATGTCATATTGTGATCTTTTATTTTTATCGCTTAAGATCTCATAAGCTGCATTAATCTCTTTAAATTTATCTTCTGCATCACTCTCTTTATTAACATCAGGATGATATTGACGTGCTAACTTTCTATATGCTTTTTTAATCTCTGCTTCATTTGCAGATGAGGGTACTTCTAAAGTCTCGTATAAACTTTTACTCATTATTTGCCTTAAAAATTATATTATATTCTTGATAAGTATTTTATCACAAAGGTTGAGTCAAAGTCAATCAAGTCTAAGCCATATTGTACAGCCTAATTAAAAAGGTTCTATTCTTGATAAAAGCACCTACTTACAGAGTCTAGTTATAAGGAGTACAATAGGAGTTAAGAGAAGGTGATTTAGAATTTATAAGAGAGTGTTAAAAGAGGCTGTTCTGATTTTAATTCTGTTAATAGAAGTTCACTGTGTAAAGTTTCATCAACCATTATAAAAGCTGTGTAAAGATTGAGATCAAGATAACAGCTCTTAGATATCTGTGCCTCTTTTTGAGAGAAAAGTTTTTCTAAGTTGCTTTCTTCTTTATATGCAAGAGACATCTCATCTGATCCAAGAAGAAAAATGTTAAAGCTCAATAATAGTATAAATATATATTTTAGCATCATCTTTCCTTACATAAATCTTTCTTATAATTATAAGTAAACTTAGTAAATAAAAAGACAACATGCAAGACTCTAAGAAGAGTCACTCCTTAGAATAGTTTAGTGTAAAAAGTGACGGATGCCGGAGAAATAAAGAGCCATACCATGCTCATCTGCAGCTTGAATAACCTCATTATCACGGATAGAACCACCCGGCTGTATAACTGTTTTAACACCGGCTTCAGCTGCCGCGTCAATTGAGTCTCTAAACGGAAAGAAAGCTTCAGATGCAAGGGCTGCGCCAGTAACATCAATGTTCATAGCCTTAGCTTTTTTTAAGGCACATTGGCTTGCGTCAACGCGAGAAGTCATCCCCATACCGACAGCTACCATTACAGAGTTTTTAACATATACAACACAGTTTGACTTTGTCAGTGCTGCTATCTTCCATGCGATCTCGGCATCTTTAAGTTCTTGTTCTGTTGCTGATCTCTTAGATACAAGATCAGAGTTTTTAACCTCATCATCTTTAACCTTGTCTGCATCTTGGAATACAAATCCGCCGTCTACATGTTTAAAGTCTAAGATATCATTTGAAAGAACGATTCTGTCCGCTCCATATTCAAAAAGTTTAAGACGTTTTTTCTTCTCAAAAACAGCCTGTGCCTCTTCAGTAATACGTCCGGCGATAACCACTTCCAAGAAGATTTCGTTCATCTTTTCAGCCATTGGAGCATCTACTACACCATTCACACAGACCACACCGCCAAAGGCAGAGATAGGATCACACTTAAGTGCTTCTTCATAAGCTTCAAGAAGTGTATCTCCAATTGCAAAACCACAAGGATTACCGTGTTTTACTATAGATACCGCATTTTCATCTCCAAATGCAGCTGCGATCTTAACCCCACCATTTAGGTCATTAAGATTGTTAAATGATGCCTCACCCTTTAGTGTCTTAAAGTTGTTTGAGAAGTACTTATCGAACTCATATAAGGCACCTTTTTGGTGAGGGTTTTCGCCATAACGCGTATCCATAACTTTTTCACCTACGATAAACTGTTTAGCTCCAAAACCATCATTAAAACGCTTATTCATATAGTTTGCGATCATTGAGTCATACGCCGCCGTATGCTCATATGCCTTGATCATAAGGTCACGTCTAAACTCGACTGTATTGGTATCATTGCTGATAGCGTCTAATACAGCCGAATAATCCGAGATATCAGTAACGATAAGTACGGAATCAAAGTTTTTAGCTGCTGAACGCACCATAGCCGGTCCGCCGATATCGATATTTTCGATGATATCATCAAAATTGTCTGTCTTCTCAATTGTTGCTTTAAAAGGATAAAGGTTTACACATACAAGGTCAATCGCTTCAACACCAAGCTCTTTAGCCTGATCAAGGTGGGACTGCTTGTCACGTCTGTGTAAGATACCGCCATGAACATAAGGATTAAGTGTCTTAACACGTCCCTCAAAACACTCAGGAAACTTTGTCACCTCATCAATTTCAATAGCAGCTACGCCTGCTTCTTTTAACATCTTAAATGTACCACCGGTAGAGATGATCTCATAATTTTGTTCAACTAAAGATTTAGCAAATTCGACAATATTTGTCTTATCGCTTACACTGATTAAAGCTCGTTTCATGAAGGGCCTTTATAGGGGATGAAATATTGATGGAATTTTAGCAGACTTGAACTTGCAGTTTCATTAGCCAAAGCTGACTTCTATTGCATTTCCACACTCATCAGAAACATATCTTCACCATCAACGACTTTGACATTCAGGCTTGAACATTTTGGACAGCAGTAATGCATTTGTTCACATTCACTTTGAATGTGACACTCGTCACACAAAATTGTCAAAGGCTGTATATTGATTATAAATTCTGCTCCATCACACACTGTTTTTTCTTTGAAAGTATTAAAAGCGACCTCAAGAAGATGTACTTCTACACCACTCATCACACCTATTTTAACAACAACCTTTGTAACCTCGGTAGATTCATTTTCCTGTGCAAGTGTCTCGACTTGTTCCATCAAAGCCTGTACAATAGAATATTCATGCATAAAGGACACCATACATCAGCAGATCCTTGGCAACAGTTCGCCCTTTGGAAGGTCAAGAAATCTACTGCTTCCATAGCTTGAGTGCAGTACAACCTTGGCAGGGTATTTTTGTGTAACCTGTCCGATGATCCCGGCATTCTTACAAAACTCAAACTTCTGTAAGATCTCTAATGCATGATCAGCGTCGCTTGGTGAAACGGCAAGTATGAAGGTGCCTTCGTTCGCAAAGTCCATTGCTTCAAATCCGAACATCTCGCATATACCCCGTACCTCGTCACTGATCTTTACAGAGGACTCTTCAATCTCTAGACAGACTTCACTGCTTTGAGCCCATTCATTAAGTACAGCAGAAAGCCCTCCTCGTGTGGCATCACGCATAGCACTGATAGAGATATTGGCCTCAATCAGCGCTTCTACTGCCGGCCAAAGGGTCTCACAGTCACTGTGCAGATCTGCACTGACATTTAAACCTTCACGGTCCATAAGCACTGTAGCACCGTGACGACCAATATCTCTGGAGGAGATAATGATATCACCCTCTTTTATATTAAGAACAGAGATATTCTCACGAAGGATATTACCAATACCCGCTGTATTGATAAAGATCTTATCAAGGCTTCCTCTAGGAACGACCTTCGTATCACCACAGACTATTTTTGCTCCGGATTTTTCAAGTTCAGCAGACATACTTTTAACGATCTCTTCAAGCTCACTAAAAGGAAAGCCTTCTTCTATCATAAAAGCCGAACTCAGATACAGAGGCTGTGCGCCCATCATGGCAAGATCATTGACTGTTCCGGCAATAGCAAGCTTTCCGATATCTCCGCCATTAAAGAAGATAGGACTGACGGTAAAACTGTCCGTAGTAAAGGCTATCTTCTTTTCCACCTCTAAGACGGCTGCGTCTTCCGCCTTGATAAGAATATCATTTTTAAAATGGTGATAGAAAAGATCCTCTATAAGCGTATTCGTCTCTTCTCCCCCACCGCCGTGACTAAGTTGAACTGTTTTCATTACAGTACTCCCGCATAACGATAATAGGCATTACATGCACCTTCTGAACTGACCATGCAGCTTCCAAGCGGTGTGTTTGGCGTACATGCTGCTCCAAAGACCTTACAGTCCATAGGTTTTGCCAGTCCTTTAAGGATAGTACCGCAGATACAAAGCTTGTGATCATCAATAGGTTCATTTGGCAAGATATCAGCAAACAGTTTTTCTGCATCAAGATAAGAAAACTCAGGCCTAAGCTCTAAAGCACTATTGGGAATATCCCCAATTCCACGCCAGCGAAAATGACCCCGCGGATGAAGGTAAGTATCAATCAATTCTTGCGCCTTACTATTTCCGTCCATAGTGACAGAACGGGTGTACTCTATTTCCAGTTCGGCTCTATGCTCTAACCTTTGTCGTATGATCATCAAGATACCCTGCAAAACATCTACTGGTTCAAACCCGGAGACGACAACAGGCGTCTTGTATTTTAAAGGAATCGGTGCATAGATCTTTGCTCCGGTGATGACGCTGACATGAGATGGACCGATAAAGGCATTGATCTTTGCTTTACCGTCAGCCATGATAGCATCTACCGCAGGAGGTACTAAAACATGGTTGATATGGAAAAAGAGATTAGAAATATTTTGCTCGATTGTAAGTTTGATAACAGCTGCCGTCATCGGGGTCGTCGTCTCAAAACCGATCGCAAAAAAAATCACCTTTTTATCCGGATTTTCTTTTGCAATTTTGAGTGCATCCATAGGCGTATACAGAGGACGGATATCTCTGCCGGCAGAACGCTCCGTTGCCAAAGATGTTTTTGAACCCGGTACACGTATCATATCGCCCAGAGTCAAAAGGATAGTATCTTCCATACCGGCCAATGCTATGGCATGATCAATACGTTCTTTTGGCATGATACAGACAGGACAGCCCGGACCATGAATAAAAGAGATATTAGCAGGAAGCAATTGAGGCAGTCCGTACTTCATAATAGTATGCGTATGTCCCCCGCATACTTCCATGATCTTCAGCGGTTCGCTCAACTTTGAAGATTCTTGCGAGATCTGCGCAGCCAAAGAACGAATCGTATCAGGATCTCTAAAACCGTCATACAGGTCTTTGAGTTTCAACTCACTCATCAAGATCCCCTGTGCTCACAGTTATCATATTCAAAAACGGCTCTTTCTTTCTCTTCTTCAATTTTTTCAAAGATCTCTTTATAGACCTTTAGCGATTCAAGTGCATCAACTTCATCGATCTTATTCATGATAAACCCGATATGAATAAGGACATAATCACCGATCTTCACATCACCCTCTTCCATCAGATCAAGCCCTGCTTCACGCTGTACACCCATAGTATCTACGGTAGCTCTGTAATTTTTTTGATCGACTTTTACGACCTTGGAGGGTATAGAAAGGCACATATCAGTTTCTCATCTTTCGTTTAAACTCTATCCACTCTATCACGCGGCCTACGCTTTTTTCATCTTTAATATTGACTTCAAGTATATCCACACCTGGCCTGAGCTTTCGTGCTTCATTCTTCTCATGCTCAATATCATAATCAAAATGAGGAAGTAGATCTGTCTTCGTTATTAAGACAAGATCAGCCTGTCTAAACATCACAGGATATTTCTCTATCTTGTCACTTCCCTCAGGAACAGAGACTAAGACAACATTCAGATGCGATCCTACATCATAAGATGCCGGACAAACCAAGTTCCCTACATTCTCAATAAAACAGACATCGATCTCTTTAAGAGGCATATCATGCAAGCCTTTATGTACCATAAACGCATCTAAATGACAGGCAGATCCCGTCTGTATCTGATATGCCGGAATGCCTTTAGCCCTGATACGGTCTGCATCACGGCTGGTCTCGAGATCACCTTCGATAACGCCGAATTTAAAATCAGCCATATCAGCCATCTTTTCCAAAAGCGCTGTCTTTCCACTTCCGGGAGAGCTCATCAAATTGATCGCCAATACATTGTGATTATCAAAATGTGCTCTGTTATTAGAGGCTTCCTGATCATTCTTGTCCAAGATCTTCTTGATGACTTCTATCGTCTTTGTATCATTAAGCTGAGGATTATGATGTAGAGTCTCATGGGCCGCCTGATGGGAATGTGAGTGTCTATGAGAATGATCGTGTTCATGCTCATGTGAATGGTCATGATCTGTGATTGAACAGCCGCAGTCTTTACACATATTTTTTCCTTTTTAATTTTTCATTATGCTATTAGCATCTGGCTTCCTACGGCAATGGAGATCAATCCGGCCGCAGCAAAGACTTTTCGGACATTGGCCTTAGTCCCGAGAAGGTTATTGTTGATATATAAGATAAATAAGCCAAAGGCTAAAAAAAGAGTAGTGACGCCTGCTATAAAAGATAAGACCATCAGCAGATCAATGCTTTGACTTTCGAGCATACCCAGTGTTACCAGCATCCCTCTTACACCGCCTATCCCCATCAAACCCGCCATCCCAAAGGCAGAAATCGGTGCCAGCTGAGTATTATGCTCATGCGTCTTCCCTAACCAAATGTGGATATGCTCTTTGTCCTCATGAACATGCCTATGCAGCTGTATCCGGTCACGCATCACCATAGAAAGCATATATATCCCCATACTGATTATCACCGCAGCTGAGATAAGGTCACCATAACTCGTAATAGATTCCGGGATATCGTAAAACTGCAATAATTTTGCGAATAAAAAAAGCATAGCCCCATGTCCAAGGGAAAATATGGAGGTTATCATAATTGTTTTTTTTCTGCTCTTTCCAATGGAAAAATCGGCTATAGCAGTAAGATGGTCAGGGCCGAATGCATGCAGCATCCCGTACCAAAAAATGATGATCAAACATGTTTCCATCTTACTGCCTTCTTGCTGTTTCTAGATTATAGGTTATTTTTATAAAATACAATTTTAAAAGCCTCAATTCTTTCATAGATTATGCAAGGCAAACCATGCCTGTCCCAAAGAGATACCCCCGTCATTGATCGGTGTCGCGTTTTGAAAATAGACCTTTCTTTTTAAAATATCGAATCTTTCTTCTATTTTTTCTACCAAGACCTTGTTTTGAAAAACACCTCCGCAAAAGAGCACTGGCAAATCCGGATGTTGTATCGAAATCTCAGAAATGATCTCAACAAGTGTATTGAAAAACATCGAGACTATCTTTACTGTATCTTTCATCTTCATGATCTCACCTAGCATTGATTCAAGGTTAATAACGCCCTCCTCGATATCAAAAGAAAAACTTTGTGTGATGGTGGCATCCACATAACTTTCCATCTTCAAACCGCTCTCTCCTTCATAGCTTGAAACATGGACTATATTGGCAAGACTGGCAACCGCATCAAAAAGTCTTCCCATTGAACTGCTATAGGGCGCATTTAAACCTTTTTCCCATGCCCTATGCAAGAGCTGCATTTCATCTTTTGAAAACGCTTTCACCAAGTCCAGTTCAAGACTTAAGACCTCATCAAGACTAAAGTATTCAAACAGCAAGGACAAGGCACTTCTGCGCGGTTCTTTTACAGCCTTGTCTCCACCAAGCAGTCTGAAAGGACGCAAAGAATATGCACGCTGATAGTGATGTTCATCCGCTATCATGACCTCAGCACCCCAGATTGTCTTGTCATCTCCATAACCTGTACCGTCAAAGGCAAAGCCTAAGACCTTACCGTACAGATTGTGTTCGGCTTTTACTGCCAGGATATGGGCATAATGATGCTGTACTTCCACGAGAGACAGGGAAGAGTTATTAGACTTAAGGGATTGCGCCCACTTTCTTGTCTCGTACTCGGGGTGTTTGTCACAGACGATGACTTCTGCTGTGAAATCATAGATCCTTTTAAAGGTTTCTACTGTGCGTTCAAAATATTCAAAGGCTTCAATCGAATTCAGATCTCCTATATGCGGACTGATTATGAGTCTATCATCAAAGATCAGACTTATCGTATTTTTTTGATTAGCCCCTACAGCCAATATCTTCTTTTTACTCTTAAAAGGCAGTTTTATGTTCTTTGGCGCAAAGCCTCTTGCCATACGCAAAAAAACTGTCTTGCCTGAAACGATCTGCATCACACTGTCATCATTCGTATTGATAATCTCACGATCATGATCCAAGACGAAGTCAAGGAGATGTCCAAGTTGTTCTACTAAAGTCCTGCCCTCTCTTATAATCGGTTCATCACTAAGATTGGCACTTGTCGCTACAACCGGTTTTCCTACACCTTCAAGCAGAAGATGGTGTAGAGGGGTGTAGGCAAGAAAGACTCCTATACAATCAATTCCTGGAGCAAGTTCTTCACAGACTCTGGAGTTATTTCTTTTGGGAACTATGACAATTGGTCTCTCTTTTGATGTGACCAAGACTTCTTCTTCTGCAGAAATATCAGTAGATTCTTTCAAACTTTGGATATCCGAGAACATCACAGCGAAGGGTTTTTCCGGCCTGTTTTTACGTTTTCGCAAAAGCGACAGTGCTTTACTATTAGTGGCATCGCAAAGAAGATGGAAACCGCCAAGACCTTTGAGTGCAATGATCTTACCTTCTAAAACAGCTCTGACTGCCATTTCTATAGCCTCGGAGTTCTGACTTAGGATATTTTGCTTCGTATCAAGAAGTCGTAAGGTCGGTCCGCAGTCAAAACAGCTAATAGGCTGGGCATGAAAACGGCGATTTAGAGGATTAGTATACTCCCCGTCACACTCCTTGCACATTTTGAAAAAACGCATACTTGTATTGGGTCTATCATAAGGCACTGCTTCAATGATACTATAGCGCGGTCCGCAGTCGGTACAGTTGATAAAAGGATATTGAAAACGTCTGTTGGAAGGGTCGTTCATCTCACAGAGGCATTCTTCACACAAGGCAATATCGGGTGAGATCAAGGCCCTCTTCTGTGTGCTCTCTTCGCTATCAATAATCCTAAAATCTTGATGTCCCTTAGAAATACCATCTCGACTCTGCAAAGAATCAATACGGGCCAAGGGAGGAAGTTCTTCATATAAGGCTTGCATAAAGGTGTCAATCTTACTTGAACTACCTTCTATCTCAAGTTCTACACCATTATTATTATTCTGCACGTACCCTTTTAAGCAATAACGGTTTGCAAGCTGGTAGGCGAAAGGACGAAAGCCTACACCTTGAACAAGACCGCCAATTTCAATATTTTTATTTACTTCCAAGTCTGCTTTATCCAAATGTGCCAACAGCTTTGAAAGAGTGTGGAAGGACAGAGTTTATTGTCACATCATGGTTTTGATGTATGGGTTTAACATCAAATCTTTTTAAATAGTCCAAGAGCGTCTCTTCCATCAATACAACCGCCTTTTGAACCTTGTCAGATAAAGAAAATTCCGTTATCTCAATCACTGTCGGTACGACTCCTATGATCATCGTCTTTGGCCGGTCTCCATAAATATCCATCATATGCAGTGTTTGTAGCATCTCCACCTCGTGGGCACTTCCCTGCCAATCAAGACCATCAGGAACAGCTTCAAAATCAAAGAAATAGACTTCCCCAGCTTTTACTCCAGACGCGTTGACAGTATCAACGATAATCAGCTGGTCATATTCTACGATCAATGGAATCAGACTCTGCGCGAGTGTTCCTCCGTCTAGAATATCAATGTTATTTACTCCCTCAAATCGATATTTTTGGCTTATATAGTTGATAAAATGTACACCTATACCCTCATCTCCAAAAAGAAGATTCCCTATACCAAGAAGTAAGATCTTCATCTTTTTATCCCTTTTTAGATCGAGCATACTGCATTGATCTTGTGTTCTGCTATTGACTTGCCTTTGATGTCTATAACATGTACGGCACAGGCCAGACAGGGATCAAAGGAATGTACCACGCGCAAAACTTCCAATGGAGAAGACGGGTCTGCAAGAGTGATGCCGATAAGGGACTCTTCGTAAGGACCTCTAATACCCGTGGCATCTTTAGGCGAAGCATTCCATGTTGTCGGAACGACTGCCTGATAATTCGTGACCTTGGCATCCTCGATACGGACAAAATGCGACAGTACTCCGCGGGGGACTTCAAAGATCCCCCGTCCTTTTGCCTGTGATGGAAGTTCTTCAAAAACATACTTCGTCCAGGTCTCTTCATCGTAGTATTTTATGTTTTCAATGAGGTCACTGCAGAAATCGAAGATATGATCACAGCAGACTTGAGACTCTACTGCACGTGCCGCGTTGCGTCCCAGAGTCGAAGAAAAGTCTAAGAGTTCAAGGCCTGTTGCATCCATAAAGTTCTGCATATAGGGCTTGATAGTTTTTGACTCTTTGAGATAACCGATACACATACGTGCAAGCGGACCGACCTCCATCGGTTTCCCTTTATAGCGAGGAGCCTTGACCCAGCTGTATTTACCCTCAATCTTCAAACTTCCGTCATCATTTAAGTCCGTATAAAAAGGTGTAGTCTCTCCATCATACGGCGATACAGGTTTTTCATCTGTATACCAGGAACGTGATGCTTCTTCGGTGATATATACCTCATCAAAGGGCTCAATATTTTCAAAATCATGAGAAGTGATGACACCCCCTTCAAAAAGCTGTTCCGCCTTACCAAAGTTATAACCGCCAACCGCCATAAAGTTACCGCTTCCGCGTCCATGACCCGACTTAATCTCATCTTTATAGGCTTTGACTGCCATCTTCATATCAGGGATATAAGCACGTTCGATGAAGTCACGTGTGTCTTTAAGGATAAACATAAAGTCATTCAGTCTTTGAGGATTAAGCATATCTGCCACACTAGTCACCCCGCCGACTACGAGGTTTTGAGGATGCGGTGTCTTCCCTGCGAAGATAGCAATTGCCTTGCTCATCTCACGCTGAATATTCAAAGCTTCAAGATAATGGCTCATATGGATCAGGTTCTGTTCGGGTGTAAACTTATAGGCTGCATGTCCCCAATAGCCATTGGAAAAAAGACCTAGACGCCCTGCTTTGACAAAAGAACCCAACTTTTCTTGAACACTCTTCAAATGTTCACCTGAATTTCGATAAGGATGTTCATGGTATTCTTTTGCTATTTCTCCTGCCTTGTCGGTGTCTGCCTCAAGAGCACTCAGTACGTCTACATAATCAAGAGAATGGAGATGGTAATAATGGATGATATGGTCTTGCACAAAAAGTGCCAGTGTCACCAGATCTCGTATGATCTGCGCATTTTTCGGCAAGGCTATATTATAAGCATCCTCAACTGCACTGATAGAAGCGCGGTAATGCACATTGGTACAGACCCCGCAAATACGCTGGGCTATCAGTCCGACATCACGCGGATCGCGTCCCTTCAAGATAATCTCAATCCCACGAAACAGCTGTCCTGAGGCCCAGGCTTCCGTCACTACATTGTTCTCATCGACTTCTACTTCTATGCGAAGATGTCCCTCAATCCTCGTAATTGGATCGATTACAATTTTACGACTTGCCATGTTTTACCCTTGCCTTTTCTAATACTTTTTTCGTCTCATCATCTACTTCCCTGTTATTTGCCAAGTGATCAAAAGCGATCTTTCCAAGTGCACAGCCAAAACAGCCATGTCCAGCCTGAACCGGCCAACTTGTTCCTTCATTGAACTTCACCAGAGAGCAGTTTAAGTTTGCATAAGGACCTTTACATCCCATTTTAAACAGACACCACCCTTTTTTTGCCCCTTCATCACCCCACTCAAGGACAAACTCATCAAGATCATAGTGGCCGCGGCGCTCGCAGTTATCGTGGACTCTGAAACCGTAGGCCCATTCAGGACGGTTTTTTTCATCAAGTTTCGGTAACTCGTCGAACATAATATAGTGCAAGAGTGTCCCCACAATATTGATCGGATTTACCGGACAGCCGGGAAGATTTATGATATCATCTCTGCCCAAGGCTTCAGAAACACCCACCGCACCTGTAGGATTTGGCTTTGCCGCAACGACTCCGCCGTCAAAGGCACAAGAACCAATAGAAAGTACTGCTGCTGCATTTTTTGCAACACGCTTAAGCAAGGCATGTCCCGTCTCGCCCTTTGGTCCTATTCGCAGGAACTTGCCATCCATGCCCAAGGGAACAGCTCCTTCTACCATCAAAATATATTTGCCTGCATCACTTTTAATAATCCCGTCAAGTACCGATTCTGACTGCTCACCTGATGCTGCCATCAAAAGCTCGTGATAGTCCAAAGAGATATATTTCAAAATAAGGTCATCTACCTTGGGGTGAGCGGACTTGATAAAGCCTTCCGAGTTTCCCGTACAGTCGGCTAGTTCAAGCCAGATGATCGGTATCTTGTTTAGCTGTTCAAGGCCTTGTCCGACCAGAGGTTCATATTCCGGTCCCAGCCGCATATCTGCAGTGATCATGGACACCCAGCTATTGTATTCTTTTTGCATATCAAAGGCTTTAATCGCCTCTTCAAGGTTCTCACCCTCTATCTTGTTCTTCGGATGCAAGGCATTATATTTGTCAATACGGCGCTGAACTTTTTCCAGTTCATCGGCCTTTGATTTTGCCTCTTTCTCAGCTTTGATTCCTGCTGCTTCTGCGGGGTCAATTGGAGTATCTCCTATCAACCGTTCGACATCTTTTCTACAGCGCCCGCAGACCCGTCCTGCCTCGCTGAAAGGTTTAAGTTCAGTAAAACTTTCCACACAGTTTGTTTTGATTATATCAACAAGGTCCTTCTCGTAGCCGCTGGCACAGCTACAGACAAGTCTGCCGCGTTCACTTATGAGACGGTTTGAGTAAAGATATGAAGCGTCAACCTTATCGCCTTTTTCCATCATCCCTTTAATCGTCACGACATCGATATTGGTGTTGATACCAATGAAACGTACCAAACGATCAGCATTGATGATATAGTGATCGATCCTTTTATCATGTTTCGAAGTGATGACTATATCTTCGTTCTCAGGGTCCTTGGGGTCATAATACGTCGATGTCACATCTGCTAGTAAAAAACTTCCGACTTTAAGCCCGTCTATCGTCACAAACTCTTTAAAGCTCTCCCCCTCTTGATGAAGAATAGAAGCTATTGCAGCATCTGCCTGCAGTGTACACTCTCTGACTCGTCCTGCTATATAACCATCTGGCATCTGTGCCACTTCTCCAACGGCATAGATGTTAGGATCAGATGTATGCATATATTCATCTACAAGAATACCTTTATCTATTTCCAGGACACCTTTTGCAAGCTCTGAACTCGGAGAAATACCGACGCCGAAGACAAGAAAAGGATTATCTATTGTACGACTTTTCATAAGGATCTGTGTGATCTCATTGTCTACAATCGTCTTATCAATGATCTCCTCTTGCAGGAGTATCTCGACTCTTGGGTCAGAGGCTTCATAAATATCCTTCATCATCTGCACTGCGGCCGGGGTCATCGCCTTATCATAGAGATGTACCCCGCGAGAGACAAGATAGATCTTTTTAGGCCCTTCTAATCCGCATAGCGTATCCAGAAGTTCTAATCCAATAGGACCGACTCCCATCATGACAACATTTTTACCTTTAATACGCTCAGCTATACATTCACTATCAGCAGCACTTCTAAAAGTCCTGGCATTTTGTATTTTTTCAACATCAAAGAGTGTACGAGGATCGGAACCTGTTGCAATGATGAGAATATCATAGATAAAGCTAGAGCTCTTTGTGTAAATTCGCTTGATATCTTTGTCTATTTTGATGACTTCAGAATTAAGCTCAAGCTTAACACTGGAAGGAAGTTTGAGGGCAATATCTCTGATGTTTGCAGAACCATTGACTAAAGAGCAGAGATGAATACGATCATAAGGAGGATTTGACTCTTTGGATACAATCACTATCTCATGTTCGGGAGAGTACTTTTTGAATGCATTTGCCATATAAGCTGCAGCTATCCCGCCACCAACGATCACAATACGCATCAGCCACTCCTTTGCTATCTTGCCTGTATGTACAGTTTTTATTATTATATTATTACATATTTATATCTATTTAAACTTCAATACATAATTAAATCAAAACTACTGAGATTTTTTCGTCTATTTTAAATTTACATCTAATCTAAGATTTTCTAGAGTATCATTAATTATTATATAAAAAGGGTTTATAATGAAACTGAAATATATTCGCTTTTATGATGAGATCGGTAATGATGATGTTGCCCTTATAGGCGGTAAAAATGCAAGTCTAGGTGAGATGTATCAAAAACTTTCTAACAAAGATGTCAATATTCCCTTCGGATTTGCAACAACAAGTGAGGCTTATTTCTACTTTTTAAAAGAAGCCGGACTTACTGAACGTATTGATGAAGTCTGTACCTCCCTCGACACGAGCGATATGACACAACTTGCCGCTGCCGGCGAAGGGCTAAGGTCTGACATTTTACAGGCGCAGATGCCTATGCCGCTTGTCTCAGAGATCAAAGATGCCTATAAAAAACTCTGTGATTTTTATGATACAGATATCCTTGATGTAGCCGTGCGTTCTTCTGCTACTGCCGAAGATCTCCCTGATGCAAGTTTTGCAGGACAACAGGAGAGCTTTTTAAATATCTGCGGTGAGGAGGAGTTGATCAAGTATATCCAGCGCTGTTACGCCTCACTCTTTACCGACCGCGCCATCAGTTACCGCTTCAGCCATGGTTTTGATCATTCTCAAGTCGCGCTGTGTGTAGGTGTGCAAAAGATGGTACGAAGCGACAAGGCTAGCAGTGGTGTTATGTTTACTATAGACCCTGATACCGGTTCAAACAGACTTATTGTCATCAATTCTATCTGGGGGCTTGGCGAGAATATCGTCGGCGGTACTACCAACCCGGATGAATTCCTTGTCTTTAAACCGACGCTAAAAGAAGGATATTCCACGATCTTAAAACGTGAACTGGGAAGCAAGGCACTTACTATGATCTATGATCCTAGTGATCTTACTAAGACTACAAATACAGACACACTTCTTCATAAGCAGAAACAATACTGTCTTAGTGATGAAGAGATTATAATACTAGCACGTTACGGCGCTGCAATTGAAGATCACTATTCCAATCGTTCAGGTCGATATACACCAATGGATATAGAGTGGGCAAAGGATGGTAATGATGGCAGACTCTATATAGTTCAGGCACGACCGGAGACCGTGCACAGTAAAAAAAGTTCAGAGCCTTCCCATATCATTGAGACCCATACTTTCACACCGGCTCAAAAGAAGACTCTCTTACTCACCGGAACTGCTGTCGGTGAAAAGATAGCTACCGGAAAAGTTAAGCTGATCCGTAATAAATCTGAATTTGAGCAGTTTCAAATCGGTGATGTTCTCGTTACAGAAAACACCGATCCAGACTGGGAACCAATTATGAAAAAAGCAGCGGCTGTCATCACTAACCGGGGAGGACGCACCTGTCATGCAGCCATAGTAGCGCGGGAGATAGGTGTTCCGGCCATCGTTGGAAGTGTCAATGCCACCGAACTTCTTAAAGATGGCATGGCTGTTACCGTCAGCTGCGCGGAAGGTAGTACCGGTTTTGTTTATGAAGGTGAACTTGAACATCGTGTTGAAAAACTCGATCTTGGAGACCTTGCCGAACCACGGACTCACCTTTACATGAATGTTGGTGATCCTCACAAGGCTTTTACTCTTTCACAGCTTCCCAATCATGGAGTCGGTCTGGCACGTATGGAGTTTATTATAAATAATGCCATTAGTGCCCATCCTAACGCACTTATCGATCTCCATAAGGGTAAGAATATAAATGACAAAAGTGCCATACAAGCCCTTATCAAAAATTATGATGACCCAAAAAGTTTCTTTATCGGCAAACTTTCTAAGGGCGTCGCGACCATTGCTGCTGCTTTTTATCCTAAACCTGTCATCGTCCGCACCTCTGATTTTAAATCAAACGAATATAAGCATATGCTTGGAGGTGAAGCTTATGAACCAGACGAAGAGAATCCTATGATAGGCTACCGCGGTGCAAGCCGCTACTATTCACAAGACTACAAAGAGGCATTTGAGTGGGAGTGTCAAGCACTTAAGCGTGTGCGTGATGACATGGGATTGACAAACCTTATTATAATGATCCCCTTTGTCCGTACTCCGCAAGAGGGAAAGAATGTTATCGAGATCATGAAATCGCAGGGCTTAAAACAAGGGGTCAACGGACTTAAGATCTATGCCATGTGCGAGATACCCGCAAATGTTATCCTTGCTGATGAGTTTTTAAAGATCTTTGACGGCTACAGTATAGGCTCAAATGATCTAACTCAGCTGACGCTGGGTGTCGACCGTGGAAGTGATCTCATTGCACACGTATTTGACGAGAGGAATGAAGCCGTCAAGCGTATGATTAAAATGGCCATTGATGCCTGTAAAAAAGCAAACAAGTACATCGGTATCTGCGGACAGGCTCCTTCAGATTATCCTGAGATCACAGAATTTCTGGTCAAAAATGGAATCGATTCTATTTCACTTAACCCAGATTCACTTCTTAAGATGCATCAGGTGGTTGTAGATTTTGAAAAACGTCTTTAGCGTTTAGCAATCTTTTTTTCGATCTCCATCACAAGAACTAATCCTAAGGCGATACACATCAGTATGCTCCACTCTTTCATAGAGACTGGCTCCAGATGCAAAAGTTCTTGCATAAAAGGAATGTAAAGTGAAGCTATATGAAGCATCTGTGTAAACAATACAGAAACAAGCAAGAGAAGGTTCCGCCTATGCTCGATCTCAAAGATAGAATGCTTTTCAGAACGTGAGTTAAAGACATGAACATTTTCACTATTCCATTTTAACATTGCAACAGCACTTCTGGACTGCTGGCGTTTAGCAATGG
>CBFDAB010000014.1:0-28693 GCA_965602745.1 uncultured Campylobacterales bacterium
CTAAAAGCCTTCTGTTAATTTAAGATCTTCTTATTTGATCATTAGTTTCGATATATAAGCTTTTTTTTCAGCTTTGATTGTTAGAATCAGGTACAGTGCTATAAAACAAGAGGAACTCCATGCTAACACTTAAAGACCTACATAAATATTCAAACAGTTTAAATGTTTTATATGTTGAAGATGATATAAATTTGAGAAATGAAACACAGACCCTCTTTCAAATGCTGTTTAAAAATATAGATACAGCTGAAGACGGTGTACAAGGCTTAGAAAAATACAATCATAATCATTATAATCTTGTTATCAGTGATGTAAATATGCCTAATATGAATGGTATAGATATGTGTACAAAGATCAAAGAGATTAACCCTGAGCAAAAGGTCGCTTTTGTGTCTGCTCATGATGAATCAGATATTCTTATGAGTCTCATCAAAGCAGGAGCTAATAGTTTTATTCTTAAGCCCATGCATATGGATGATCTAGTTACTTCTTTATATTCTGTCTGCCGTGATGCCTACACTCAAATTATCAACATAGAACTTGTCAACGAACTGAATGAAAAGAATGCCTTACTGGAGAAACAGAATATAAGGCTACGTACAAGTCATAATGCCGTTGAGATAAAGCATCACCAACTTGAGGATATGATACAAGATTGTAAAATTTCCAAAGAAAAAGAAGAAAAAGAGACAGATAGTAATGATGTCATTGTAGCTGAAGTTCCTAATGCTGGTATTGATGAGTATTTTCAAGATGATGAAGATGAAGGAAATGAAAATATTATATTTTTATCTGATCATTGTGCTGATTTAAATGAAATATTCACTGAGATACCTGAAATAATATCGAGAAATGCAATTGAGCCCGAACTTTCTGACATAATCAAGATTGCCAAAAATCTATCTAAGGCATCTTCAATTTTAATCTATTACTCACCATATCTTGACCTTTTAGCGACAAGTTTTTCCGAACTGGCAATGACTATGGAAAACAATCAAGATATTTTTATAGAGATACTGAAGAGTGACCCGCAAAGTGTTCTAATGCTCTTTGATGCAGTAAGTGCGGACATGGAAAGATATACAGAGCGATTTTCAGTTGAAAGTCTGGCAATGAAGAATATACATCATATACACGAACCCACGGCTCTAAGTATCCAGCAGATCATCACACTTGTGGTACCGCCTCCGGAAGATGAAGGAGATATAGAGTTTTTTTAATATAATGAGAGAAAGAGCTTAAGAGATTTAAGTGATGAGAAAGTTAAAAACTCTTTATTTTTTCCATAACCTGCTGGATGATCCAGTCAGGCGTTGAAGCCCCGGCACTGATACCACACTCTTTTTTATCCTTAAACCAAGAAGAGTCCAGCTCATCAGGACCTTCAACAAGATAAGAGTCTAGACACTCTTGCTTAGAGATAGAATGCAACTGTTTTGTATTTGATGAGTTTTTTCCACCAATGACGACCATAACATCAGCCTCTTTTGCAAGCTTGCCTACTGCGTCTTGATTATCAAAGGTCGCATTACAGATGGTATTAAAAACACGCACCTCTTTATAATGACGTATAAGATGATTACAGACGTCCATAAACTCATCAGCCTTACGTGTGGTCTGAGAAACTACGGCTATCTTCTCACTAATGTGTTTATCTTTAAGCTCTTCAACGCTTTCTACGACTATTGCACCATTTTGGGCATAAGACATAACGCCCTTTATCTCAGGATGTTCGGCGTCGCCAAAGATAACGATGGAATATCCTTCTTTGCTCATATCTTCACAGATCTGCTGAGGCTTGGTAACATAAGGACAGGTCGCATCAATCACATCTATATTTTTTTCATGTAAGGATGAGAGCTCATTTTTAGGTATACCGTGAGTACGGATGACTGCCTTGTCACCTGCTTTAAATGTAGAAATATCGTCTACTAAAGAGACCTTAAAATCTTGTTTAAGACGGTCTATCTCTTTTGAATTATGGATTAAAGGACCGTAAGTCGATGAACCGATGTTCTCTTCCGCAATCTTTATCGCACGCTTCACACCAAAACAGAACCCGTAATTCTCAGCTAATTTCACATTCATACTAAATATCCTTTATAACTCGACTCTTGTGATCTCTTTTAAGATATCAAAAAAGTTCGGAAATGAGGTCTGAATACAGTCAATATCCTCGATCTTCATCCCGCATCTAAGTCCTGCAATCGCAAAGCTCATAGCAATTCTATGATCTCCAAAAGAGTTTATCAATGCCGGCTGAAGTGTTCCGCCGGTAACAGTATAGCCGTCTTCATATTCTGTAGTCTTTATATCACAGTTTTTAAGGTTGTCCACAACTGTAGAGATTCTGTCACTTTCTTTAACACGCAGTTCTTCAGCATTTTTGATGACACTTGTACCTTCTGCACAGGCCATAGCAATAGAGAGTGCAGGAAGTTCATCAATCAACCAAGAGATATTCTCTTCAACTGTTATCGCTTTCAAAGGAGCATATTTAACGCGAATATCACCGATTGGCTCATACTTCTCATCTTTAAGCTCATAAGAGATCTTCGTTCCCATACGCTCCAAGGCCTTAAAGGCTTCAATACGCGTCGGGTTAAAGGTCACACCTTCAATCACAACTTCCGAGTCTGGAGTAATAGCCGCGGCAACAGCAAAGAAAAAAGCAGAAGAGGGGTCTGCAGGAACACGTATATGAAGAGGTTCAAGAGGTCCTTTAAGAGGTTTGATCTTAGTTTTCAATCCGCTGACTTCCAACTCTGCGCCCATACCCTTTAACATACGTTCCGTATGATCTCGGCTTAGTTCAGGCTCTTCATAAACACATTCACCGTCTGCCGACAAGGCCGCTAATATCATTGCCGACTTTACCTGAGCAGAAGCGATCTTTGAGCTGTAATTAAAAGCCTTGAGGCTTCCCCCTCGAATGCTCAGAGGAGCAAGCTCACCCTCTTCTCTGCCGTCTAAGAATGCACCAATATCTTTTAAGGGTCTTGTTATACGTTTCATAGGACGGCGTTTTAGATATTCATCTCCAGTTAGAACAAAATGACCCTTTGCCGAGGCCAAAAGACCACAAAAAAGACGCATACCCGTTCCTGAATTTCCACAATCTAAAACATCAAAGGGCTCTTTGATCCCATCAGAGCTGATACGAAGTACCTTCCCGTCATCAATCACCTTAGCACCAAGGTCTTTAACGATCTGAAGCGTGTTCATCGTGTCTTCTGCACGTAGAAAGTTTTCTACCACAGACTCACCCTTGGCTAAGAGTGAGAACATGGCTGAACGGTGAGAGATAGACTTGTCCGGCGCAATAGAATCGCATTTAAGGGTAAAACCTTCCGTAATTGAGTAGATTGTGGCCGTCATCATCGTAATGCTATCCCTAAATTATCATTTAATGCGCGCAGGATTAGATCCATTGAAGAAGTAATATCCTCTTCTTCTAAGGTTCTTTCCTGAGACTGAAGTATAAATCTAAGGGTCAAACTCATATTATCGCCCAGTTCCTCACTCTCATATGTATCAACAGGATAAAAACGAACAACTTCAGCACTTTGTGCTTCTTGTACTACATCTTTAAGTTGTGCATATCTCAAAGACTTTGGTATCACAACAGAAAGATCACGATAAGAGGCTTGGTACTTTGAATAAGAGGAGAAAACATCTAAACTGTACTTTAAAGTATCAAAACTGATCTCACATAAATAAGTGCTCTCTAAATCATATTCAGCTTGGATTGAGGGGTGTAACTTAAACAGTGTTCCCATCACATTTCCATTAACTACTATCTCTGCACTTTGGTAAGGATGTGCAATTCCATGTTCTAGTTCAACACTACGAAGTTCAAAGTCTCCGATTACATTAGATACATTTTGAACAAAGGCCGCGAAACCGACAGAAGATGATTTCCCATGATTTGCAATATTTTCAATATTCTCTTGGCCTGAGAACAAGAATGCCATTTTGATTGATTCATTACGCTTGCTGTCAAAAACAGAACCGACTTCAAAAAGCTTGACTTGTTTACGTCCGACCTTCGTATTTGCACTAGCCGCGTCCAAAAGACTTACCATAAGTGTAGAACGAAGGGTGTCTAATGTTCCCGCTATCGGATTGACTAAGTCAAGGTCTTCATCTACAAGATCAAAGCCAAATGCTTTTAGCTTTGATCTTTCATTAAAGACAAAATGTACTGATTCAAAGAAACCACAGTCAGCTGCAGCTTGACGGTAATGTTTACGTTTAGCAAAAAAGGCACTTGCATCATTAGAGTGGGCTTTTTCAGTAAAGGCATAAGCTTTCGACGGGATATTATCAATACCGATCATACGCACAATCTCTTCAACAATATCTTGATCGTGAGAGATATCATGTCTAAACTGAGGTACTCCAACAACAATCTGACCCGCTTGAGACTTAAGCATAGTAAATCCAAGGTTTTTAAGAAGCTGTGTGATATGTGTTTTTTCAACATCCATACCGATAATACTGGTTATCTCTTCAATGCTCATATGAAGAACAGTCTCTTCATACTGTGAACGTAATTCTAAGGTTCCGCCGAATATCTCTGTCTGGGCATAAGTGTTAAAAAGTTCTTGACAATATGCAATTCCAAAATCTAGATCTGGCTCAGACCCGCGTGATGTTCTATAAAAAAGAGGACCGTTTTCAATCTTCTTCTCTGCCATCTTGCGGGAGATTGTATCAGGGTGTATGTAAGAAGCTTCAATAACAACTATCTCATCTTCAGGAGTCACTCTACAGCTATCATACTGAATAATCCCTATTGTAGAAGCTTTCTCATTTCCTTGTGTTATCGCATAACCGTTCTCATCAATATCAAGTATGATCTGTGCTTTTTCTTGAGAGATCGGAAAAGCGCTATATCCATAAGCACGAAGAATAACACCTGAACTATAAGTCGCATAAAAAAGAAGTGCATCTATGGCTGAACGACACTCTTCTTCTATCATTGCCATACGAAGACGCAAGAGCAGAGGTAGGTCAAAGCTGTTTTGCTTAAAGGCTTTATACATAAGGTTAACATCTGCTTTCTTGGTATGAGTCAGTTGTAAAATACGACCGATTCCAAGCTGCTTTTCTTCATGAACTGCTTTTTCACGCTCTTTAAGTTCAATATCATAGGCTGCAGAAAGATCTCTTGCCACACCATTAATACTTAGACAATCACCACGGTTAGCGGTCAGTTCCAGCTCTATTAGTTCATCATTCAAATAAGGGTTTTTGCAAAGTTCGCTTCCCAATTTCAACGCACCGATAGTCTCATCAAGGACCATAATACCTTCTTCAACCGCAGGAAGACCAAGTTCAGTTGATGAACAGATCATTCCCACAGACTCAACACCGCGAAGTTTTACAGGCTTGATCTTTAATCCACCTGGCATCTGCGCACCGATGGTCGCAACAGCTACATAAATATCCGCTCTTACATTTGAAGCACCACATACGATCTGACGCGTAGCAGTACCAATATCTACCTGACATACATTAAGTTTATCCGCATCAGGATGCTTCTCACATGAGAGCACCTTTCCTATAACAATCTTCGCAGGAACACGGTAAACCTCATGTCTATCTACTTCAAGACCAATTGCATTAAATGTTTTACAAAGCTCTTCACCGCTTTTGTCTTCAATGTCTATCCACTCGTTTAACCAGCTTTTTGTAATTATCATCTAAATTGCTCCAATAGTCTAACATCACCTTCAAATAACGATCTAAGATCAGGGATCTGATGAATAAGCATCGCAAAACGCTCAATACCAAGACCAAAGGCATATCCGCTTACATCTTTATATCCAACTGCATCAAATACATTAGGATCAACAATCCCACAGCCAAGCACTTCTAACCAGCCTGTCTTAGAACATACTCTACATCCCTTACCTTCGCAGAAGATACAAGAGATATCTACTTCAGCAGAAGGTTCTGTAAACGGGAAAAATGAAGGACGAAAACGAACATCAACATCACCAAACATATGGTGTAAGAAGCCCTCTAAGATAAACTTCAAGTTAGCAAAAGAGACCTTTCCCTTATCATCAACTAAAAGTCCTTCTATCTGATGAAACATCGGTGTGTGTGTAATATCAAAATCACGTCTAAACACAGAACCCGGTGCTATCATACGAATAGGAGGTTTCGTGTTCATCATCGTACGAATCTGAACAGGTGAGGTGTGTGTACGCAAAAGCGTCTCATCTTTAAAGTAAAAAGTATCTTGCATATCACGTGCAGGATGATATTTAGGAAGATTCAGAGCTTCAAAGTTATGAAAATCATCTTCAACCATAGGTCCTGTTTCAACAGAAAAATTAAGGTTTGAAAAATATTCAATCACTCTGTCCATAGTATCCATAACCGGATGCGTTGCACCGCGTTGGCTTGCTGGAGAGAAAAGAGAAACATCAATTCCTTCTGCCTTCATCTTCTCTTTAAGCGCTTCTGTCTCTAAAACAACTTTTTTCTCATTTAAGAGTGTGTTTAGTTTTGCTTTTGTCTGATTAAGTTCCTTAGCAATACGTGCTTTGTCCTCATTTGCTGCATTTTTCATCTCAGCAAAGGCCTTAGTCAGTACGCCTTTTTTACCAAATATTCCAACACGAATCTCTTCAATAGCTGAAGGAGAGTCTGCTGATTCAATTTTTTCTATCCACTCAGTCAAAGTAGTTCCTTCCTTAAGGTCTGTTCCCTTAAGATTATAATTGCGCGATTATAGGCAAAAGTCCATTACAATCGCCTTTAACTAGAACTCTTCTTATATTTTTTTATCAATACCACTTCTAACATAAAACCTGAGATAGAAAACTTTTTTTTCTTCAACACTTATTTTGTGCGCAAAAAGTGTTCACTCCCTAAGATAAGACCCTTTATTTACTCCCAATTCCTACGAAAGAGCACACTTAAGTATAGGCACACAATATTTTTTTAGTTATAATATTTCCATAATCATGATAAGGAAAACAGTATGTGTAT
The DNA here is from genome assembly GCA_965602745.1 of uncultured Campylobacterales bacterium. Classification (GTDB taxonomy): domain Bacteria; phylum Campylobacterota; class Campylobacteria; order Campylobacterales; family Sulfurimonadaceae. The sequence continues at coordinate 7,009 of CBFDAB010000014.1, forward strand.
ATTTTGTAAAATTGTAAATGGAGAGCTTCCGGCTAACCTAGTAAAAGAGAATGATGAGTTTATGGCTTTTCATGACCTTAATCCTAAGGCACCTGCTCATATCTTAGTTATTCCCAAGCTGCATGTTGATAGTTTTAATGAGGTAACAGCGCAAACTATGGCTAATATGACAGGCTTTATTCAAGAAGTTGCTGAAACTGTGGGAATCAAAGAGTCTGGTTACCGAGTTATTACTAATGTTGGAGATAATGGGGGACAAGAAGTGAAACACCTTCACTTTCATATACTAGGCGGAGCAAAACTAGCCTGGGGTCATTTTGCAGATGCAGACTCAAAGAATTTTTTCTAAATCTTCAAGTTAATTAGCAAAGGGTTTAAACACTTTTGCTGATATCAGGGGTTCTCTCCCCAGTCTCTTCCTCGTATTGCATCTACAATCTCAGCCACAAAAAAAACACCGATTAGAACTATCATTGTATAAAAGAAATAGGTCATCTGCTAAGCCCCCTCAAAGTTGAAAATAGTATAAACTAATTTAAATATGAGGGGGAAAAACATTGCATATTAATTACTTTTTTTTAGTAAAAAATTCCATTTTCACAAGTATTGTATAAAAATAAATTAATTTTAACATACAGGTGATCTATTATAGGCCTTGCTCAAAACAGATCTCCCAAAAAGATGTTTAAGAAAGCAAAAAAAATCAAGATTTTATTCAAAAAGTCTTAATTTTTTTATGCCTTTTTCCTAGAAGGTTTTAATTAAGAAGGGCAACATCCTTCAAGAGCACCGAAGTCTGTTGTAGCCTCACCTGAGATGATTTCAGCCTTGTCACGAATCTTTGAACCGTTATGTGTGATAGAGTAAGTGATCTTCGTAACCCCACGGATAGTGTTAAGTGTTGAACAATATGTTTCTATACTTGCCATTACCCAGCGAGCAGCCATATCATCTTCAGCACTTGAATTGAAAACATAGTCTAAATGCAGGGCATCAAATTTCTGAGGCATCTCTTCTGCTCTTACTACATCTCCGTCAACCACAAGGTCAGTAACCTCTATCCCCTGCTTTTTAGGAACCATAACGATGTCTGTTGCCGTACAACAGATAATTCCTGCTAAGAAGTATTCGATTGGGCTAATTGTCGGACAATCAATTACAAAAGAAGATTTAGAAGTCTTTGCTTCAAATTTCATTCCGTCTTGGTGTGTTATCTTTACATTCATACTTTTTTCCTGATAATTATTTATTTTCTTCAAGCCAAGTGTTAAACTTAGCCAGTTGTTCTACAGTACGAACGCTTGAGGTACCGCCTTGTGATGTTCTTGCGTTCATTGAGTTCTTAACACTCATATATGGCATTACATTTTCTTTAATACGTGCATCTATAGATTTTAACTCTTCATAAGATATATCACTAATATCAATATTAAGTTCTTCAGACTTAGCCACTGCCTTACCCGTGATAAAGTGAGCCTCTCTAAAAGGGATATCGCAATGTTCAACAAGGTAATCTGCCAAGTCAGTTGCAGATAGATGACCGACCTTACATGCGGCTGCCATATTATCTTCATGTACCGTTAATGTTAGAAGTGACTCTCTTAGTATCTTCAAAGATATTTCTATTGTCTTAACACTGTCAAAAACACCCTCTTTATCTTCTTGAGTATCTTTGTTATAAGCTAATGGAAGACCTTTCATAACCGTTAAAAGACTCATCAGATTTCCATATACACGTCCGCTCTTTCCACGAAGAAGTTCAGCCGCATCAGGGTTTTTCTTTTGTGGCATGATAGAAGAGCCCGTAGAGTAAGCATCACTAAAAGTGATAAACTTAAACTCATACGAGGACCAAAGGATCATCTCTTCTGCAAAACGGGAGATATGCATCATAGTCATTGAGATATTAAACAAGATCTCTAAAGCGAAATCTCTGTCACTCACCGTATCTAAACAGTTTGTACTTACAGAATCAAAACCAAGTTGATCTGCCGTACTCTGGCGGTTTATATTATGTGGTGTCCCTGCAAGCGCCGCACAGCCTAATGGAGAGATGTTATTTCTTCTGTATGAGTCTTCAAAACGCTCAAAATCACGTTTGAACATCGAACCATACGCCATTAGGTGAAAGGCAAAATTTGTCGGTTGAGCATGTTGAAGGTGAGTCATACCTGGGATAAGTGTTTCTGAATGATTTCCTGCCACCTTATGTAAGGCTGTCATCAACTCAAGTATAAGAGAATTAATTTCTCTGTTTTTTCTAAGAACATAACGACGGAAATCTACAGCAACTTGGTCATTTCTGCTACGTGCAGTATGCAGTTTCTTTCCTGCATCACCAATAATGGCCGTCAAGCGTTTTTCAATAGCCATATGAAGATCTTCATCGCCTAGAACCCATTGAAACTCACCTGATTCAATCTCATCTTTGACCTGTGAAAGGCCTTTTTTGATGGAATCCAGCTCTTCTTCATTTAAGATACCCTGCTCACACAGCATTGTTGCATGTGCGATAGAACCTTCAATATCTTCTTGATACAACTCTCTATCAAACATAATTGAGGCGTTAAACTCTTCTAAAAGTGTTGACGCAGCTTCGCTAAATCGTCCAGACCACATTTTTTCCATATCTCTCTCTCCGCATTATAAACTTATTTAAAATCAGTTTCGTATTTTAGCGAAACTTAGTAAAAATGAGCTTGACGAGAAAAGCCTATGGCCTTTGATTCCATTGTCGGATAAAGAAAAATATCATCTGCTAATTGTACAGGAGAGACGGCAAAAGAGAGTTCTTCTTTTTCAAATTGCAATTCAACTTCACCCAGCATTGCATTAAGCTCATAAGGAATATCTTTTTTAGCTAAAAGTTTATCTGCATTTATAGGCTTCATTGGCATACCTTGGTAGGTACATTGCAGGCTGAATTTTTTTGTTTTTATTAACTTTTCATAAGGCTTATTATGCAGCTGTGATGTTAAGAAGTCTTCTTTACTGATCGCCTTGATCAGCATTTTCCCATCTTCTTGGTTTTGTGTTAATAAAGGCAGATTTCTTATCTCTTGAAGATGATCAGCTTGAGAATGTGTCAACAAGGCCTCATCTATCTGTAAAGAACAGTTAATATCATTATGTTGACTGTTTTTAAAAGTGAGCTGTAGTTTTGAGTCTACACTTATATGTATATCACGTATCACGTCAAGTGAGTCTAGTTCTTTATCAAAAACCACCTGTTTGATACGTTGAACGACATATGAATTGGAAAGATCAAAGTCTAGGTTCAACTGGCCTAGAACAATCTCATCATTAACAAAAAGAAGTTTCTCTTTTTTCTCTTTACACACTTCTATCTCTTCTAAGTTCTGTATATCACAAGCACTCTGTATTTTGCTGTTTTTTAGCTCACACCTATTTTCATGTTTATGACATTCATATATATGCAGCTCTTCTTTAGACTTACACGCTTCTGACTTACTCATACAACGTACTTTTTCAAAAGGGTTTACAATCTGCTCACATTTTTCACATCTATTAACACCAAACTTAAGCTCACACTGCAGATCACATGAGTGCAGCAATTTTAAGCAATCTTTTTTAACATCAGAACAAGGAGGTAAAGAGTCCTTGTTAAAAAAGTAGATCTCTTTTTTTAGACCTCTGTCTTCTTCAGGAATTTGTATAAAAGACTTGTTTATCATCCGTAAATCCATATTTACAAGAGCTAAGTTCATTTTCTTAGAAAGATAGGTCTTGGATATATAAAAAGATGAATATTTTTGTAGTGTATCAAAGGATATACCCATATTTTCACCCAAACTAAGGTCGATCTTTTTATTTAGTCTGTCTCTTAAGAGAATCAAGTCTTCAAACTTCTCTTCTTTTAGAGTTTGAAGTTCACCTGAGCCTAAAAAAGTCACCCCCTTTGCGCAAATATAAGGCAGGTACACCTCCATTTTAGTCTGCATATTAACAGCTCTTGCTGAGTGAAGCTTGTAATCCGATGAGGAGACTATATCTTTTCCATTAACATTACTTAAGATATTCATATTTACAGGGACACGCAGAGGCATATTTATAATCTCTATATTAAGTGTGTGCATAAAACTTTTGACTGAAGAGGCTATAAAATCTCTGTTTTGACTGTTTTTTTCTAAGGGTTTTATCTCTTCTATACCCTCTAATATGATCTCATCAAAGTTTGTATTTAAGAAAAAAGCATTTTTACCTGCTTTGAGTATATGTTCTGCTCTTAAGTGCCCAAACAGTTTTCGTTTTAAGGCATCGACTTCAAAAGAGAATTTTATTTTTGAACTTATTTTTTGATTTCCTAGCTCTAATTCAATACCTGCAAAAGAGACATTTGAAAAGTCAGGCCCTTCTAAGTCTGTAAAATGTTGTGAAAACTTTTCAAAACTCTTATCTACAAGTACGCTAAAGTCTTCTTTAGAGAAGAACAAGGCTGCATCAATGCCTTTCATTCTATTAAAAATCTCATTTTTCTTTTTTAAAGACTCAAATTCTTGGAGTTCTTCTAAGCTGTAGTCACGCTCTTGCACCGGTTCCAAGAGAGGCGAGCATCCATTTATAAAAAGAGAGAAGAAGAAAAATATATAAATACAGTGAAAAGAAGTTTTTAACATGAGTCTTATCTTTGAATTATGACTTTTATAAAGTCTAGGAAGAGCATGCAAATAAAATATCTTTCACATGCATAAAAGTTTTAGTTACAAGCAGGAACGTTACCGCTATCCTTGGCATATTCAACCATGAAATCACGCAGGTGACGTGCGCGCTTTTTATATTTCTTACTCTGAAAAAACTTATGCGACTTTTTTGCTTTTTTGCTGTCTAAGTGTATCTTAGCAAGACCCGCACCCTTCTTTTTTTTGTTAAGAAGTTTTTTCCAATCTCTCATACGCTTACTGGCAGCAACACTTTGTCCCACACCGTGACACTTACGACACTTTTTCACATATGTCTTTTGACCTTTGTATACTGCAGCTTCAAGAGCTGGGATAAAAAGAAGAGAGAAGGTAAACGCTAGGGCAAGAGAAAATTTCATAAACACACTCCATCTGAGGCAAGGACTAGAAACTTGCTTAATTCTATTTTATTAATTATATTTATTTTAATATCTAAAGCCTTAAATATGACAAACAGAAGTAATAAATTCACTCTATCCCATAAAAAAATCAAATAATTCTAGTATTTGAGTGAAAATGAAACAGTCTAATCTCTAAAAGGCTGTTTTATAATTGAAACTTATGAAGCAAGTTACTGTCAAGAGTTAAGATTCCACGGTCTTCAAGAGATTGCAAAACCTCAGGTGTACATTCTACATCTCCCGGCCATTCACGCTCAAAACCATCAAGACTGTTCTTATTTGTCCCGTCTATAAAGACAATACCATCAGAGATAGAGATATCACGTTCAGCATCTATATTATTGGCCACACGCCAAACTAACATATAAGGGTTATCTAAATCATTTTTCTCTTCATCCACGAAGGCAATAATACGCAGTATATTTTCAAAACCCTTTATCTTTTCAGCCAGCTCTTTCATCTTTGTATGTTTGTTCACGGATATGACAGTAATAGGATTGCGAGATCTTCGCATATATTGACGAACATCTATAATAGACGCATCACACTCTTGAAGTCGACTCAAAAGCACATTATCATTTAAAATCTCCGGTGCATCTATCATTGGTGCACCCGTACAGTCTAGCCCAAATTTTCCACCCACTAAGGCTTCAGGGCTTGAATGATCAAGTGCGTCCGTAATACCCTCAGAGATCATTAGACGAGAAGGATGAAAACGATTTAAGATATGTGTTGCTATAGGCTCATAATTATTAAGTCTAGGTGCATCATCACCGACAAAAATAGCATGTTTAACAAAACTCATCTGTCCTGTACCCCAAAAAGCGTGCATAAACTGCTTGGCATGTCCCTTATACAGAGGTTTCATCTTTGCAAGGATAAGATTATGAAAGACCCCATTCTCAGGCATATGATAATCAAGCAGGTCAGAAGCTGTAGTCTTAAGAAGCGGTAAGAAGATACGCTCTGTTGCCCATCCCATAAACTTATCTTCTAAAGGCGGCTTGCCCACTACTGTTGCTAAATATACCGGCTTTTTCTTATGAGAGATAGCAGAGACTTCCATTACAGGATAAGGTTCTTCAAGAGTATAATAACCCGTATGGTCTCCAAAAGGCCCTTCCACTTTTAACTTCGTCGTATCAACCCATCCCTCAATCACATAATCTACATCTTCAGGTATATACAGAGGTGTGGTCAGTGACTTAACTAGGCGAGCAGGTTTTTTCGTGATAAGACCATAAAGAAGGAGTTCATTTACCCCATAAGGAAGAGGTGCAGTTGCACACCACGTATAAAGTGGGTCTCCACCTATGGCAATACTAACAGGCATTTTTTTACCCTCACGCTGATACTGGTCAAAGAAGTGAGATGAGTCTTTATGTACCTGCCAGTGCATGCCAAGATGTTTATTATCATACATCTGAAGTCTGTACATACCAAGATTTACAAGTTCACCGTCCAAACTCTGAGTATAAACCTGTCCCATAGTTATAAAAGGGCCCCCGTCTCCTTCCCAAGTCGTTAAAATAGGAATCTGACTGAGGTCTGCCTCATCCCCTAAGTATTTGACTTCTTGACAGGCACCCTCACCTTTTAAACGTTTAGGAAAGATATTTTTCAAAGAGAAGAGATCTCCCAACATAGAGAACTTGTCTCTCATGGACGAAGGCGGTTTCATATGAAGAAGGTTTTCTATCTCTTCTGCCACACCCTCAACAGGTCGTCCAAAAAGAAGTTGGGTACGTTCAAATGAGCCAAAAAGGTTCATCAAGACCGGATCTCTAAACTTTATACCTTTTTTCTTATCAACTGCATTGGTAAATAAAAGGGCCTTAGAGTCCTCTTTCTTAACTTCAACATAAGCAATATGAGGGATTTCTAAATAAATATCAAGTTCATCATGAATTTCTCGAAGTTCACCGCGAGAGCGTAAGAGGTTGATTGTTTTTTGCATAAGGATTCTTTCATTATTGATACCGTAAAGGAGAAAAGCCCCTTTATTGACGTTTCTATGCTAAAGCATGACTTAGAAAAAGACTAAATCTTTTTCTAAGCACTTGGCCTGCTTCAGTGACAGGCTCTCAAGCCCTTGGTTCTTTTTCACTTTATCCAATACTTTGATTTTAATATTAGATATAGCTTTTATTCTCAAAAGAGAATACGCTTTACCTTGCTAAAATCAAGACTGATATATTTACTCCATTTCGTCGGCGCGGGCCAGAAGTTCTCTTGCACCCTTGTTTATGACTGTTTGAGCGAGGTCTTTTCCAAGTTGCGCATAGTCTGCTTCTTTGCCTGTGATCTTTTCACTAATGATCTCAAGCGCATTTGGAAGACCTAAAGTACATTGAACCATAATATCACCATTTCCCATTACCTTGGCATTTACACCAATAGGCACATGGCAACCGCCTTCTAGGATATCTACAAAGGCACGTTCAACGGTGACTTCCATCTCGGTGGGTTTATGGTTTAGCTCATGTACGAGATCAAAGATCTCTTTATTCTCTATGGTCTGAAGACCAAGAGCACCCTGACCCATAGACGGTACCATCTGTGAAGGCATAATAGGATAAACATGCTTAACCGAGTCAGTAAGACCTAAACGGTTAATCCCAGCAGCGGCTAGGATGATCGCGTCAAACTGTCCCTCTTTAAGCTTTCTGATACGTGTATCTACATTTCCTCTAAGGTCTTTAATCTGCAAGTCAGGACGCACCATAAGAAGCTGCATCTTACGGCGAAGAGAAGAAGTCCCTACAACCGCGCCTGATGGCAAGTTATCAAGGCTTGCATAGTTTTCACTTAACATCGCATCGCGCACATCTTCACGCTGTGTAATAGCCGCAAGAGGAAGTCCCTCAGGCATAACAGTCGGAACATCTTTAAGCGAATGAACTGCCATATGCGCTTCGCCTCTTAGCATCGCTTCTTCTAGTTCTTTAAGGAAAAGACCTTTACCGCCAATCTTAGCCAAGGCTACGTCTTGGATCTTGTCTCCTGAGGTGACGATGATGTTTAGTTCTACTTCTAAACCGGGACGAAGTTCTTGAAGACGTGCCTTGATGTGTTTAGACTGCCATAAGGCTAGCTTACTTCCACGTGTTGCAATGATTAATTTATCCACTATCTGTCCTATCTTTTACTTGATTATTTTTATATTTTTATATTTTATTTTCGTAGTATCTTTTTGACCGTCAAAAAAGAGAGTCGGTGTCCCATTTACAAGATGTTCTTGGGCTACTTTCATATCATGTTCTAAATGTTTAGATATTACAGGATTATTAATATCTGCAAGGCTTATCTTTGTATTTTGAACCTTATTGAAAGCATCTAGGATTTTCTGCGTATTAGACTCTTTTCCGTCAACTTCTACCTTGTACAGACCCTCAACAATATTCTTTTTCCCCTGTCTTTCAGCCACATAAGCAGCCTTTACCAAAGAGACTGCGGCAGGATGAAGTGAACGTAGAGGGAAGTGATAATAATATAAGGCAAATGTTTTGGGATATTTTTTCATATAGTTCATAGCATCAGGTACAAAAGTACGGCAAAATGGGCATAATGGGTCTGAAAAGATCACTACCTTATGAGCAGCATCTTTATCTCCAAAAAGAAGATGGGCATCATCATAATACTTAGGTTCAAATTCAGCAGAGATGGAGTTGTTTAGCTTTTCTCCGGATTTAAGATCATACAGTTCTGTCGTAATGATCCCATCTCCTACAAAATAGATTGAACGCTGTGAAATAGGCTGAGTCTTTCCGCCCATCTTCGCCTCACCTTTTAGTTCAACCACATAAGCTTCCCAGTCTTCAGGCTTATCAAGAGGGATCTTGTTAACAACCTTTATATCTAAAGAAACAATATTAGGATTTGAGCCTATCCCTTTTTTTAAAAATGAAATGACTTGAGCATCATTTGCGACTAATAAACTACTTAAGCTCAGTGCGGTTATGAACAATTTCGACATCAATGACATTATCTTCTCCTTCTTGTGTTTTACATTCACCATTTGTATTATTAAAACGACTCGCTATCAAGGCCGTAAATACAGAAAACTGCATAATGACACCGATAAAATCGCTTAATATCCCAGGTAGTATAAGTAAGACTGCACCCAAAAGTGCAAATATATTAAGTTCTTGAAACTCTTTCATGGTAATACAGTTATTAGACATCGCTTTAAGGCTTTGCATCATAGTCGTCTTCACGTTCAATAGGAGTAAGACACCGATAAAACCTGAAAACATAATCTCAGCAAAGGTAAATAGACCGCCAATGCTACCGGCTACTTGAACCGATATCAGCACTTCTGCAAAAAGATATCCAAAGAAAAGATATATCATGCAAGTATTCCTGTTATTTTAGCTAAAACTTCGTCTTTATTGACTTCTATCTTCTCTTTGACTGAGCGAGGTGCTATCTGAACGATGCCATCTGCTAAGTTTTTTCCAATGATAAGCGTATAAGGAAAACCAATCAGTTCGGCATCTTTCATCTTAAAGCCAAAACGCTCTTTTCTATCATCGATGATAACTTCTACACCTTGATTACAGAGTTCTTTATACAGTTTTTCCGCATAAGCAACCTGCTCCTCATCTTTGATATTAGAGACTAAGATATTTACCATGTACGGAGCCGTTGCCGGTGTCCAGATACATCCATTCTCATCATTGTGCTGTTCTATCACGGCAGCCATAAGTCGGCTTACACCCATACCGTAAGTTCCCATGATCATATCTTGAGATTTTCCGTTTTCATCCAGATAAGTACATCCAAGAGGTTTTGAATAGGTCGTTCCAAGTTTGAAGATATGCCCCACTTCTATACCCTTGGTTAAAGAGAGTTTACCTGAACAGTGAGGACAGTTATCATCTCCTTTTAGCTCTTTAATATCTGTATATACTTTGGCTTCTGCCTCATCATCTTCATTATCAAGATCCATAAAGACTTCGATATTGGCACCGTATTCACAAGAATCACATACCGCGATTGTATCTTCACCGCTATCAGCTATGACCATCAGCTCTTTTGAGCCCGAACCGCCGATTGCACCAGAATCAGCTTCTACAACTCTGTAATCAAGACCTAAACGTGTTAATATGATCTTATAAGAGGCTTCCATCGTGTCAAACTCTCTGTCTAAGTCTTCAACTGAGCTATGAAAACTGTATCCGTCTTTCATCAAGAATTCACGTCCGCGCATCACACCAAAACGCGGTCTCGCCTCATCACGGAACTTGGTCTTGATCTGATACAGGTTCAAAGGAAGCTGCTTATATGAGTTTATCTTATTTCGTACGATGTTAACCATCATCTCTTCATGCGTCGGTCCTAAGACAAAAGAGTTGTCTTTTCTGTCTTTAAATCGAAGAAGCTCTTTTCCAAACTTATCTGCACGTCCGCTCTCTTCCCAAAACTCTATAGGTGTCACAAAGCTTAACTCTACTTCTTGAGCATAAACTCTCGTCATCTCTTCATTGATGATAGATTCGATCTTTTTGAGAACTCTTTTACCTAAAGGAAGGTAGTTATACAGGCCGCTTGCCACTTGAGATATAAATCCTGCGCGTGACAGATAGATATGACTTGCTAATACTGCGTCTTTAGGGGCCTCTTTACTTGTCGGAACATATAATCTTGAAAATCTCATCTTTACCTTTCTTTCTCTTGCATATTTTCATTCTCTTCGCAGAGATATTTCATCGCTTCTTTTAGGGCATCAGAATCAAGTCCGTGTGCCGTTTCACGCATACGTTTTGTTACATCGTGTAAAAAACGCTTTAAGACCTGTTCATTCATTTTCAGGGCTTCTTTCTCATACTCTTTAGGGATATATCCCCTAGAGATAACGCGCTGTGTCTCTGTACTTGCACACTCCATAGCCTTTATATAAATATCTTTTATAAAAGGTTCTATCGTTAAAGACTGCAGCCAATCAAAAAACTCAGCCGTATATTTTCCCACGATGGAGTAGCATAACTTTGCCTCATCTTCACGCAGAGCAAGGTTTTCACTGACAATATCTTTAAGATCATCAATACGATATATAGACAGACCGCTCATCTCACAATCTTCTATATCCCTTGGTATAGCCATATCAAACCAATACCTCTGAAATGAGGTAGACTCAAGCATATCAGAAGAAATTATAGGGTGAGGCGCACCTGTCGCGGTAAAGACAAAGTCATACTCATTTATAGCATCTTTGAGCTCATCATAATCCCGCAGACTAACAAGCTCATTACACTCATCTACTATAGACTGCGCGTTACAGAGGGTGCGGTTCATAATCACACACTTGCATCCGGCCGATGAGAGATGTTTGGCACACAACCGACTCATCTCGCCTGCTCCGATTATCAGGGCCGTGTTATCTTCTATATTAGCAAACAGTGCCGTTGCCTTAGAGACGGCAACACATGCGATTTTGACCGGTTTAGATGTGATAGAGCTAGTATTTCTCACTTCAGCCGCACACTTAAATGCGTACTGCATAGCTCTTGTTATCTTCTGAGCACAATACTCATTCTCATGTGAAAACTTATACGCATCTTTTAGCTGACCGACTATCTGCGTCTCGCCCACTACCATAGAGTCTAAAGAAGAGGCCACATTAAAAAGATGGTGCATTGCGCCTTGATCTTCAAAAACGTCTGCTCTGCCTTCAAGTTCATCTATACTTATATTGGCATATTGGCTCAGAAGGAAAAAGACATATTTCGTTGCTTCTAAAACATTTTGAACCGAGCAGAGCACTTCAAGACGGTTACAAGTAGATACTATCATCGCCTCGTTTACTGAAGAGTGTGAGGAGATCTTTGAGAGATATCTATCCACGTCCTTCTCATCATTTAAGGCAAGTTTCTCGCGTATTTCCAAGGTAGAATTATGGTGAGAAAAGCTTATCAGTAAATAGTGCATTAGAACTCTCGTCTCATCATATCTTCTAAAATAGCCACAAGCTCTGTTTCATCATGTTGTTCAACAGCTATCATCGCCTCATCACTGAGTTTTCTCGCCAGTACATACGACTTCTCAACAGACTTATGTTTTTTCATCTGCGACTTGATCCATAAAGACTCGTCTTCATTTAGCGTTTTCAGATGAGAATCTTCTAAACGTTTTTGAGAGACCTCGTCCAAGGCCTTGTACAGATACATATAAGGAAGGGTCGTCTTGCCCTCTTTAAAGTCATTAAGAGCCGGTTTTCCAAGTGTTTTCTCATCCGAGACAATATCTAAGATATCATCAATGATCTGAAAGGCCAGTCCAAGATTTTTACCGTAAAGCTTGTAATCTTCTTCTTCTTTACCCACTAGAATGGCCGCACAATAAGAGGTCACTTCGATCAAAGAGGCTGTTTTTTTGTAGATCATGTCAATATAAGCAGCTTCGTTCTTATTAAAGCTTTCACCCATCTTCACATCTATATATTCACCTATAGAAAGAGTCGTAACGGCCTGTGCAACTGCGCGAGAAATACGATTGTCAAAGTCAACAAGTTCTGTAAAGGCTTTTGAATATAAGATATCTCCCATCATCACAGCAACTTTAGAACCGTCTGTAGCATTAACAGAAGCGACACCTCTGCGCATAAGAGACTCATCAATCACATCATCATGCAAAAGACTGGCTGCATGAATAAGCTCAATAACAGCCGCTAGTCTAATCGCTTTATCAGAAGTCCCTGCAATCTTAAGTACCAGTTTTGCACGAAGGCGTTTCCCATGAGGCAGGTTTTGAAATAAAAAACTAATCTCATCATTAGCCAGCTCTTCTATCCATGAAAGCATACATTTTTCTACAGCGTCTAACATTGAATTTACAAACTCTCTTTCAATTCTATAAGGGCTCTTTTTTCAGGATCATCGATCAAGATAACAAAATGCGCTTTAGAAGTTTTATGATCAAACTTTTTAAATGTTAAGTATAAATAAGGGACACGTTTAAAGGCAGATCTTTTAGGTAAGAGATCCACCTTATAGGCATCTTTTTTATAATGTTTATATAAGATAAACTGGGATGCACTATCATTATAATTCAGATGCACAACCAAACCGTCTCCGGCATATAAGGTCCATCTGAACGTTAAGACTCTTAGTTCCATTCCCTCTTTTACAAGAACCGTCTGCATCTGATCTTTACTCAGGCTAAGTTCTTTTATATAGCTCAACTCTGCTTGTAAAAAAGAGGCAAAAAGAAGAGATAAGAGTAAAGGCCGTAACATCTACTCGCTTTTAGACAGAATAGCTCCCATATAAAATATATAGGTATTTTTTGCATGTGCCTCTATCTCTTCTAACTCAGATCGTACCACATCATTATTGGCATTAAACACTACATCAAAAATTCCACTCTTTGGTGAACCTAAGAAAATATCATCTTCGTCTTCCAATAGGGCTGCGAACTTACTCATATTATTATCTCTTTTTTTAAAAGTTTTCTGATTATACCACAGCAAACTTAGCACTTGCCTTAGTGGGATTTAATCAAATATGGAACTTTTCCTAAACTCGGCTTTCATATCCATTTAGTATTTAGAGGAGTAAACCAAGGTAAAAAAGGATTAAATAAAGACGAATCAACTAGACCTTGATAGTAGAGAACTCTTCTCTTAGACTAGCTTCAAATTTAAAAACAGCCTCTCTATTATGCATTGCATTATCGTACAAGCTATGAATATATTCATCTGTCTCACGTAAGAAATGGGTATTTGTGACCATCTCATTAAACTCAGTGATATAAGGTTTGAATTTTTCATAAGAGTGTTCAAGAAAGGCTTGTTTATACTCTTTTGCCAAGTCACCACGTGCATCAACGCTTAATAAGGGGTCTAAGATATTTGGCGTATAAACGATATTCCATGGTGCATTAAAACATAAGATGTTTTTACTTCGACCAAAGATAGAGCCCAGTTGATAATTACGAAGATCTTTTGACTTTTTGTAACCGCTCAAGTCTTCAATAATTTTTGTAGGAGATTGAGTATTTGAGGGGTCTTTTCTCACCTGTTTATTTCTAAAAACCTTATCATAAAATTCAAAATACAGCTGATTTCCAACAGACTCTTTTACACCTCTCATAAAAATAGGCTTATTCGCTTTAATTCTCTCTTTTAAACTTGCCCATTCTTGTTTGACCTTGTCATCAGGAATATAAATCGTTTTTTCCAAACCGAACCTAAAAAATTCTTCTTTTGATATATACTCCGGTATTAATGCTTCATATGAATCTAACATTTGTCTCCTGATCTTTCACTATTTTATAAACCGTATTATATCTGAAAACCGAGTAATAGGCAGTTAGCTTAACTCTTCTTATTTATCATTATTTTACAGAGATACCGATAGTCTCAAATAGATGTTCTTTTATATAGTATACGTTTTAAAGGCTACTTTTTTTGTATCTCAATAGATTCAACAAAGATTATCTCGCAGGCTCCTGATCCCGTATCATCTCTGCTCATAGAACTGATCCAGTGCCATCCGTCTTTTGCATCTACTCTCACCAAGTTACCGCGGATACGGACTATCTCTCCTTCGTGTATATCTTCTAAGGATGAGGCTACATCTTCATCTTTTGGTATCATATGCATATTTGCACTGCTGGTCTCTATCTCTCTTCTAGGAATAAGAAACTTCTCACTTTGCCACTTGTACCAGCGGCCGCCTTGAGAGATACTTATAGACTTTAGAACATCCTCATCAGACATCCTTCCCCACCCCAAGGCCAGATCTAAGGGTGAGAGATCAGATTCACGTCCTGATCTATAATTCTCTTTGGAGAGCACCTTTGCCTTGATTTCAAAGCGGGCCAGGGGAGTCATGGTATATCCCTTAAAGATAAAACTCTTAGCAAAAACAGCTCTTTCTTGAAGGGGAGCCTGAGCTGCCATCACCCCTGGGCCAAGATTGACCTTATCACTCTTAATAAAGAAAAACCAAAAAGTAAAAATTGCCAAAAACAAGAATAAGATCTTATTCACTCCACACTCTCCTCATTAAAACTATATATTTCTTAAGTTTTTGATCTCTTCGTATCTATAACAGCTTCTCATATGGTCATTTACCATGCCTACCGCCTGCATAAAGGCATAACAGATAGTCGGTCCGACAAAGGTAAAGCCTCTGTTTTTAAGTGCCTTGCTCATAGCCTCAGACTCTTTGCTTGATGAGGGTATCTCACAGAGTGTTTCCCAGGAATTTGTTATTTGCCTTGCATTAACGAAGGACCATATAAAATCCTTAAAAGAGCCCTCATCTTTGATAAGCTCTAAATAGGCCTGTGCATTTTTCCTTGCCCCATAGACTTTCAACCTGTTTCGGATAATGCCCGGATCTTTTAACAAGCTTTCTATCTTTTCATCTGTCCATTTTGCCATTTTCTCAGGATCAAAATCATCATAGGCTTTTTTATAGCTCTGGCGGCGTTTTAGTATTGTGAGCCAACTAAGTCCTGCTTGAGAACCCTCAAGTATAAGCATCTCAAACAGGGCCTTCTCATCATAAAGCGGAACACCCCAGAGATTATCATGATATTGCAGATAAATCTCATCATCTGTAAGCCATTCACATCGTTTTTTCATGTTTTTTTCTTATGCCTCTTTTTGGCAAGGTTTTCTTATGAAATAGATTTAAGCTTACTCTTCCGCCATTATTGCAATCGGAAAAATTTAACGCTTGTCCCAGCCTACCATGCCCCATTTTTCTATATCATTTTGAAGGGTCTTCATATCTCTGTCATTTTTATGACAAGAGAAACAGGCATTTGTCTCCTGAGGCATATTATATTTTATCGTCTCATCCGGAGTTGTGAAACCAAAAAGATGAGATCTCACCGTTAGAGGTGACTTTCCTGTATGACGCCCGACCTTCGGCATATGACACTCCACACAGAGTGATCCTTTTGACTCCTCTTTATGATGAGTATGTTCTTTTAAAGAGTCTTGATGCGGTCCGATGATAGAACTAAAGCTGTGACACTTCATACACAGATTATTGCCGTTGTTCTTTTCTACCGTCGGCTCTAGGGTGTGGGGGTTATGACAGTTTATACAGGTAATCCCGTGTTTTCCCTTTATAGAGTGAACAAACTCATTTCCTTGGCTGCGGTTTTTCTTTGCAGCCCCATTGGCATAAAACTCTTTTGTCTCATGTCCTTGGATAAAAGGCGCGACAAACTTATACTCGCTCAAGGATTTACCTGCTTCATATCCGGCAGGATAATCTTTTGCATTCCCAAAAAGTTCACTTATATTATGATCTTTAAGCCTTATATCACGGTTACGCATATGGCATTGAAGACAGACTTCATTTTGTCTGACAGGATCACTTAAAGAAGCCAAATAGACCTTAGACTTTGGGTCTTTGACATGTTTAGATGCAGGACCGTGGCAAGACTCGCAGGCAATACCGATATCTACTCTTTTTTCAGTCGACATAAATCCGGTAAAATGACATCCGTCACAGGCTTTTGAAGTGGGAAGCATTTCATTATCATGAGGATATGCCTCTTTATACCAGTACTTCCATGGCTTAAACCCTTGCCATCTGTTCGTCTGCACATTCCATTGATAATTTCCTAAGACATAATCTTCACTCCCGTTAATGTCTTTACGCATCATATAACGCTGTTTAAACTTGCTACCGACTGTATAAACCGCATCTTTTAAGGCAAAGTTTGCATCTTGAGGGAGTTGAGAAAAGTCAGCTACAACGACAGAAGGGTCTTTCTTAAGGTCTTGTATCATTTTTGGATGACGTGAGTGACTCCACTGTTTATGCTTATCTTTGTGACATTCAACACATTTAGAAGCGCCTACAAAGTGAGCTTTTTTTTGATCATCTCCTTGAAGGTTAATCTTTGAACCCACACGGTTTTGGGTTAGTTGTTCATAAAAAGGAAGGATTTTAGAGGCATTATCATAAAGCAGGTAGCTAATGACTGATAAAGAGATAAAAAGTATAAAGGATAAAAGTTTTTTCATTACTATCTTTCTTATATTAGGCTGAGCAGCGTTATAATAGTATAAACCTTATAATATTCATCTTATATAAAGAGATCTACTTATAATTTATCAATCAATTTTTACACTAGAGTATCTCTGTTTATTTTTGAGATGGCAGATCTTTAGTATATACTTGCATATGAATTATATACCTGTAAATAGTCTAAACAGTCCCGACTTAAAAATATACCAACACTTAAGAGACAATGCTTTTACCCAAGACAACAGCTTTATTGCCGACAGTCCCAAGGTTATCAATAAACTTTTACAGACCTCTATAAAGGTTAAAAGTATTCTCGCAACTCAAGAGTATTATGATGAGTTTAGAGACCTCATCTGTACAAAAGATATTCCTAAACTCTTTCTTGCTGATAAACAGATGATGCAAGAGATCGTCGGTCACAAGATACACCATAATGCTATGATGCACGGTATTCGCCCAGAACAGGTCCCCTTAAACAGACTGGGAAATAATATTATTATGCTAGATGAGATCTCTTCTACAGAAAACATTGGCTCCATTGCACGCTCAGCCGCCGCCTTGGGCATAGACTCTTATCTTTTGCCTAAACAAGGGCCTCATCCTTACGGAAGACGGGCCTTAAGAGTCTCTATGGGATATATGAGTATGCTTCACACCCACTTGTATGATGATATTTTTTCAACACTGAAGACACTTAAAGAAGATGGATACACCATCTTTGCCGCAGAGATCACGGATACGTCCACCGCTCTTTCAGATATAAAGGTACCTGATAAATGGGTCTTGCTCATGGGTCACGAAGGAAAGGGTATATCTGAAGAGATATTACAAGTCTGTGATCAAGAAGTACATATTGAGATGATGGAAGGTGTTAAAAGCTTTAATGTAGGTGTTGCCGCATCTATCCTTATGTATCAGTTTAAGCATAATCACTAAAGAAGAAGGCATATAGCTATCTTCTTATACTAGGGCCCTGCTTTTCACTTTATTTCAAAAGCATCTATAGGGTCTTCAAAGGCAATAAACAAGACACACTCTTTGCCTTTATGACAATACGCCTTATGAGGTTTTTTTGCCGGTCCATAAGCATAACTTCCGGTGACAAGAACATTCTTCTTTTCTCCTTCATACACCACATCCATCTTACCACTGACTAAGACCATTCTTTCTGGTGAAGTATGCCAGTGAAGAGGGAGTTTATAGTCTCCTGGAACCTTAAAAAAGACATCGCTGTTACTCTTAGCTGGATCTCCATGAAGAACTGCGATCTTGCATGCTTCTCCTAAAAAGGCCGGGCATGGCCCCCAGTTTAGACTCGAGTCCTTAGCCAACTTTGACAAAGACAACTCATCTGCTTGAGCGGTTAAGAGCATAACACCAAAAACGATTGCGGGTAAAAATTTTCCCACAACAGAAAACAAAAGATTTGAGCAGGACATAACAACCCCTTTTCAGACAGTTTTCATCTGTCTATCCTGGTAAGTATGTCACGAATTGTGTATAAAACAATTTAATACAATTGTCTAAAATAAAATATTAATAATACTTATATCACTATGCTTGTACGGATAATTATTTAGTACTAAAAAACACTTACAGTATTATTTCTGTAAAAAGTGGCCTTGCTTCTATATTCTCTTGCATACAAGTTTTACTTAGTTCTGTAAGGTCTGTATAGATACTGCCCTCTTTGGATGAGCATAATCTTAAAAGATCATCCAAAAGACAGCCGAAGGCACGTACCTCTATTTTCTCATAAATGCCACTATCATCTTCATAAAAACTGGCTGCTCCAAAGTCGCCTAAATACGTTTTATTCTTTTCATCTATCAAGATATTATGCGCGTATAAGTCTCCGTGCATCAGACCCTTAGCGTGCAGATGTGATGCGGCTGAGGATATAGATTTTGCAATCTCATAAATCCTATCTATAGTGAAATTTTTTCCTTCTTCAAAGGTATCTCTTGTACAGGTCTGAAAATTTGGCGGATATCCTAAGTTTTCAAAGGACGGTGGGATAAGTTCTAAAAGTAGTCCCAGCTTATCTTTATCTTCTATCTTTGCTAATACCTTGATAAGGTTTTCGTGTTCTCCCGTACTCATATAAGCGTTCATCTCATCTTTGGCATAACCGTCACTTGTCACAGTTCCCTTAAACAGCTTGATCGCCACATCCTGTTCCAGCTCTTTTGAGTATCCCTTATATATCTTTCCCGAAGCTCCCTCTCCCAGAAGCTCTTTGATCTCTAGGTCCTCATAATCCACCTTTTTTAGTGTGTAATCCTGATCTGCGAAGCATGGGTTACCTGAAAAAGCCAGCCATGAGAGCTTTGGAAGGGATAAAAGAGATGGGGGTATCTCTCTTATCTGATTTGCAGAGAGTCTTAATAACTCCAGATTCCTACAGTTCTTAAACTCTTCAGGAATGATCTCTATCTTATTTCCCGCTAGAGCACATTTTTGAAGTTTATGAAGTTTTCCGATGGACTTTGGCAAGACTCTGACCTTGTTATCTGTGAGTATTAACCAGCTTATACCAAGAGGCAGAATATTTTCATCAAAGGTCTCAATCTTATTAGCCTTAAAACCCAACATATAAAGATTTTCACAGGCTTTAAAGACAGAAGGGAGTTCTGTAAAAAGATTATTCGAGAAAAATGCAATCTTGAGTTTTCTTAGCCTGTTTATATCTTTGGGAAGCGAGCTGAGTTTATTATTACTCAGGTCCAAAATTTCTAATGTATCGGCTAATTCAAATATCTCTTGAGGAAAAACATTAAGGTTTTCACTCAGAGTAAGTCGCTTTATACCTTTTAATTGTCCTGAACGAAGTTGCTCTAAGGTGTGCATATATCTCTTTTTTTATGCAATTTTAACCTAAAAGTATTACAAAAAGTTAAGTACATAAAAATCAGGTATTAAATTTTTATGTTTAGCCCTTCTTCAAAAAGCATTGTGATATAATTTCCTCATATGAAAACAAAAGCCAATCCCATTCAGCCAGATAAAAAAATTATCAAAATAGCCCTAATACTCGTTATTTTTTTAATATTTACTTCTATAGTATTAATTATGAGTTCTTTATTGCCAAAAAAGAAGGCTGCTTCTTTAAAGCACCTGGGTTCTGCCTTTTCAAGATCAAACAGTAGTGATCATCGAGAATTTAGAATAGAATCAAAAGAAGAAGGTATCTATAATCTCGGTGAGTACAAGGTAAACATAGATTCTAATAAACTTCTTACACTAAACATATCAGTCAAGTGCCTAGATGATGCTTCAAATACCCTTTTTGAGAACAGTATTTTAATACAGAATGCGGTACTTACGGCCTTTGATATGCAAGGAGGGGTTTATCATCTAAATAGAGTATCGGGTAAAGAACGTATCAAACAGCGCATCAAAGAGAATATATATGAGACCTTTGGACATCCTCTTATAGAAGAGATCTATTTCAATAAATTTCTTATTCTATAAAACACCCTTTATACTTTCTTAACTTTTATATCTAGAGTTTTACTTCACCATTTATTTGGTGATAACTCAGCATAATTCTTTAAATTTTACTAAGGCACAAAATGTCAGCACAACTCTCTAAACTACATGTCAGGTTTATTCAGACTCAAAAGAATTTTCATCTACTTAAAGATGCGCAAACAAAGGCTGAGAAACTTCCTCTTTCACAGCTTTATGTTAAAGACAACAATAACTTTTATCTTATCAATCAAAACAGTCCCATCCAAGAGGACCAAGCACTTAGCATACTTTTTAAAGAAGCGACTCCGGCTCTTGATAATTTAGACTGTAAGCTAAGTGTCCAAGAGATACAAAAACACAGTGAAGAGTATGAAGATGCCCTGCTCTTTTTTAATACACAGACTCAAGACATCAAGCAGCTCTTATTGCTAAGCATTGAAGAGATCAAATAACAGATCTATGACAAAAGAGTAATTACTTTGGCAAATTATATTTATCTGCTAATATCTCACTTATGAAAATATGAACATTAGAAGAAAATGTCCTTACACATAGATTAGTCAGTTTTAGCCTAGAACAACATAGAAATTACCAATATCTTGGTGATCTTAATGATGAGTTAAAAACATTTTTTCTTGAGATCAAACCTGATCTTGATGTAGAAGAGAGCACAAAGATGCTGAAGTATTTTGGATACTTGCATCTTTGTGTCATAAAGAAGAGATAGACAGAACCTAGATCAATTCGCGCGTCTGGCTTTTTGATGCGCTATGAACTCCTCTTTTGTGATAAAGCCGTCACCGTTGGCATCTATCTCAGAAAAAGTCGGAGCATTTTTCACATTTTTCAGCATCCTTCCCTCCTTGGCCATCTCATTATGACGTTTTTGACGGCCCTCTTCAAGCTCGGCCTTTGTTATCTTCCCGTCTGCATTAACATCGAAATATGAAAACGAAGGCGCATTAAAACCCCCTGCAGCCATTAAACCACTCAGCACCAAGGCCGGCATCCATAAAACTTTCATCTGTTATCCTTTTAATGTGTCTTTATTGCATTATAGCAATAATAATAAATTCTCAACATCATTAAATAAAATAAAATAAAACTTTAA
>CBFDAB010000015.1:0-28366 GCA_965602745.1 uncultured Campylobacterales bacterium
ATAAACTTCTCACCTCAGCTCAAACTCTTGATCCCCTCAATCGAGATGAGCTTTCCAGAGAGATGAGTATGCTCCTTAGTGTACGAAAAAAGATTCATTTTTTCGATAACTTAAGTGATGAAGAGATTGTAAGTCTCACCAAGCACTCAGAATTCATACGTCCCCTGAAGGGAACACATATCTTTGAACAGGGTGATTTTGGAAAAGAGATATATTATATCCTTACTGGTAAGGTTGATATTCATGGATATAATGAACAAGCAGGAAAAAATGATCAGTTTTCTCACCTTGCTACCTTAGAAGAAGGTATGGTCTTTGGTGAAATTGGAGCGATTATAGGCGAAGCACGCAGTGCAAGAGCGAGTGTTGCCTCAGACGATGCCTTTATACTCAGTATCTCTATGCATACAGACATTTCAAACTCAAATTCTGTATCGTTCGTTAAGATGTATAAAAATATTATTGAATCTATCTCATCTAAGCTCACTACAGCCAATAAGCAACTCTATCCTTTTATCTCAGGATAAAAAGCCGAGGAAAAGAGTTAGCGTTTAATCAGTCTAAGAGCAAGCAAGCCTGCTAATATACCTACATATACTGCAACATTCAGACCTATCACTTTTTGACTCATCATATAATGTAAAGAGATTAAAACAGCTGCCAAATAGACAAGCTTGTGCCATTTTACAAACTTTGAGAATAACTTTTTATGCGATGTAAGTGCCATCATCAAAAGGATAATAAAGGCAGATGCCCCAAAAAACACAAAAGGACGTTTTAGCATATCTGCATACATCATACTTAGGCTGCCTTCATTATCTGCTATAAAGAAAAACAGAGAATGCATAAAGGCATAAGCAAAAGCCCATAACCCTAATAAACGTCTGTACTTAATAAGATTTATCTTAAGATAAGACCTCAAAGGCGTCACACTTAAAGAGGCAATTAAAAACTGGATGGCCGTAATACCTAAGATGTCAGCCGTAAACTTTAAAGGATCATTTGGAAAGGTACCCAAGAAAGCCCCTCCATGTTCATATATAAAGTTCGAAACATAACGGGGATATTCAAAAGCCCAAGCCAGTTTATAAGAAATATAAAACAGTGGTAAAAAGGCTATAAGCCAAATAATTTTCTTCATCTTTTTCTTTTAATACGCTACGGCGAGATAAACTCCCCTCCGCTAGCTTTGTATGCTAAAGGGTGCCTTGCAGCCTTCGCTTTTAAAAATCAACCTTTAGATTCATCCCCTTGTACAGACTTGAGACCTCATCAGCATATCCATTAAACATCACTGTTTTTTGCTTAAAGAATGATCCTAAGGGACGCTCTTTTGCCTGTGACCAACGTGGATGATCTACTTCAGGGTTTACGTTTGAATAAAAGCCGTATTCTTTTGAATTGACCTCATTCCATGTACTTCGTGTCATCTTATCCGTCACGTGTATCTTTGTGATTGACTTAATGCTTTTAAAACCATATTTCCAAGGAACGACTAAACGAATAGGCGCGCCATTTTGCCTAGGAAGGGTCTTTCCGTATAAGCCTACGCTCAAGAGTGTCAAAGGATTCATCGCCTCGTCTATGCGCAATCCCTCTACATACGGAAAAGGAATATTACCAAAAAAACCTTCGCTTTTTTGTTCAGGAAACATATTCGGATCAAACTTGGTCTGAAACTGTACAAATTTTGACTTAGAGGTGAGTCCCGCTTTTTTAAGCAGATAAGAGAGTTCAAAACCTATCCAAGGAACCACCATCGACCATCCTTCTACACATCGGAAACGGTAAATCCTCTCTTCTAAGGGAAAACTAGAAAGGATCTTATCCATATCAATGATCATAGGTGTTTTCACTTCCCCTGTGATTTCAATCGTCCATGGCTCAGGTCTGAGTGTATGCGCAAGCTTTGAAGGTCCGTCCTTTGAGAGTGAAAACTCATAAAAGTTATTGTAGGTTGTTATCTTATCATATTCAGTTACTTTTAGACCAGAAAAACCTCTGTTTTTTTGATGTGGTAAAGCCTTCCCCGGATAAATCTCTTTTGCATTAAGAGCCTGCGGTATCATAGCTTCCGCGCCTGCAATAGCAGCTATTTTTATCAAACTACGTCTATCATCATAAATTTTTTCATCTGTGACTTCATTCTCAGATATAGACCATCTTCTCTTTGTTAGAATATTCATAATATATCCTTTGTAAGTGCATTGTACAGCTAAAATGTGCATCCTTTGTGTATAGAATTTTTAAGCTAATTAGAAACTCATTTAGCTTTTAATTTCTCCTTCCCCCTACATTTTTAATATATATATCTACTCTATAAATTTATGTATAAATATCTCTAATATTAGATATAATTTCATTAATATATTAAAGGATATTCTATTGCATACAAAAATGACATTCTCAGAAGAAAAACCAGTTAAAAAGCTGCATATAGTATCACTTGGCTGTACTAAAAACCTTGTTGACACAGAAGTAATGCTTGGAAAACTTCGTGACTTTGAGATGACAGATGCAAGTGAAGAAGCAGACGTTATTATCGTTAACACCTGCGGATTTATTGATGCGGCTAAAGAAGAGAGTATCAATACGGTCTTAAACCTTCATGAACAGCGCAGAGATGACTCTTTACTTGTTATGGCAGGATGTCTAAGTGAGCGTTATAAAGAGGACCTTCAAAAAGATATGAAAGAGGTTGATATCTTTACTGGCGTAGGCGATTATGATCAGATAGATACCCTTCTATCTGCAAAGCAGAGCCGCTTTTCTGAAAAGACCTATCTTATAGGAAATGAGGAACGTGTCATTACAGGTTCTTCTTACCATGCTTATATAAAGTTCTCAGAAGGATGTGATCAGAGCTGTAGTTTTTGCGCCATCCCATCTTTCAAGGGCAAACTAAACTCTCGTGATTTAGACTTGGTTGCGCAAGAAGTAGAGTCTTTGGTACGTCAGGGATATTATGACTTCTCATTTATCTCTCAAGATTCAAGTTCTTACCTGCGTGACAAAAATGTAAAAGACGGACTTATCCATTTGATCAAGCGTATTGAACTTATTGAGGGTGTACGTTCAGCCAGACTATTGTATCTTTATCCGACTACTGCGAGTCTAAAACTTTTAGCTGAGATATCCAAGTCATCTGTCTTTCATAACTATTTTGATATGCCGATACAGCATATCTCAGACAAGATGTTAAAGCTTATGAAGCGTGGTTTTGGAAAAGAGAAGACTATAGAGCAGTTAGAATATATGAAGACGCTTCCAAACGCTTTTTTACGTACCTCTTTTATCGTCGGGCATCCCCAAGAGACGCAAGAAGAGTTTGAAGAGATGTGTGAATTTGCGCGTACATTTGGTTTTGACCGTATCTCTACCTTTGCTTATTCTGATGAAGAAGAGACTTCTGCTTATGATATGAAAGATAAGCTTTCACAAGAGATCATAGATGAACGTGCCGAGATAATGGGTGAGATTGCAAAAGAAGTTATGGATAAAAGTCTTGAAGCAAGAGTCGGCAAAGAGGTAGAACTTGTTATTGACGGCGAAAGTGACGAGCATGAGTTTCTTCTCTCTGCAAGAGAGCTTGGCTGGACACCGGAGATAGACGGCGAGATCTACGTCAACGATAATGAACTAGGCGAAGATGTGACGCTAGAGTTTGGAAAAGTCTATACGGCGCGTATTACAGAAAAAGTCGGCGACAAACTTTTAGCAACTGTTATTTTCTAAGGACACTTTTGAGCCTTCTATGCTTTGAACAGCTCCACGACCTTCATAATAAAAAGCTTCTTCTAGCCTTTTCAGGCGGGGCTGACTCAACGGCACTTTTTTTTACACTTCTTGAACATAAGATCCCTTTTGATATCTCTATCGTCCATTACGGTCTTCGTTCTCAGGCTGATGAAGAGGTAAAATACGCACAAGACTTAGCCAAAGAGCATAATCTTAACTGCCATCTCTTAAAAGTTCCTAAGATAGAGAAAAACTTTGAGTATGAGGCAAGGCATATCAGATATGAGTTCTTTGAAAAGCTCATTCAAGAGCACCAATACACACATCTTCTTACCGCGCATCATCTTCAAGACAGACTCGAATGGATGCTTATGCAGTTATGTAAGGGTGCAGGAGCGGCTGAACTCGTTGGTATGCAAGATAGAGAGTCTCGATCAACTTATACACTTGTGCGTCCTCTTATTGAGCAGACAAAAGAAGAGATACTCTCTTACCTGCAAGCACAAAAGATAAAATGGTTCCATGATGAGACAAATGATGACCTCTCATATAAGCGAAACTACTTTAGACATGAGGTAGCCACGAAGCTTGTACAAGAGTATAGCGCTGGTATAAAGCAGAGTTTTAAGTACTTAGAAGAAGACCTGGCCGAACTTATAAAAGAGACTCAGATCTATGAGGCGCAGGAGATGAGCCTCTTCATGTCCACGGGACACAAACGAAGCGATATATTTCATATAGACAAGATCTTAAAGTCCAAGGGATATATCTTAAGTTCTCAGCAAAGAGAAGATCTGAAAAAAGAAGATGAGATCATAGCAGGAAGAAAATTCTTGCTTCTCTTAGACAAGGGAATCTATTATATCTCACCTTATGTAAATGATGTAATGGATAAAGATTTTAAAGAAGAGTGCAGAAAACTCGGTGTTCCGGTAAAATTAAGACCCTATCTTTTCAGAAGTCCCCGTGCCTTCATCCTCTTTACTCGTTTTTTGCCCTGCAATATAAACATGCATAGTAAATGATGATTTTATAAGGTTGGCATCTCTTTTAAAATGTATCGGAAAATTAACACCTATGATATTATCACTTTTATTCACTCCGTCTAAAAAGTCATAAAAACCCTGAGGAGACTGAATAAGAGAAGATGTATTTACCTCATATACCGCGAACTCTCCATCTTGGGAATGAACAGAAAGCTCAGAAAGAGAAAAGCTCTCAAAATGTGAGTCATACATCTTTTTAAAACGGCTTGGATTAAAAATACTCTTATATGCACTAATAACATGGCGATTATCTGCTTGCAGTAAATTAAGCGTCTCATGAATCTTGTCATACTCTTCTTGAATGCTATCGACTTGGTAAGAGACCTTCTTCGCCTCCATTCTTGAAAGACGATACTCTTTTCCGCTGGGGATCAAAAAAACAAAGGCAAAAATAAAAACGATTATTAAAAAGACTAGGGCCATAGCCAAGACGTAAATCATCTGACGACTTATATGTAACTTCACTGTGCAGCAACCTCTCTGTCAAGATAATTTTTAGAAACAAAAGAGTACCAGCCATTTGGCATTGCATAATAGCTGGTATAAGAACGGTGAAAGATAGATCGCAGAGGCGCTTGAAGCAAGAACTCATATACCTCTTTGTTTGGTGTAATCCCATACAAGATCAGTTCATCTTCTTTTAATAGAGCTTGAGAAAGTGTGATCTTCTCAGGAACAAGGTCAAAGAGATTATGAATGCTCTCTTTTAAGACTGTATTTTCTGTGTAGATACCTTCAGCATGACGTTTCTCGATCTTTATAAAGGCAATCTTTTCATGCATAGAGACGAGGTTATCCTTAAGCATTTCACCCTTAGAAAGAAGTTCTTTTACATTAGATTCATACATCAAAGTCTTGATTTTCAAAAATGAGTAAGATACAAAAAGCATCCCAAGAGTAATACTAAAAAAGAAAAATAGAAGTTTAAACTCAGGACTGACAACTGTTTTATGGCGAGGCTTGATAAAACTATACTGCACTCTTTGCCTCCCTTATAGCCATTTTAACTATCTCTTTGTCTAAGTCTAAGCTACGTTTATAAACAGAAACAAAAAGTTCTTCTTCAATAAAACGGGTTAAATCCGGCCCAGATTCACAAGAATCAGCAATATATATCTCTTCAACAAACTTATTATTGTATTTGTCATCACCGTAAAAATCTTGCAAGGCTGATTGAATAAGCTGAAAATGTTTATAATCATCTGAAAAACTGTCTATCTTCGAGCTATATTTTGTTTTTGCCTCTTCAAGCGCATGCTCACTCTCTTCAACAGCCTCATTTAAAGACTCTTCAAAGTCTTCGATCTCATCCAGATCATCCAGATCATCCAGATCATCTAAGGCATCCAGATCGTCTAAGTCGTCAAGATCATCTAAGGCATCAATATCGTCTAGGTTGATTGCAAGATCTTCATCATCGTCCAGATTGAAGCCTAAACTCTCGTCTGTATTATCGTCTAAGTCACCGAGCAGCTCTTCATCATCAATCTCATCTTTAGTGGCGTAATGACGAGCGAAAAGAAGTTCACCCTCACCAAAGATACACAGACTCAAAGAGTCATTTTGTACAAGTGCGAGAAGTGTTGTCTTACCCTCAATCTTGTCTGCAAAAAAAGTAGAAAGAATGAAAAATGGGGAAAATATAAAATCAACACCACTTTGTGAGAACCTCATTTGAAGCTCATTTAATTCGCTTTTTTCAGAATAGACCATCCATTTATTTTCATTACATAAGGTAACACATGAGGATAAGTCACTGAAATTTTCAGCTTGATGCATGGAACATGTGGGAATTGCCCCTTGACTTTGAGCATCATTTAAAACAGCTACATAAGCAAAGGGAGATTCATCCATATAAGACTTTATAAGATCATTGACTTCAGAACTTAACTGCAATTTTGAGATAGAAAATTCTCTTGATATCTCTTTTTCTAACTTTGCAGCCTTATACATCTGCACACATATTTTGACACTAGAGCGCTGAACAACAATCCCGATAAAAACCTGCTGATAAAGATTTTTGATAAGTCGAGAAAGTTTCATTTTACTCCTTGAGCCAAAGGGTGGGCTTGTTTATAGTTTTTCATTTTAAGCTGAGAACTCAATTTTGTATAGATCTGAGTCGTTGCCATGGACGAATGTCCTAATAATTCGCTAACATCGGCAATTCGTGCATCCTTGTTTAACAAGTGTGTTGCATACGAGTGTCTAAGCATGTGAGGTGTCACATGTAAGCCGATTTTCTTAAATAGTAATGTTAATTTATATCTTAAACTATTTTCGCTTAATTTAGCTCCATTTTTTTCAAAAAGGAAGTTTGTTGGCGAGTTTTCTCTCTTATAGTTCTCAATTAATTCATATGCTATCTTTAATAAAGGAAGCTGTCTCTGCTTGTTTCCCTTACCCCATACTGTAATCCACTCTTTATCTATGTTTTCCAGGCTTAATGAACTTAATTCACTGATACGCAAACCTAAGGTATAGAGCATAACTACAATCAACTCTTCTTGCTTATCAGCACAGTCCAAGGCCTCTTTGATATGATCATAAGAGATAGGTTTGGGAAGGGTTTTTGCCACCTTTATAGGTGAATCTCCCTTAAGCAAGATATTTTCACCCTTGTCTTGGATAAACCTTACAAAAGAACGCATAGCTGAGAGCTTTTTTGAGATAGTCTTTGCATTTAAAGAAGAGATATGAAGTCTATAAGGGCTAAGGTTAAGAATATTTTCTTCTAGATGAACAAATCTTAATGCCTCATCAATAGCCATAGCATAGGTCTTTACAGTCAGGTCCGAATAACCACGAATATCACTTAGATGATCTAAAAAGGCAAGCCTATAAGACTTTAGTAAGGTTTGCATGAAGCTCTATAAACTTTTCATAATATTTTCTAGACTCTTCAACAAGATCTTTATCGATCAAGATGGTGGGCTGCATCTTTTCATGTTTATCGATCATAATCTCACACATCATCTTTATGCGCATCTGTTCGCTTAGAGATATTTTATCTTGGTTTGCATAAGAGGATATGGCTTTTAGATACTCTTGTGCTTGTGTATTATAATGTACATATCGAAGAGCATATTTGCTATGAACCATGACTGAACGCGCCATACGGTTGTATGGTTCTATCTTATAAGCCTCAGCAGAGAGAGTATAAGCCTTTTCATAATTTCCAACAGAGAAATGAAACTTCGCTTCAATAGATTTTTCATAAGAGGGATTAAATGCAAAATATGAGCCCATTAAAATAATAAGAAGAAGGGTGATCAAAGCCCAGTTTTTATATCTTTTAATTGATTTTGCCATAAATTTTCCCCTCTTTGTGCTAAATAATACTCTTTTGCATCAGTTTATCATGTATAAGCTTTTTCGCATCTTCCATACTCATATCACTCACCTTAATAGGCTCGCTACAGTAGAAGTCAATATGAGAAAATGGTTTAGGAATGATAAACTTATCCCAAGACCCTAACTGCCAATATCTGCTCGGTACACAGTTTTGTAAGATTATAGGCGCATCAGTTTTTTGAGAAATTGCGATAATCCCCTCAGATACTGAAAAACGAGGTCCCTTGGGGCCATCAGGAGTGAGCCCAAGGTCATATCCTTCTCGTACTTTTTTTATGGCTTGCATCAGGGCTCTTGCTGCACCTTTTCGTGAAGAACCGCGAACCGTCTGCAGACCAAAATACTTCATCGTCTTCGCAAGCAGTTCACCATCAAAATGATCTGAGATCATAACAGCTATCTTAGGGTCTTTACGCCAGTTCCTATATGAAAAAGGCTGCATAAGAAGATCACCATGCCAAAATCCGATAACACAGCGTTCTTTGGGAATATTTTCAGGGGGATGGAATGTTTTTTTTGTTGTCCAATAGATGAGACGGATCAAAAAAGATCCGAGTAAGGGAAGAAGGATAAAGGCAAGTTTACGAGAAATATTTTTAAGCAATAATCTCACCAATTTGAGCCATACGTCCTGTTTTAGTAATTTTTACCTGTGCAAAGGTACCTAGAAGACTCTCGTCTCCTAGTACCTTGATCACGATATTATTATCACTTCGTCCGGAGACATATCCACCATCACGGGTCTCTTCAAAGAGTACTTCATAGACCTTACCCATCCTAGATCCTGTTATCTCATCTGTAATAGAGTTTTGAAAACCTTGAAGGTAGGCTAAACGTTCAGAACCTAACTCTTCATCAACCAGATTTGTCATCTCAGCCGCTTCTGTTAAAGGACGAGCAGAATATTTAAAAGAAAATACCTGTTCAAAACGAACCTGACGCAATACATCAATTGTCTCTTCAAAATCTTCATCACTCTCACCGGGGAAGGCAACAATTATATCTGTAGATATACTTGCATCCGGAACCATTTGACGAAGTTTTTGTGCACGGTTTAAGAACCACTCTTTTGTATAACCACGCTTCATCATCTTTAAGATCTCAGTTGAACCGCTTTGCAAAGGCATATGCATAGACTTACAGATCTTAGGATTAGAGGCGAACTCTTCAAGAAACTCATCATCCATATGAAAAGGGTGAGGAGAAGTAAAACGGATACGCTTTACCTTATCTATCTTTGAAATACGACGAAGAAGTTCAGTAAAGTTCACTTTTTCATGTTCACCGGAAAAACGGCGACCATAATTGTTTACATTCTGACCCAATAAAAATATCTCTTGGACACCGGTTTCAGCCACTTTTTCACACTCTTTTAAGAGAAGGTCTGTTGGAATAGAGATCTCATCACCGCGTGTTTTAGGTACGATACAGAAGGTACACGCCTTGTCACACCCTATAGAGATGTTTACATAAGCCTTGTGCTTAGAACCGCGAAACTCGGAAAAGGCGAATTGACTCTCATCATAATCAATATCAATCTCAACAGCCTTTGGTCTATGAATAACCTCAGTTATTTTTGAGACATTTCGCGCACCAAGAACAAAGTCCACATAAGGAGCGCGTTTAATGATATCTTTTCCAAGATGTGAAGCAGTACAGCCGCAAACACCGATCTTTGCGCCTTTCTTCTTCTTCTTGTTAAAACCGCCAAGTTCGGAAAACAGCTTATGTACAGGGCGTTCACGAACAGAACAGGTATTAATGATAATCAGATCTGCATCTAAACTATCTTCCGTTACTTCATAATTTTCTTTTTCACGTAATTCAGCGATCATATGCTCAGTATCGCGCTCATTCATAGCACAACCCAGCGTTTCAATAAATACTTTTTTACTCATATAGATTTATTTATAATTGTCAAACAATTATAAAACGTGTACCTCATACATATAATCATTGTCATTTAGACCGTAACGGATTTCTCTCATATAGAAGCTTTTTTCACTGTTTTCAAAATGTTCACCAAGAGCGATAAGGTCTTTGTGAGAGTTATCTCTGTCAAAATAGATAATCGCTGTTCCATCTTTTTCAACCATTGCCTCAACTTTTTTCAAGTCAGTCTTTTTAGGTTTGCCATTTACTTCTGTACGTACTAGCTTTAATTCCATGATATTGCCTTATTATGAGTTTTTATAATACCGCGATTATACCTACTTTTTAATAAAGAGCTTATTAAGCCTAATTTGTGTACAATCCTAATTCTCTTTTGATAAGATTTACCAGAGCCCTATAGTATCGGGATGTGTGGTTAAATCGATTAACCCCTAAACTTATCAATGTTAATCATTTTATTAAGGATTTCAACGTGGAAAAAATCGTAGATATTATTGAATCAATTGCACACGAAAAAGGCCTAGAGCCGGAAAAAGTAAAAGAAGCACTTAAAACAGCCTTCATACAGACTGCTAAACGCGTCATCTCTGATCATTTTGATTATGAGGTAGATATCAATGAAGAGACTCGTGCTGCGAGTATCTTTCAGATTATCAAGGTTGTTGCTGATGATGCTCCTGAGTTAAACGGAGAACTTGCAGATGCCTTTATCTCACTTAGTGAAGCTAAAGAACTTGATGAAGATGTAGAGATTGACGATCAACTTCAGTATGAGCATAAGCTTTTAGACTATGGCCGTACAGCAGCAGGTCAGCTTCACAGAGAGATCGAGTTTCATATACAAAGACTTGTAGAAGATGAACTTTATAATAAATTTAAAAACAAGGTCGGAACAATCATCTCTGGACGTGTTACACGTGTAGATGCTGCTCAAAATACCTTTGTTGAGCTTGATGAGATCCGTGCGGTTCTTCCGATGAAAAGCCGTATCAAGGGTGAGATCTTCAAGCCGGGTGAGATTTTAAAAGCAGTTGTACGCCGTGTAACCGTAGATAAAAGCGATGGTATTATCATCGAACTCTCTCGTACAAGTCCTAAGTTCTTAGAAGAACTTTTAAGTCTTGAAGTCCCAGAAATAAATGACGAGACTGTTGTAATAGAGCACTCAGCACGTATCCCCGGTGAACGTGCAAAAATTGCCTTATACTCTATTCATCCAAAAGTTGATCCTGTTGGTGCAACGGTTGGTGTTAAGGGTGTTCGTATTAATGCAGTAAGTGAAGAGCTAAACGGCGAAAACATCGACTGTATTGAATATACAAGTGTAGCTGAACTTTTCATCTCACGTGCGATGAGTCCGGCTATCATCTCATCTGTCGTTATTCAGAACACACCAGAAGGTGCCGATAAAAAAGCAACTATCATCCTTCCTGCTGATCAAAAATCTAAGGCAATCGGAAGAAGCGGTATCAACATCCGTCTTGCATCTATGCTGACAGGTTACGCTATCGAACTTCAAGAACAAGAAGGCGCAGTTACATCTGAGTCTGGCGAGATTGAAGAAGAGAAAGAAGGAATTGATTCTCTAGAGGCGTTATTTAAATAAATCATTACTTTATACGGCAAAGGGGAAAAACAAACCGAAGGTGGTCGGCTTCAGCCGATGTTTCTTTAGTAAAGCTCCTTTGCCTACGCTTCTGTGCTAAAGACAGATGAACCGTCCTTGGGGCTGTTCTTGTCAAACACTTTCTTCTTCACTTTTTGCTTCTACTTCCTAATAAACTTTTTACCTTTTTTCTTTAAACCATAAGTATTAGTTCTGTAAAAAATAGTTTACCCTCTTTTAAAATAAGGGTTTAACTTCAGTAGGATCAGGTCTGACAGCATGTTTCCTATTAGTGTTAGGAAGGCTGTTACCATTAGGATTCCCATGATAACCGGGTAGTCTCGGCTAAGCGCAGACATATAGAAGAGTTGTCCCATTCCTTCTATACCGAAGATAGATTCTAGGATGACAGAACCGCCTATCAGACCCGGTAGGGAGAGTCCTAGAAGGGTGATGATGGGGGGCATTAGGTTTGGTAATATGAAGTATCTTAGAAGCTCTTTGTTTCCAAGCCCTCTTGCTTTTGCGAAGAAGTAATAATCGCTTTTTAGTATCTCTGTGACGAGGGAACGTACATAGACTATCATTGAGCCAAGAGAGACAAATACCATTACAAAGATCGGTAAGAAAAGATGCCATGCCATATCTGTATATTCAGCAAACCCTTCTTTAGCTTCAATAGAATGAAGTCCTGCTATAGGAAACCACTCCAGCTTTACTGAAAAGAGCAAGATCATCAATAAGGCCAGATAAAACGAGGGCATAGAAAATGAGAGTAAAGAGAGTTGTTTGATAATGAGATCCCCTGCTCTTTCACTGTTCATCGCCGCTTTTATCCCTAAGTAGATAGAGATAATAAAGACAAAGACCATAGAAGTGATGTTCATAATAAGGGTGATGCCTATTCTATCTTTTACCATGTCAATAACGTTTTGCCCACTTACAAAAGAGACACCGAAGTCAAGAGAAACAAGGTTTAGTATCCAGTCAAGATACTGAATATGAAGAGGTTTATCAAGACCATATACAGCCTTTAAATGACCCAGTACCTCAGGCGTCATGTTGGGGTTTAACTCACCTGCGGCAAAGAAGCTATTAGGTGCGGCATGTATAGCGCCAAAAGATATTAAAGATATTAGAAAAAGCATAAGGCCTAAGTATCCGATTTTTTGGAAAAAAAGTTTCATAATCAACTCATTATTGTAGATGGAAGATTATAGCTTATTTCTGAAGAAACATTTGCTTTGCAAACCGCCTCAGCTTGTTTTCTGAAGAAACTTTTCACTTAGTGAAATCGCTTTCGCTAGTTTTCTGAAGAAACATTTGCTTTGCAAACCGCCTCAGCTTGTTTTAGCTATAATTCAAAACTTAATTATAAATTTTTAAAAAGTAATAAAATGAACCTAAAAGCAAAACTCGAGTCTGATAAGATCGTTCTTCCCGACACCTTCTATGAGCATGTTGAACGTTATACAAATCACCTATTAAAATGGAACAAGATCCATAACCTAACCGGCGCGACGACAAGAGACAAGGTAGCAGAACATATTTATGATTCTGTCTTTCCTATCTCTTTCTTGCCAAAGATCAATAATGCCTTAGACATAGGAACAGGTGCAGGTTTTCCAGGACTTATCCTTGCTATGGCGCTTCGCTCGACAAAGTTTACTCTTGTAGAACCTTTAACAAAGCGTTCAGGTTTTCTACAGTTTATAAAGGCTGATTTGGGATTAGATAATGTAGAAGTCTTAAACAAACGTATAGAACAGGTTCCACCTGTTCCTTATGACTTCATCACCTCAAGAGCGGTAACAGAGACACAAACACTTATGGACTTTGCTCAACCCTTTATTGTTAAGGGAACACTTCTTCTTTTCTTTAAAGGTGAGAGAGTTTATGATGAGATCCAAGATGCAGAGCATGTGAAGATCATCAAAACAGACAAAAGACACTATCTGCTTATCGAGAGATAGGGTTTAATCTTTAATCTTCATTAAATTTCTTCTCTTGTCACATTACTCAAGATAAACTGATACTACACCTGTATAATGCAGTCATTAAAGGTATTTTATGACTCGACTTATAGATTCTATCAAAACTGCTCTATCTGCAAATAAACCATTTCACACTTCACCTCAAGAGAGTGAACTTATCTTTAAAAAAGATTTTCCAATTGCCTATATACATTCCAAAAAAAGAATGGATGAAGGATGTACCCCTCCTCATCCCAAAGATGAAGACTTAGCCTATATTTCACAATATACTCCCCAAAATCTTCAAAGGATATTTATAAGGTCTTTGAACATTACTTTCAAGA
This sequence comes from uncultured Campylobacterales bacterium, assembly GCA_965602745.1. Taxonomy (GTDB): domain Bacteria; phylum Campylobacterota; class Campylobacteria; order Campylobacterales; family Sulfurimonadaceae. The sequence goes on from CBFDAB010000015.1 coordinate 13,955, forward strand.
AGACCATGCTCTAATCAATTCGCAGTATCACATAGACTGGCCAAAGACCTTGCGTGATATAAATATGCGTTATTTCGTTTACTAACCACCCAAAAAGGATATTTAATGAATCAAGAAACTATTGAAAATGCTATACAAGCTGCCTTTGTCGCTGATGCCTACTGCCTTGGTGCACATTGGATATATGACGAGGCAAAATTAAAAACTTTGGATGTAAATTGGGATGAACTTAATGCACCTCATGCTATGTGGCACAAGGGGAAAGAAAAAGGTGATTTTACACATTATGGTGACCATGGAAAATGGCTGTATGAGTATGTAAAGAATAATAAGCATTTTGATATCAAGATGTATGGTGGTCTTTGGGCTGATAATATGCAAGACTATAAGGGTTATATTGACAGTTCAAGTCGTAAGACATTAGAAGTTTTAAAAGAAAATGTTCTTAGTGACACAGGTTCTACTTCACATGAACTTTCTATTATTGGCCGTATTTCTCCCTTACTTCTTGTCTCATCTAGCAAAGAAGAGTTTCTCTCTTATGTGCACGCCTTTATAGCCTTTACTCACAACTCCCCTATTGTGCTTAAAGCAGGAGAACTTTTTGCTTCTATCTTGTATGAGGTAGCTGAGGGAAAAAGTATACAAGATGCCTTGACTTCCGTAGAAGTAGATCCATCTTTACAAAATGCTTTTGCTGCGGCTATGGCATCTAAGGGACAAGATACATTTACAACCATCAGAAATTTTGGTCCCGCTTGCGGAGTTGAAGGTGGATTTGAAGGTGTTATTCATCTTCTTATTACTTATGGCGACTATAAAGAAGCGATGATTGAAAATGCTAAAGCAGGTGGAGATTCTTCGGCTAGAGCAATGATCGTCGGCATGATTATGGGAGCAGCCGGAGCTGAAGTCCCAACTTCGTGGAAAGAAGGGACAAAGGGGCTTTAAAGGCCTTCTTATTCTTAACAGAAAAATATTTGCCTCTTCGTTTGGGGTAAAGAGTCTTTACTCAGTAATAAAATGACTTCTTATATTTTATCGGCCTAACTTTTCATAATATCTCTGATGATACTCTTCACCTCGATAAAAAATCCCAGCCTTTACTACCGTCGTTTTCACCTGATATACATAAAAGTTAAGCATCTTCAACTCTTTTACAAAGCCTTCTGCTATCTCTCTTTGTTCTGAGGTATGGAAAAATATACTCGTTCGGTATTTATATATTGTACCGGGAATAGTAGAGGGATTATGGAGTTCAGAAAAGGCTTTGAAAAGTTTTTTATAAGGGAGGACATCTTCATATGAAGGGTCTTTTAGATGTCCGTCCATATACCCGACAGACGTATCATTGATGCCTTCAAGTTTACGGAGGTCTGCTTCAACTCCCCAAAACAAACCGTGGTGGTCTGCGAAGCAGATGTTTCTTTAGAAAAACATCCGGCGGCAAAGGTAGCTCTCTTCGTAGAGGTCATTAATAGATCTCTTTAACGCGCCCTACTTCTCTACTCATAAGACGTACTTTTATACCATGAGGATGGGTGGCAGAGTTTGTTAGGATATCACGCACTATGCCATCTGTCAGTCTGCCTGTATCCTGGTCTTGTTTTAAGACTATGGCTACAGAGATACCCGACTTGATATTCTTTCTTTGCCTACCGTCTAACATTAGGCGTCTTTAGGTGTATAAGCAAGGACTTTTTTGATAGTATCAACAGAACAAAAGAACATTGCATCAAAGATAGGGTTCAATCTTGTCGTCCCTTCATCAATCATATCAAAGGCTTTAAAAGAAAACCCTTCACCATCGTTCAGGTTCTTAGGTGTCACGGTAAACTCTACAGGATTAAGTGTACGAATAAGGTTCATCACGTTTTTGTAAGCCTTATCATCCTTGCTTGGCAGAAGGTTTCTTCTTTTACTCTCTTCAACACGTGCTTTAATAAGCAGAGTCAGCTTGTCTTTAAAGATCACTTTTTCCCATCTTACGGTTCCATGGGAAAACTTAAACTCTGAATGTTTTGCCGTTAATGGATGAGGCTTTGTTTTTCGGATACCCTCAAGAAGCTGTAGGAAAAAGTTCGTTCCTCCAAATGCATCAGCACATTCTAGAAGCATCTTATGATATTTCTCTTTTTCACTCTCGTCAAGGTTATTGAAGTCGCACATGGGCACTTCCTTTTTTATAATAAATTACTGAAATTATAGTGCAAAAAACTGTATATAAGGCTATCTATATAAGTTATAGCCCTAAAGCGCTTAATTAAATCATTTCTTAGAGCTACTCTTTAGTTTGATTTATCAATATATAAGAGCTTTAGACCCTATATCTCTAAAAAGAATTCACAACCCCTTACTCAAAGTGAAATTCTAGTACAATTAGGCAATTATAAAGCACCTACAAAGGCAAGTATTGAAAAAAGTATTTAAGCTCACTCAAGAGAACAAACACCCTGATCGTGTACTCGACTCTATTAAGTATGATATCCGTAGATATTTAAAACGCGAACGCAGTAAAAAACTACCAAAAGAGGCTATTTTTTGGGACTTTGACTGTAGTTTTGGAAAAAACAGTGATGAGGCCGAGAGCATCAAAGCTTCAGATATCACTAATTTATTAGATACAGCCAAAGAAGAGGGATGGGAAGAGTTTTATATCGAGATCATCTCTAAACCTTCACTAAAAGCAAAGAAAAAAGAAGAGCCTGAAGAAGAAAATGAAGAAAAAAGTGAAGAAGAGTAGTTTCTAGGTATGCTAAAAAATGAGCTTGAATATATTGCTGTTTCCAACACAATATCAAAGGCGAAGATAGCCTTACAGGGTGGACATATCTTTGATTTTCAGCTCAAGAGTAAAAGAGCTCTATTGTGGCTGAGCAAAGACTCCTATTTTGAAAAAGGCAAGGCTATTAGAGGGGGTATTCCTATCTGCTGGCCTTGGTTTGGCGCACACAAGAGTGACTCCACTCTTCCTAATCACGGATTTGCCAGAACATCTTTATGGAAGCATATCAAGACAGATGAGATAAACGACCAACAGACAAAAGTCACCCTTCAACTAAAAAGCTCAAATGAGACTTTGCAGATATGGCCTTATCTCTTTGAACTGAACTTAGAGATAAGTATTGGCCAGATGCTAAGCGTCTCACTCACCACTAAGAACCTAGATATCAAGCCTTTTGCCATTTCGCAAGCCCTTCACTCCTACTTACTGATAGAAGATATCAACGAGGTCTATATAGACGGGCTTGATCAAAAAAGATATTATAACAAGGTAGATGACAGTTTTAACAATCTTCAAGATGGAAAGCTTTTTTTTATTGCAGAGACGGACAGGATCTATCAGGGTATCAGCTCTGCTGTGAAACTTCACGACAAAAAAGATCTTATAAGCCTAAGAACAGAAGGTTCACAGACTGTCGTTATCTGGAATCCGGGAGAGGCTCTGGCAGCCAAGATGCCAGACCTAAGTGACCATAAGACAATGCTCTGTATAGAGAGTGCCAATACCTTAGACGATGAACTTCTCATACAGCCCAACGACACCCACAAGCTGACGACTGTCATCTCGCAAAACTAGTGTCCTTCTGCCTTCATATCTTCAAGAAACTCTTTTTGGTATCTTTTGATGATAAATAGAAGAGAAAAGGCATAAACAAAGATACTTAAGACAATCACCCCCATAACGATCTGCGTAAACATCTCCTTATAGACAAAGGTGTCCGGAAGGGCATGCACCATTATCATAGAAAGACCCCCCTTAATACCGGCAAAGGTCAGTATAGACCACCATCTATAGTTGACATCTTGTATTCTCCTGCTCTTTTTGGAGATAAAGCTGAAGTTTAACATCATCCCCGCACGAATAAGCGTGGTCACGACAAAGAGGATTATGATCTCTTTTGAATAGTACAAAAGTTTTTCAAACTCAATGATCTCGGCCAGAGTGAAGAAGAGCACTGCATTCGCAAATAAGGCAAAAAATGAGATAATCTGAAGGTTTTCATCCAATCTTGCCTGTGTTGTGATGATCTTATCTGCCTTGGATTGAGGAGCTTTTACCGCCTCATCACCAACAATACTCTCATGTAATGAAGAAGACTTGAACTGTTTGTTGATGTAAAAACGAAGCGTCATCACAGCCACTATCAAAGAAAGGATACCGGAGACATGCACCGCATGCATCTCGGCAATGCCAAAAGAGACATAAGCTGTCAGCAAGACGATAATAAACTCATCCGTCACCGTGTGAAGCCATTTCAATACGCTCTTGGCGATATATCCCACAACAAAACCGATCAACGTAGACAGAACAACTACCTTCAAAAGGACTAAAGATATGCCGACGGGGCTGATCTCGATCCCATTAATAAGAGGAAGACCTATAAAGAAGAAGGCGATAACCGCCGTTGCATCATTAAAAAGACTTTCCCCTTCAGTTAGCACCTTTAAAGAGTGGGGAAGTTTGAACTGAGAAAAGATAGAACTTACACTAACCGCATCAGTCGCCAAGACCATAGCAAAAAGACAGACCAGCATTCCAACCGTGAACGAATACTCGGCAAAGACAACAAAGTTTAAAGCCACACCGATGATGATAGACAAGACAACGGCGACAAAACTCAGGTAAAAGATCGCAATACCATGTCGTTTAAGATCATACAGTTTAAAGTTTATTGCATCCGGAAGCAAGATAAGAGGAAGCAAAAGATAAACAATGCCGTCAAAGTTTTCTTGAGCAGATATGTTGATATGCTCAGGAATGATGGCATAAGTCAGCAGGGTCAACCCCATGATCCCTATAGGCAGGGGAAGAGATGCCTTGTTTTGCAAGATACGGGCAAGAAGCAAGATGGAAATGATCGAGATCAGAATAGTACTCATGTATGTCCTTATAGAAATAATGCACAGATTATACCCTGTATTTTCTGAGCTTAAATATAGCATTAACCTGCTAAAATTCCATTACTACTAAATACGGAGTTCACCTATGTCTAAAAGCTTTTCAAACCTCTCTCTTCATGCAAAAATGCTCAGCACTCTTGATCAACTTGGATATACAGAAATGACACCTGTTCAAGAAGCATCTCTTCCTCTTTTACTAAAAGGTGAAGACATTATTGCCCAAGCACAAACGGGGTCGGGAAAGACAGCAGCCTTTGGTATATCTCTCTTGCACAACTTGGATGTCAGTGAGGTAAAGGTTCAAGCCGCCGTTATATGCCCCACCAGAGAGCTATGTGAACAAGTCGCTAATGAACTCCGCCGTATTGCGCGTTTTAAAGAGAACATCAAAATCCTTACTCTCGTCGGCGGGGAGGCTGTTTATCCTCAAAAAGTCGCACTTGAAAAGGGTGTACACATCATCGTCGGAACTCCGGGACGTATTATGGATACTATCACTAAGGGACATCTACATCTTGAAGATGTCAAGACCTTAGTCCTGGATGAGGCAGATAGAATGCTGGATATGGGCTTTCATGATGATATTGCTGCCATCATAAGAAACATACCTGCAAAACGTCAGACACTTCTCTTTTCCGCCACATTTGAAGCAGAAACAAAAAAACTTTCTAAGAAGTTTCAAGATGATGCCCAGTTTATAAAGATTGAGTCAGATGAAGCCGAGACTACGATCACTCAGCACTTCTATAAGGCTGAAAAAGCGCACAAGGTAAATCTCATCGAGGCTATCATCTCTAGTAATAAGATAAGCTCATGTATAGTCTTTTGTAACATGAAGATCACCTGTGATGAAGTCAGCGAAGCTTTGCAGGAGAAAGGTTTTGATGCGGCTTCCCTGCATGGAGATATGGAGCAAAAAGACCGAAATGAGATCTTGACTATGTTCTCTAATGGAAGCCGAAACATTCTGGTTGCCACAGATGTAGCAGCCAGAGGTTTGGATATAAAAGACCTTCCTGCCATTATCAATTATGACATCACAGCTCATCCTGAAGTACATATGCACCGAATCGGAAGAACAGGACGTATGGGAAAAGAAGGCTTAGCTTTTAGCTTTGTCGGTTCAAAAGAGATGAAGTTTTTTAAGGATATACAAGCATACTCAAAACAGGAACATATCCTAGAAGAGAGTAAGGACATACGCAGTAACAAGAACTTCGACAGAACAGCTCCTATGCGAACTTTAAAAATCCTTGGCGGCAAAAAAGACAAGCTTCGTCCCGGAGATTTTGTCGGTGCCCTTAGCGGTGAACTTGGTTTCAAAGGAGATGCTATAGGAAATATAGCCGTCTTGGACCGCCTGAGCTATATCGCCATAGAGAAAGAACTTTTCTACTCTATACAGCTCAAAGATGACCGTCTAAAGGTCAAGAAAAACAAATACCGATACATCAAGCTGTAAACACCACTTTTATGACCGAATTAAAACTTTTCACTGACGGAAGTGTCAATCCTCAGTTGAAAATAGGCTACGGCGCTTACCTCCTCATAAATGAAGGTTCATTCTCTTCAGAGACCTTAGAATCTTCTGTCAAGGTAAAAAGATTTGAGCATACGTCATCAACTAAACTTGAACTGCAGGCCCTTTTGTGGTCGCTAAAAGAGATCTGTATATCGGACTCAAAGATCCTTATCTATACTGACTGCCAAAATATCCTCGGCTTAGATGAGAGACGAAAAAGATTTGAAAAGAACAACTATCTGACAAAGAAAAGTAAGCTTATAAACAATCATGAACTTTATAAAGAGTTTTATCAGCTAAGAGACGGTTTGAATTGTGAGTTTATCAAGGTAAAAGGACATAAGCACTACAGTCAAAAAGATGAGATTGACAGACTTTTCACACTGGTTGACAAGGCTTCACGCAAGGCACTGCGAGAAGAAAAATCTTAATTACACCCTAAATATTTGTGATATACTCGTAAATATCAAAGGTGTGACAATAAGAACAGTTTTCAAAATAGCTGTGTTTATTTCTTCATCTTGTAAGGAAACTGATGCAGATACAATGGGAGCATTTTGTTAGTTATTATCTTTTGTACTCACTGGGCGGATTGGCGATTCTTCTTACTGTGATGCATATGCTCTATAGAAGACGTTCTCCCCTGTCCATGACAGCATGGCTTTTGCTGATGATCATTGCACCCTATTTTTTCGTGCTCTTCTATTTTTTCTTTGGCATACGAAAACGTTCCTTGCACAAAGAGAAAGCACCTCTGTCTATCTACCCCCAAGATGATGAGCAAGAGCCTGTCCATCCTATTGAGACATTGTTGCGTAATAATGGCGTTCCAGCGTCTACCGACAATAACAGACTAAGCTTCCATACAGATGCAACTGAGGCTTATGAGGCACTCTACACTGCATTGCAAAGTGCTCAGCACTCCATCTCTATCAGTACCTATCTTTTAAAAAATGACACTGTCACAGGTAAACTTTTTAATCTACTTATCCAAAAATCACAGGCCGGTGTAGATGTCAGAATCCTTACTGATGCCTTTGGATCGATAGGGATCTATTTATGGCAGTTGCCTTTGAAAAGACTAAGACGCGCAGGTGTCAATGTAAGCTTTTTTATGCCCCTTTTCGGTCTTCCTTTTCACAGCCGTATTAACCTTCGCTATCACCGAAAGATCTACCTTATCGATAATGAGATCCTTTTCAGCGGCGGGATGAACCTTGCAAAAGAGTATATGGGACCAAAGCCGATAAAGGAACGCTGGGCAGACCTCTTGTTTCGCTGTGAAGGATCCATGATTTACGACTATATAAACATCTTCGAGTCAGACTGGGCATATTCACAGCAGCTTCTTTCTAAAAATATCTCTGCATCTGCTTCTATTAAAAAGGGAAACTGCAAGGCTCAAGTCATCCCTTCCGGAGCAGATGTCAGAAACGACGCTCTGCTTGAAGCTATACTCTACGGGATACACAAGGCATCTAAAAGGATCTGGATCGTCACTCCCTACTTTGTCCCTGATGAATCTATATTTCAAGCTCTACGTATTGCACTGCACCGAGGTGTTGAAGTCAAGCTTATCACACCCAACAAGTCGGATAACCTTATCGCTGATCTTGGACGAAGCAGCTACATCCGAGAAGCACAGGAATGGGGTATGGAAATAGCACTTTATACCAAGTCGATGCTGCATGCAAAATCTATTCTGTTTGATGATGATGCCGTCATATTTGGTTCTGTAAATCTGGACAACCGAAGTCTTTTACTTAATTATGAAGTAGTCTCTATCGTTTACTCTAAAGAGCCCATAGATGATATAGACAGATGGATGAGAGAGCTTTTGAAAGATACGACATCTTACATCGAACCTGCCAATAAGATTCGACGTATCATAGAAAATCTCATGCGTGTCTTTGTCCCGCAGATATAGATATGTTTATCCCTCAACAAGACCCCTGCTTATATCAACATCAATACAAAATGATAGACTCGACGTTTTCGCTGCTATGCTGGAACATACATAAAGAGAACCTACACCAGAATTTTCATGCTAAACTGGATTCCTTACTCCTTGAGTATTCGAGTGATTTCCTGCTGTTTCAAGAGTATAAGCTGCCAAAGCACAAGCCACATAAATTAAAAGACTTTTCCTACGCCATGGCTGCCAACATTGAGACAAAACGTCATATATATGGCTTACTTACCGCTTCGCACTTTGGTTTCGACGCCAAGCAGATAGAGCGTACACATCAAAGAGAGCTCTTGATTACCACACGAAAGAGTATGCTGCTGACTTCCCACTCTTTTTGTGACGGTGATGTGCTGCATATGGTCAATATGCACGGCATTAATTTTGTCTCATTCAAAAGCTTTGATAAGGAGCTTAAAAAGATAGAATCCATACTTAAGACCTATAGCGGAGCGATGATCGTCTGTGGTGATTTTAATAACTGGAGCAAAAAACGCATGAAAGCACTCGAAAGTTTCAAGGAGGTACTTTCATTGCAAAAGGCTCTCATACAAGAGGAACATCATGTTAAACATATCTTTTCCAAACCTATAGATCATATCTTTTACCGGGGGCTAAGACTCATCAGGGCCGAAGCGATCGATACTAAAAAAGTTTCGGATCATAACCCTCTTCATGCTGTTTTTCAAAAGATATAAGCGCAATATCCTTCAACATTGCCTCTGAATCCTATTGTCTTGTTTTTATCCTTAATGCACAAAGTATCTTTACGCTAAAATCAGAGTTCTATTTTAGGGTTTTTTCCCATACAAAAGAGTTTAAATGCACTTTCACCGTGTTCATATCGAAGTCACCAATATTTGTGGTCTGGCCTGCAGTTTCTGCCCGCCTAAACTCCACCCTTCAAAGACAATGCCTCTGCCTTTTTTTGAAAAGGTGTTATCGCAGCTGCAAGGATATACCAAAGAGTTGGCCTTTCATGTGATGGGAGATCCTCTGACCCTGTCTAATCTGCATGAGTATCTTGATATCTCGCAGAAGAAAGGCTTTAAAGTCACCCTGACAACAAGCGGCTACTACTTGAAGAAGAGCTCTTTTGAGACCCTTTTTCATCCGGCGGTGAGACAGATAAACATCTCTTTAAATGCTTACAATAAGAACAGCCTAAACCTTACTTTTGATGATTATATGGATTCTGTTCTTGATCTGTGTACCGAAAAGCTCTCAAATCATCCAAAACCCTTTATCAACCTGAGACTGTGGAACTTTGATGAGGAGTGCAGTGAGGCAGACTTCAACACTATGCTTTTTAAACGCCTGGAAGATGCCTTTGAGATACAACTGGACACAGAACAGTTGTACAAAGATCGTCCAAAATCACTTCGTCTTGCCTCAAAGGTCCTACTGCATTTTGATTCCTATTTTGAGTGGCCTTCATTAAACTCAAGCCATGACACACAGGGAACCTGCTACGGCCTAAAATCACATATAGGCATACTGGCAGACGGAACTGTTGTGCCCTGCTGTCTTGACGGAGATGGGGTGATAAATTTGGGGAACTTACATGAGAGCTCTTTGAAAGATGTTCTAGACTCCAAACGAGCCGTAGATATGCGCGAAGGTTTTGAAAAAGGCCAGGCAGTAGAAGAACTTTGCCAAAAATGCTCTTATAAGGACCGTTTCACAGAAAACATTTAAAACTAAGTTCAGATCTTTATTCTTATTTTACACTTTTATAATACACTAAATAAAAAGAGGTTGTTTTGATGAGAGAAGTATCTATTTCCAAAAAGGTTCACATACCTTTAATCATCTCTATTGCTATTGGCTTTGTCATTATCGCAATCAACTATTATGTCTCAGTTGATTCAATACGCGAAGAAGTGTATATCCAGCAAGAAAAGAGTTTGAATAGCTTTTATAATGAAGCCATGGAGAACAAAAAAAACATAGGTCTGAGCAATGCTATCAACATCGCCAAAAACTATTATGTCATCGAGTCTTTAAAGACTAAAGATCGTGAGCTTGCTATAAAAGGCTTGCGTGATATAAACACGGATTTTAAAGAAAATACCAAATATAAAAATATAAAAATCCATGTACATGATGAGAATATACACAGTTTTTTACGTGCATGGAAACCCGAAAAGTGGGGTGATGACCTTAGTAGTTTCAGGAAGACTGTTGTTGATATCAAAAAGAATCAAAAACCTATTGTTGCTATAGAACTGGGACGTGCAGGAATGGTACTGCGAGGGTTAGCCCCTGTTATGAATGGTGAGTATCTCGGTTCTGTTGAGTTTATGCAAGGTTTAAACTCTATTGTCAAAGATGGAGCAAAGAAGTTCGGTATTGACATGGTTATCATGATGGAAAACACTTATCTATCAACAGCGACGGCACTCAAAGATGCTAAAAAAACAGGACACTATACACTTGCAGTCAAAGAAAAAGTTATAAATTTAGATTTTTTTAATGAACTCACCCAGATTCAGATTGACGAAGAAGGGGCGCAACAAAGCAAAAAGTATTTTATAACTTCTGTTCCTATCTACGACTTTTCCAAACAACGCATAGGTTATGCCGTACTTGGTAAAAGACTTAGTGATGTTGAACATCTTGTAGCTAAATCAGAAAGTTCATTATTATCACAGATGATGATTATGGCGATGATCGATTTAGTTATCCTAGTTCTATTGATGTGGATCATTAAGAGATCTGTGACGGATCCGATAATCAACCTGGATAGAGTCGCAAATGAATTGGCAAGTGGAGATGCAGACCTTAGTCAACGTCTTCAGATAAAAAGCAATGACGAGATAGGAAAAGCAGCTAAGAGCTTTAATATCTTCTTGGACAAGGTCGAAGTAATAGCCAATAATGCCCAAGATCAGGCAGACAAGGCAGAAGAAGCCAATGCAAGCATCAAGGTTCAAATGACTAAAAACAACATGACCTTGCAGCTTTCAGAAGGAATGATAAAAGCTTCAACAAGAAATTCCAAAGACCTGCAGGCAAGTATGGAAAAAAGTGTTGACAGTGTTAATGTAGTCAACGCTCTAAACGAGCAGACAGAAGAAGTTATCGCCGAAGTTAATGCTAAAACGGATGATGTTATTGAAACTATTGGAAATATTTCTGAGATGATAGGCAATTCTCGAGCCGATTCTGAGAGCTTGACTGAGAATGTGACTGAAATATTTTCAGTTATCGGCCTCATAAAAGACATCTCGGATCAGACAAACCTTCTTGCCTTAAATGCCGCTATCGAAGCTGCCCGAGCCGGAGAACATGGACGTGGATTTGCCGTTGTTGCAGATGAAGTAAGAAAGCTGGCAGAACGTACACAAAAAGCAACGAGTGAAGTCGAGGCCAATATCAGTATCTTGAAACAAAGCAGTGTTTCCATGCTTGAAAACAGTGAAAAAGTCGCCGAATTTACGGAAGAGTCTTCGGGTAAACTTGATGAGTTTAAGCAGAGCCTTACACAGCTTGTCGGCAATGCAAAGACGATCAAAAGTGATAATGAGGTTATTGCAAAAGATCTGTTTATGAATATCAGTAAACTTGATCATATGATATTTAAATTCGCTGCCTACAGTTCGATATTTGAGGCAAAGGTATCTGATCAGATGCTGGATCATAACAGCTGTAAGTTTGGAAAATGGTATCAAACAGAAGGGAAAAAAGTCTTCAGCGGAAACAATACTTTTGCAGAAATAGTTCAACCGCATAAAAGACTGCATGACAACGTCCTTAAAGTAATGGAAATCGTCAGTAGCAAAGACTGCCTAGACAATGCCGACGAGGTTATAAGACTCTTTGCGCAGACTGAAAAAGAGAGTGATGAGTTCTTTGCACTTTTAAATAAGCTTTCTCAGAGTTCTTAAGAATACAAGAGTTCGAGGTTTTTCGTACTAGACACACATATGGGTATCCAATCTATGCCATAGTAAGTCTATAAAAAAACAGACACTATGGCTTGAGCTGCTTCTTGTATATATTTTTCCGCCCCTTCTCTTTGTCACAGGAGGGCTTCCTTCTCTCGCACTCATGCCTCTTTTGTGGGTACTCACCTTGTATGCATTTATACAACTTAAGGACAGAGATGTAAAACTCTTCAGCGTGGATTTGACCGTGGTGACACTCTTTGTACTGCTCTATAAACCTGAGATATTTTTGATTCTAGCGAAGACACGGCCTCTGTTTTGGTTGGGACTGATGCTCTTATATCCGATTTTCTCTGCATACTTGCATGAGATTCTCTTTAGAGCCTTTTTCTTCAAGCCTTATAAAAAACTTTTTTCGAAAAGTCCCCTCTATCTTATCTTTTTTAATGCCATTGTCTTTTCCTATATACACATCATCTTTCTTAACTGGGTCCTTGTAATCTTCACCTTTATCGGCGGTCTGCTCTTTGCCCACAGCTACCTAAAGACAAGCTCCACTCTGCTTGTCTCCGTTGGACTGGGGTATTACTTCTATCATGGAGGGGTTAATACCTGAGCCAAGGCCTAGTTTTTCTAGCTCTTGTTTTTACCGGAGAATGACCTTCTTTTAATCCTATATCACTATAATTCAAAAATTGCACAAGGAACAGAAATGATAAATATGATGATCGGTTTTTTTAAAGACTTTTTCAAATATAAAGAAAGTGCTAAAAAGCAACAAAGCTGGTTAGAAAAGTATTCTAAGCAGAAGAATTATGCACTTAATCCGAGTTGGATGATGCTAACTAATCTAAAAAGTAATCTTTGTGAGATGGAAGCAACTTTTGGAAAACGTTATTGTCCTTGTTTTGAGCCTTCAGGAGATGAAGTATTAGACAAAAAGATGATGTGTCCTTGTGAGTTTATTGATGATGAGATTGCGGAGTACGGAACCTGTCATTGTGCACTTTTCGGTCCGGCTGACTTAAGTAAAGCAGATTGGAAAGCATCATCGAAACGTCTTATGGATGAATACCAAGTGCCAAAAAATATTAAAGATGGTGTTCTGGATACCCGAGGAGTGCCGCTTGATCCACGCCGTTTACTACCAATTCCTGACATGATGCATCAGGTCAAATCAACACTTAATGGCTATAAGGGAAATACACTTACTGTTATTGTGGCACGTGAGCAAGAAGCGATTAACTTAGAGTCAATAGCAAAGTATCGTAATTTAGGTTTTAGCAGTTCTAAACAAAATGATAGTATTGAGGTAGTTTTAGAGCTTCAATAATAGGGCTTTTTACCTATTTATACTGCGGACAAACTGCCAGCACAGTTATAATAGAAATTTGCTATCATAAATTAATAAAAGACCCTACTTCTCGAATCCGTATTTATATTCGTACTTTTTTGTCTTCAATGGACATGATCTTTACAAGACTGTAATATCATTTTATGAAAGCAAGTCAACTTTCTAACTAAGGTTATTCTAGTTCTTGTGTCCCTGATACCGCATTATAAAGATAAACAGACTTAAAGATATGATCATTATCCCCACTCCCGCTATCAGATAAAAAGCGTGTATCATCTCAGAATAATCATTCAGAGATATCTTGAAGACCACCATTAACGCTTCTATAGACAGAGCGATGATAATAGAGGTCAAAAAACGTGCCAGCAGACGGTTCTCAAGATTGTTCTTACGGCTGAGACTCTTATAAAAGACCTCATGTTCTAAAACAGTCTTCGCCAGATCAAATATTGCCAAACCCAGAGTCAGAGCAATAATAGAGCGAAAAAGTCCTGAAAGAAGATCTCTATCATTAAAAACTATCAAGGCCCAGACAATATAAACTGCATATATGATTAAAGTCACTGAGAAAGCTGCCAATAAGAACCCAAAAAGCCCGTAAAAATACCTCGTAAAATTACTAAAATGGTCATGCCCCTCTATTAAAGAAAGTTCTTTTAAAAGGCTATAGAGTTCAAAATCATATACTATATACTCATCTTCACATTTAACTGTTACCGTGATAAACAGAGTTCCGCTTCGAGAATGTACATATGAATTAGAGATGTAAATATTG
>CBFDAB010000016.1:0-27724 GCA_965602745.1 uncultured Campylobacterales bacterium
CAGATCTCGCCTATGGGTATAGGTTATCCCTGCACTCCCGGTATTCATACGGATGAACAGATTCAAGGCTGGAAAAAAGTGACTCAGGCCGTGCATGATAAGGAAGGAAAGATATTTTTACAGCTGTGGCATGTAGGAAGGATCTCGCACTCTTCCTATCTAGGAGGAAAACTTCCCGTGTCAGCCTCTGCTATTAAGCCAGCCGGTGAGGTCTATACCTTTGAGGGGATGAAAGAGTATGAGACCCCCAGAGTACTGAGTATTCCAGAGATACAAGAGATTGTCAAAGAGTATGGAAAAGCTGCTAAAAATGCTATAGAGGCCGGATTTGACGGGGTTGAGATACATTCGGCAAACGGTTATCTGCTAGATCAGTTCTTACGAGACGGCACCAATGTCAGAGAAGATGCGTATGGCGGGAGTGTAGAGAACAGAAGCCGTTTTCTTTTTGATGTCATAACAGAAGTCGTTTCTGCGGTCGGTGCAGATAGGACAGGTCTAAGACTCTCTCCAAGCGGTACCTTTAATGATATGACAGACTCCAATCCTCAAAAACATTTCACCTATGTCTGCGAAAGGTTAAATGACTTTGACCTTTCCTATCTTCATGTCATAGATGCACTTGAAGGAGATATAAGACACGGGGCAAATGTTATGGCTTTGTCTCTCTTAAGAGAGACCTATAAGGGAGTGTTGATCACTAATGGAGCTTATGATAAAGAGAGAGGAACCACTACTGTTGGAAATAATCAGGCTGACGCGGTTGCCTATGGAACGCTTTTTATAGCCAATCCTGATCTTCCCGAGCGTTTCAAAGCAGATGCCGACCTTAACGAGCCAGACCTCAACACTTTCTACACCCAAGATGAAAAAGGCTATACAGACTATCCGACTTTATAAGACTTGTACCTTATTTCGGCCAAGGTCTTTAGCCTCATACAGAGCCTTGTCTGCACGTATAAAAATAGAATCACTACTTTCTCCATCAATATAAGAGGTGACACCAAAACTGCAAGTGAGTCTCAATGTACCGCAAAAGGATGTTTGTTCAATATTCTTTCGAATGGTTTCAGCTTTTTCTTTGGCTTGAGAGACAGTTATATTAGGCAGAAGAATAATAAACTTTTCTCCATGTCGCATGAGTATATCAACAGTATTTACTAAAGTCTACTTGAAACGATAAAGAAATTATGATTCATCTCTCCAAGTATTTTCAGCATGAGAGTAGTCACAATAGGGCTTATTTTTGGAATATCCGCATCTACAGAGTGTATATTTTGTTGTTGAAAAGTTTGTTGGGATAGACATCTCCTCAAGTTTAATCCCCTCAATCTTGTACGGACCATCTTTCATAATATTAATACTAGGATTAATGCGTGCATCAATACTTGTCTTGCCTTCAATAGTATAAGAGAGTGCGCCTGATGGACAGGCAGAGATAGTCTTAATTATGTTTTCACTACTGTCTTCATCGGGAAAGATCCAATTACTTCCGTCTCCCGATTTAAAAACAGAGCTAAGTCTTTTCACACATTCACTTGCTCCAGCACAGATAGAGCGATTGAAATTTATAGTGAGCTCTTTCCCCTTATAAGTCTGAAGAACCTCTTCAGATATTTCTCTCTTACTTTCAAAGCCTGCTTCAATATGTGAGCCGTCGCAAAATGGTTTGTTTTTTGATTTACCGCAACGGCAAAGATATGCGGGGTTCTCAGCTTCAAGCTTCTTTCCCTCTTGCATAATCACAACATCTTTGCAATCAACTTCTAAGGGTCCATTTTCAAATCCAATTATCTTGCAACTCACCTTATCTCCCTTGGCATCTCTACTAAAAGCAGATGACTCTTCTCAACTGCTTGAATATCTAAGGTCTCATTCTCCACCTCAGCCGCATCACCTTGAGTAAAATCTATCCCGTTGATCTTTGCCATTCCCTCCATGACTTTTAGATAGAGCTGTCTGTTTTCTTGAAGACCAAAGCCCACTCTTTCACCCGAATCTATTTCAGAAACGTACATAGAAGCATCTTGATAGATATTGATATTGGCACCGCTTCCCTTCGGTCCAACAAGATGCAGCCATCTGTTATGACGTTCTTTATCATCAAAGATTTTGGAACCATATTGTGGTTTTAATCCTTTTTCTTGGGGAAGAATCCATGTCTGAATAAGATGTACCTCTTCATCTCCCTCATTCATCTCAGAATGTGTAATCCCCGTGCCTGCACTAAGATACTGAATCGCACCACGTCCCAGACTCTCAATATGACCCATAGAGTCTTGATGTGTCAATTTTCCCCTTAAAATATAGGTGATAATCTCCATGTCATGATGAGGATGCGTATCAAATCCCGTATGCCCCTTAATAAGATCATCATTCATCACTCTAAGAGGTCCGTATTGGATCTTTTCCATATCTCTATACTCGGCAAAGGAGAAATGAAAGCGGCTTTTCAGCCAGCCGTGGTCTGCTTCATACAGGGATGTATAGGGTATATGTTTTATCATCTTCTGCCTTCTCTTTATAGGCACCTATTTTAAGTTCAAAGCAGTTACAGTCTACTTAAAGATCTTATCCTTTTAATTTTATAATATAATTACAAGATACAAATGAAAAGGCTCATAAATGGGAACAAAAGAAGCAAGTGCCTGGTTTGAGACAGTCTATAAGCAGAGTCAGGGAGATGAGAGCAAAATCCCTTGGGCGAAGATGCAGACAAACGAGTTCTTAGCCGAATACCTGCAGATGAATCTAGGCGAAGGAAAGGCCATCGTCATCGGATGCGGTCTGGGAGATGATGCTGTTGCTCTGGACGAAGCAGGATTTGATGTCACTGCCATTGACATCTCTGAAACGGCTATACAGTGGTGCAAGGAACGTTTTGATTATACAGATGTTGATTTCAGGGTTCAAGATATTTTTGAACTCCCTGAAGAGATGCTGGGACAGTATGACTTTGTTTTTGAATCACGTACTATACAATCCCTCCCTCTTGAGTTTAGAAACAAGATCATAGGCTCTATCAGCTCTTTACTCGCTCCTAGAGCAAAGGTTCTAGCTATTGCCAACGGCAAGAATGCGGGAGAAAAGTATCAGGGACCGCCTTGGCCTTTAGAACGAAACGAGCTTCGTCTTTTTGAAAACTATGACTTAAATGAGTTAGAGTTTAGTATCTTTGCAGAAGAGTCCGGACTATCTACCTTAAAGTTTCGTGCACTTTATCAGAAACCTTAAAAAAATGCTAAAATACTAAAACAAAATAATCAAGGAAACAAAATGTCTTATACAATTATCCATAACGAACCTGAATGCAAATATGAATACCACATCGACGGACACATCGCTTATATCACTTATGATGACAAAGATGGGAATATGCATCTGACTCACACTATCGTTCCTGAAGAACTTGCAGGAAAGGGTCTTGCTAAAATACTTCTTGAAGATGTCTTAGAGCAGATTAAAAAAGCCGGTAAAAAAGCCGTTGCCGAGTGTTCATACGTCATTAAATATCAAGAGAAAAACCCTGAAAAAAGCGACCTTTTCGCTTAACTTGTCAAACAAGATACTCCTTCTCGAAGATGACGAACTCTTAGGCGAGACACTTAAAGAGATGCTAGAAGAGAATGGTTATGAGGTCGATCTGGCGACAGATGGAGAAGAGGCGGCTGAGCTTTGTTATGAAAACAGCTATGCCCTTTATGTCTTTGACATCAATGTACCCGAGATAGACGGGTTTAAGCTCTTAGAGAGTCTGAGAAATGCTTCGGACAGAACACCCACTATCTTTATGAGTGCTATGGTTGATCTGCACAGCATCTCAAAAGGATTTACCCTCGGAGCAGAAGATTATCTCAAAAAGCCCTTCTTCCCCGAAGAACTTCTTATCCGTATCAATGCAAAACTTCCTCAAACAGACAAGCTTTTCACTTATGAAGACTTTTCTTATAAGGAAAAAAGCAATGAGTATAAAAAAGGGGAGAAGCGTCTCTCTTTGGGTGAGGTACAAGAAAAGCTCTTTAAACTCTTTTATCAGAACAGGGGCAAGATCATACTCAAAGATGAGCTTTTAGAATGCTTAGAGATACCTTCTTCATCTGCACTCAGAGTTGCTATAAATAAGCTGAAGCAGACTACCGGTCTGCCTATAGAGAATATAAGAGGGGTCGGATATGTCCTTGAGGCAAGTTGAGACAGAGTCATTAGGAAAAAGCTTTCTGCTTTTTTTTATCTCCTTGAGCATACTTGTCACTCTGATCCAGTATAAGTCTTACAAAGAAGAGATTAAAACCGTAGATGAAAAGATTTGGACGCAGATGAAACTCTGCAGTTTTGATCTTAAATGTACGAATTTCACCTTTGACTTTGTACAGTCACAAGAGCATGAACTTTATACTTTGCAAAAATCCGATGAGGGAATCTTTGCTTTTTTTACTCTTCCTAATAACACAGACTTTTTTATGAAGCTTCTTTATCCTCAAACGGCTTATCAAGAAGAGCTCTCTCTTGTAAAAAAAGAGTATCTTTACACCTATCTTATTATGCTTTTTGGCTTGATCTTCGTCTCAGGGTTTTTCTCATGGTATGCCCTAAAGCCTCTGCGACAGGCACTGAGGTTAAGTGATGAGTTTATAAAAGACATCTTACATGATTTTAATACACCCCTTTCAAGTCTGCGCATCAACAGTTCCCTTCTAAAAAAAGAGTTTCCCCAGAACACCAAAATATCAAGAATTGAGAATGCCGTACAGACCATACTGAACCTTCAGGACAACCTTCGCAGTTATATAGATGAAAGCGTCTTGGAAAACGAGATTGTTAACATTGAAGAACTTATCAAGAAGCGTTGTCTCATCTTTTCTCAAAACTATCCCAATCTCTCATTTGAGCAGGAGACAAGCCCAATGAGTGTTCATACTAACCTTGATGCACTTACGAGAATCTTGGACAACCTCCTCTCCAACGCCGCAAAATATAATAAAAAAGAGGGAAGCATCAAGGTCATACTCAATGCAGACGAAAAAAAGCTTGTTATTGAAGATACGGGAAAAGGAATCAGACACCCAGATAAGATCTTTCAACGCTTCTACAAAGAACATGAACGGGGTCTGGGCATCGGCCTTCATATAGTAAAAAAACTCTGCGATGCCTTAGATATCACGATCGGCGTACGCTCTGAACGTGGAGTCGGTTCGACTTTTAGCCTAGACCTTAAGAACCTTCACTAAGCCTGCTTACACTTTTCTAACACAGGGCTAATACATCGCTAACACTTTCCTGTCATACTTCTCTTATCAAAACACAAGGAAAACAGATGAAAAGATTAACAACAAGCTTAGCTCTTGCTATCGCATTAGGAACTTTTACACAGATCAGTGCAGAAGATATTGAGACACAGATAACAAAGATAGAAAAATCTTCAAGTAGTGAACGTCCGGCTCTTGTCAAAGAATTTAAATCTGAACTTAAGAACATGGGTGAAGAGCAGCGCATAGAAGCTATGCACAAGATTCAAGAGAAGATGCCTGAACTTGCCAAGAGCATACAGGGTGAAAACATTTCACAAAAGATCAATGAGATAAAAAATGCAGATCCGACTCAACGCAGAGAACTGATGAACAGCTTCAAGAAAGAGATTTCGCAGATGAATGAACAAGAGCGTTCAGCAGCAGTTTCTCAGATGCGTACTCAGATGAAAGCAATGAATGAAGAGCAGATGCAGACAATGAGTAAAAAAGAGATCAAGTCTATGAACCAGGATAAAGAAAGAATCCGTGCAGAAAAGGGACAGATGGACCATGTACAAGGCCTAAAGCGTACAGAGCAGATGAATCAGCAACAAGGTGCAAACCAGTTCAATAAACCTGGTACACAAGGTACACAAACTCAGACAAAACCTCAGGGCTTTGGTCAACATTAAGAATATCCTCGGCCTTAGCCGAGCTCAAAAAGGAATTTAATGCGTATATTTTTATCACTTATTTTAATAAGTTCAATAGTTTTTGCCTATATTGATACAGATATGGATGGAGTTGATGACAGAGTAGATCAATGTCCAAACAGTTCTATTATGGATTTAGTAGATATCAATGGATGTAGTGAAGAGGCATTTAAGTCTGATTATCATTATGACATTATCCTCGGAGGAAGCTACTCCCAGGTCGATTACATCACAAATGAAAAAACAGAGACTCTTACAAGTTCTCTTCAAGTGGATTATTTTAAGGATAACTTTTCACTTCAGCTTATTGGATCATATTATAAGACAAGCAGTTTCGGATACAGCGAAAGTGGTCTAAATGACACTCTCTTAGCCGCTTATTATCTACTTCCTCTTAGTGAGAGTTTTCGTGTTCGTCTTGGGGCAGGAGTTATTTTACCGACCTATGAGACAAGTCTAAATAACAATAACACCGACTATTTAGCCTCTGCCAGTGCTACCTATTCAGTCGATGACTTTAATATTTTTGGAGCCTATAGTCTAACAGTGATAAATGATGATGATATTGCCGGTGTGGCAAACTACCAAGATACAAACAGTTATAGTCTTGGTCTGGGTTATCATACAACTTCAAGGAATTACATCAGTGCTTCATATTCTCAATCACAAAGTTCTATTATAAGCATAGAAGATATACAGAGTGTTTCGATTTATGATTTTTACAGTATCAACGAACATTGGTTTACAAGCCTGAGTTATGCTTATGGTCTTAGTGATTCTGCCAGCGATCATTATGCTTCTATAAACCTAGGCTATTATTTTTAATCTTTCAATCAGGTCTTATCAACCGGCCTGATATAAGATCTCTTCTTTAAATCCCAAGACTTTTATCCATTCTTATTCGCCTTTGACTCTGTGTTTGCTATAATTGCGCTATCAATACTTATCTATTGAAATTCGTGTTTACCGCAAGTCTTGATTTGCAATATTTTAAGGGATCCTTATGAAGGAATTTGTACAGAAATATCGTCCTTATCCACAGGTCGATTTACCTAATAGACAGTGGCCTAGCAAGGTTATAGAGAAGGCACCGATCTGGTGTAGCGTTGATCTACGCGACGGTAATCAGGCATTGATTACACCTATGAACATGGATCAAAAGCTCGAACTGTACAAACTCCTTATCAAACTAGGTTTCAAAAATATAGAAGTCGGTTTTCCTTCGGCATCTCAGGTAGAATTTGACTTTTTACGCCGTTTAGTGGATGATAATCTTATCCCTGATGATGTAACTGTTCAGGTCTTGGTTCAAGCGCGTGAGCACCTTATCAAAAGAACTTTTGAGTCTCTTAAGGGTGTTAAACACGCTATCGTGCATCTATACAACTCTACTTCAACGGCGCAAAGAAAGATCGTTTTTCAAAAAAGCCAGGATGAGATCATAAACCTCGCCCTTGAAGGTGTTGAACTTGTCAAGAAGTATGAGGCGCAGCATGACGGGAAGATCTCTTTAGAATACTCTCCCGAGAGTTTTACAGGGACAGAATTAGAGTATGCTGCGAAGATCTGTAATGCAGTAACAGCCGCTTGGGGAATTTCACCACAGCGAAAGGTTGTCATCAATCTTCCGGCAACGGTTGAGATGGCAACACCGAATGTTTATGCTGACCAGATCGAATGGATGGGCCGCAACCTTGACAACAGAGAAAATGTCCTTATCTCAACGCATACACATAATGACAGAGGTACTTCTGTTGCAGCTACCGAGCTTGCTCTTTTGGCAGGAGCAGACAGAGTTGAGGGAACCCTTCTTTCTAATGGAGAGAGAACAGGTAATGTTGATATCATCACTCTTGCGCTTAACATGTACACTCAGGGCTTAGACCCTGAGCTTGATTTTTCAGATATCACAACCGTTCTTGATGTTGTAGAACGCTGTACAGACATGAAGACACATGAACGTCATCCTTATGTGGGGGAACTGGTTTATACGGCCTTTTCAGGTTCGCATCAAGACGCCATTAACAAAGGGCTTGCTTACCAGCGTTCTAAAGAGGGTGCATTCTGGGAGGTTCCTTATCTTCCTATTGATCCGGATGATCTGGGACGTAATTATGAGGGAATTATCCGTATTAACTCCCAATCAGGAAAGGGCGGAGTTGCCTACCTTCTTGAAGAGAAGTATGGATATTCTCTTCCAAAGAAGATGCATCCTGAGATCGGAAAGATTGTTCAAGAAGTAACCGATAAAGAGGGCCGAGAACTTGAACTTGAAGAGATCTTAGAGATCTTTAAAAAGACTTATTTTGAATCTGAGTCACATATTGAGTTGATTGATTTTACGGCCAATACAAACAAAGACCACTCCGTCTCTTGTGAGTTGACCTATAAATTGAACACAAAAGAGATAAGATCTTCAGGAAGTGGAAACGGGCCTATAGATGCCTGTAAGCATGCCTTGGTAAAAGAGTATCCGCATGAATTTATTATTACGGATTATACTCAGCATACGTCCGGAGAGAAGTCTTCGGCTGAGGCCATTGCCTATATCCAAGTTCAGACGCAATCACTAGAGACTTTTTACGGAGTCGGAGCAGATACAAATATATCTTTAGCCTCTGTGAAGGCTATCTTTTCGGCACTTAACCGTGCTTTTACCGCCTAAGACTACTCTTGGGCAAAGCCCTGATTTCCCAGCTCACTATTTTGATCTTTTAAATAGCCCGGATGATAATATCCGTAAGGCATACTTCCTATAAAACGTGCGTTTGCCTGTTTTGCATAGGTCGTGTAATCCGCAGCAGCCGTATTAATAGCTGTGGCGACTGCCTTAGAAATTAAACCTTCCAAGCCCCCGCCTGAGTCACCTCCACCGCCTAGATCAACGACAACTGTCCCATTATATTTCCATAATATCCGTGAGGTTCGTGTAGACTTTATCTCAGCATCGATTGATACGCTCAGGCTGGATGCAAACACCACATAAGAGGTATCCCACTTTTTTATCTTAGTAAACAAGACCGCGTCTGCTCCAAAATAGTCATAAAACTTGTTCAAGGGCATATTATATAAGAGCTCAGAATCATATATACCCTGCTGCTTCAAGACGTCTGAGGTCAACTCATAAGGGAAGACATAAAAACCGTGAAAAGCCAAGGGAACTTCTATGGTTGTCGCATAATATTCCTTGGCATCAGCCGCCGTACTCTCATTCATAGGAGGCATTATCAATAAAGACTTAGGTTGTTCTTCATACATACCGGAAAAGGCTTGTGACTTTGTCACCACACTCCTACCCGCGCAGGCGCTAAGAAAAAAGATAGCAAAAGAGGAGATGATTATCTGTTTGATGAATTCCCTCATGACTCATCCATTTTTAGCAGTTCAGCTTTTTTAATCAATCTGTCCATAAATATGCCTGACTCAGGATAAAGTGCTTTTTCTGCTTTGAAGTATGAAATGGCCTTCGCGGTATCATTTAGCTTCAAATAGATATATCCAAGATTTGCATTAATTCCGGGAGGAATACGAATGGCTTGGGCATTAGACTTTTCAATAGACTCTTCCAAGGTGTTTTTCCATTGCATCTGTGCCTGTGCGTCCCCATTTTGTTTTAACTGATAAAAACTTTCAGAATAACCGGCATACTCATACATCGGTTTTGTACCCGAACATCCGCTCATAAAGAGAGCTGCGAAGCCCAAGACAAAGATTAATATCTCTTTCATTTATATATCCCTGTTTATGGAACGTAAATTTCTCTAGCTATTCCGTCTCCCAAGAGAAGATCTCTTTTGACAAGTACAGCCCCCTCTTTTGTAACAATGATCCTGTGCTTACCGGGAGAAATCTTATACTGTTCATTTACACCCAGCTTCTCTACTACAAAAGCAGGAGCTTCATCTATAATGACTTCAGCCCCCTTCGCATTTCCCGTAAAGTAGAGATATGAGACGCGCTCTTGTGATTTTACACCCTCTTTATATCCGCATCCTGTCATTAGCGTAAAAAAAGAGAAGAATACCAGCAGACTTAATGTTTTAAGAGTTTTCATCTTTCATCCTTATTTTGCTCTTGTATATACAAGCTCTTATAATCTTTTGCTTTTATATATCTGTCCAGACTTCCGCTGACTACAGTGCACATCGATACCTCTGAGTCAGGTGTATCTCCTACGCTCATCAGTACCTTAATACTTGCTATCTTTTTTCCAGGAAGCCTAATCATCATGTTTGTTTGAGGGTTTTTAATCTTATTCCCCTCCTTTATAACATCAAACTCTGTGCCGACCTTGATGTTTTGAGACTTTCCTCCGGAGATGACAAGGTTTCCCTCTTCATAGGCCAAGATATATGATCTCCACGGTTTATCTAACATGTTTTCTATCACATTTGAGGCCAAGTTTGTAATAGCCGCGTCAAGTACCTTATCATTAAGAGAGCTGTCATATCCCGACTTGGCTCCTACTCCAAATATTGCGCCTGCCTCGGAATACGCCGTTCCTTTTCCCTCTTCTGAATATATGATCTGTCCGCTTATCACATCAATAACGCGAATATGCACCTTCGCATTGGCTTCTTGTTTTTTTACCCGCGAAAAGATACCCACATCACTGACCTCTTTACGTCCAAACTCGGTGATGGAACCGACAATAATATAATCAGCCGCATTTTTCAGCTCAGGCGAGCCGCCTATCTTCAGCTCTTTTTGGATCTGTGCCAGATCCGTCCTCTCCAGCATAATAAACTTTCCCGTCTCAAAAAGTTTTGCAGAGAGAATATCCATCGCCTGTTTGCCTATACGGTTATTGTCGCTGTCTATAAAAAAACTTTGCCCATATCTCGTCTCATTAGTGAAACGCCCTATAGCGACCTTTCTTTTTAAGGACTTTGTATCAAGTACTGAGGGACTGAGTGTTTTACTCACCGTTGAAGCCCTCGCCTGTGTATCATGCTCTGTTTTCTCTTCCATAGTAGCACAGCCCGAGATCACGGAGATAGCTGCCACTGTAGATAGAATGTGTCTTAGTTGCATAGATCACCTCAATTATAAAGTCTTATAGTATTACCAAATAAAACAAAATATAATATTAAATATTAGAATTGGGTGAAGTAGTTTTTTCTATGTCTCTTGATGCAAGATCGGGGTTGAGAGATCTATATTATGCACTAGTGAGGCCTGATAAACTTCTTCATTTAGAAGATTTGGTGTTTTCAGAAGGTAGCTGCGTACCGTTCGCGTGACCTTTGTATTTGGAAGAGCATCTAAGTAATAATAGAGATGATATTCAAGAGCATAGTCTCCTGTCTCATGAAGGTAGCATTCAAAAGGAATATTATCATTTATCTTTATCTCAGCAGAGGAAATAGCCTTTTCATTAACTTCTAAAAACATATCGTCTATCTGTTTTTTAAATCTCGTTGCATCTTCTTTTTTAGGATATCCTATCTTGTACGAGAGATTCATGCGAAGTCCGTCCATTGAAGCTTTTTTACTTAGATTATCAACTCTCGAATCCATCAGTTTTGAGTTCTTTATCAAGGTGCGGTGATTGTTTCGAACATCAAGCAAGATCGTATAAATAAAGGTCACCTTGCTGATGATATACTCATCACAATTATTTCCAAAGGTGATGACATCACCGTCTTCAAGCATCTTTGAGTTAAGTATCACCATTCCGTAAAACATATCCGGAGCCCATATCTGGTTCGTTAGTGCCAAAAAGGCTGCCGCAATCCCAAATATACCTGTAGTCTGAAGAAGAGAATCAAAATCCCAGATATCAATAATCACATATAAGGAGATAATAGAGATTATGACAAGCGCAATCAGGTCAATCAAACGGCTGTTATAGGTGTCTATGTAAGAGGTGACCTCATCAAATGTTTTTTCAATCCCAAACTTCCTTCGGCTTAAAAAAGAGAGAGAAGAGAAGAGAAGAAGTCCTATATAGATACTCACCAGAGTCAATGCTATATGAGAAAAAACATTTTGATAATCTTTATGTAAGGAGATCAGAGCAAAGTCAAGAAGATGGAAAAAGAGAAAAAGTATATTAAGAGACCTAAAGACTAAGAGTTGAACATCATTTTCAGACGTGGTTCTAAAACGTGAGACAATCGGTCCGGAAAAAAGGAGAAGAAGCAGATTAAGCACAAATACGAAGATATGCATTCCCAACTCAGTATTTGAAAAAGGAAGCGTGTTTATAAATTCATTCAAAACTAGCCTTTGCGGTTTTTATTTAGTAAAAAAGTTTCTTTAGAGAAGTGAAACGGACTTTAGAAAACTAGCCTTTGTGGTTTTTATGTAGTAAAAGTATCCCTTTAAAATAGCAGCTCTTCATCTGCTTCTTGAGTGTTTTGTACCTGAGGCGGCTTTGAGGTCGGAGTGAAAAACTCTTTTTGCTTTCCGACATAGGTAGAAATCATCCCCTCCGGTTCGTCAAACTTTCGTTTTGTTTCGGGATGAGAGGCCAGTATCTGCTTATAAAAAGAAGCGAAGGCAGGAGCAGCCGTACGACCCCCCTGCTCTCCTTTGAACATAGGAGTGTTATCATCATTCCCATACCATACCACAGTTTGAATACCCGGTGAAAATCCGCAGAACCAGGCATCTATACCCTTATTCGTTGTTCCTGTCTTACCGGCTAGTTCTATACCCCTCACGCGGGCATGACGGCCTGAACCTTTATTGATAACATCTTTCATAACATCTATCATTATATAGGCTTGCTGGGGACTTGTCTGTACCTCTTTTTTATTCTCATATCTGACCTCTTCACCAAAAGAGTTTTGAACACTTCTGATAAGTATAGGTTCGACCTCTGTGCCGTAATTAGACAAGATCGTATAATAATACGAGAACCGCAAGGGAGAGACAGTAATAGACCCTAGGGCCAAGGAGAGATCAGGAGGAAGGTTCTTAATATGAAACTTATCAAGCTCTCTGCGCATAGTCGTTAGACCAATGTCTGTGACCAAGTTGATCGTGGCAAGGTTTCGTGAGTGGATTAAGGCTTCACGCAGGGTGATAAAGCCCTTATAATCTTTCGCGTAGTTCTTAGGACGCCATGTTTTCTCTTCCCCGTCTAGCTCATAATCATATGTCCGTGCAATATCCACAAGCTGAGAAGCCCCTGAGTATCCAAGATCCACCGCGACCTGATAGATAAGAGGCTTAAAGGCTGAACCGGGTTGTCTTCTTCCCTGGGTAGCTCTATTAAATTGACTTTTTTTATAATCAACTCCGCCTACCAAGGCTAATATATCTCCCGTGCTTGGTTCTAGGGAGACCAAGGCTCCATTAAGTTTATCCATAAGCGTCTGGTTGTAGTCTTCTGACCCTTGTGCACGTAATATACTCTCGTCGTATCCATCTTTAAGCGCTTTCCTTCCTGCTTCTTGCATACCAATATCAATAGTCGTATAGATCTTATACCCGCCACCGCGAATATCTTTAAACTCAGCCCTAAGCTGTCTCATAACCTCATCAACAATATATGGAGCACGGTTTTGAGTCAGGGTGTCATTAAATACCTCGGGTCTCTCTGCCAAGGCTGTCTCATGACTGATAGCATCTATCCAACCAAGTTGATGCATACGAGACACAACACGGTTACCCCGTCCAAGAGCCTGCTCATAACGCCGTGTCGGAGAGTAATAAGAAGGTGCCTTTGGAAGCCCTACTAAGATAGAGATCTCTTTAAGGCTCAAGTCATCAAGATCTTTATGAAAATAACCCTGTGCAGCTGTTTTTATCCCATAATATCCATGCCCGTAATAGATCTCATTAAGGTATCTTTCTAAGATCTCTTCTTTTGTCAGTTCAGCCTCTATCTTCAGAGAAAAAAGAAGTTCTTTAAACTTACGTGAAAACTTCTTCTCTCGCGTTAATAAAGTATTCTTGACAAGCTGTTGGGTGATTGTCGAAGCCCCTTCAACAAGTTTTCCGGCCTTAATATCTTTTATAATAGCACGTATAATCGCGTCAATATTTATACCCGGATGCTCAAAGAACATAGTGTCTTCAATAGCTAAGAGGGCTTCAATAATTTTTGGAGGAATATCTTCATAATGAACAAAATACCGATGTTCTTTATTAAATATATTAGCAATCTTGTCACCGTTTCTGTCATATATCTCTGTTGTCAAAGTGGGCTTATATTCTATAAGTGTGTTCACCTCATACTTGATCTGCTTATAATAATAAAATGTATAAGAGATGCCCCCTAAAAACAGAAGAGTTAACACAAGTAAAATGTTTCTCATACTAAATGTTCTTCTTATCATATTCTAAATTCCCGATTTGAAAAGTTCGAAGAGATCAAGACCCGTGTATATTCTTCATTCGGATCTTGCAAGACCTCTTTCAAGATCCCTTTTTCAACCACTCTTCCATTTTTTATCACACATATATCTTCGCATAAGGCCTCGGCACTTTTCATGTCATGCGTCACGAATAAGATCTTAAAACCCATTTTTTCTTGTAAGACTTTTAAAAGCTCGATAATGACTTCTCGATTATACGGGTCAAGAGCCGTTGTCGGTTCATCTAAGAGTAAAAGCTTTGGGTCTGAACTTAAGGCCATAGCTATAATAACACGCTGAAGCTGTCCGCCTGAAAGCTCAGGAGGAAAACGTTTTGAAAGTTCATAATCCAAACCGACCTTAAGAAAAAGATCTTTCATCTTATCTTGCGAAGCAAAAAACTGTTTAGAGATCTTTGTTAAAGGCGAAAGTGCCGTAAAAGGGTTTTGAGGGACAAAGGCCAGTGTCTCTCCCCTGATAAGCTCAAAAGGTGTTTTCACATCCAACTGCATATTCATATCTTCAGGCAACATCCCAAGCAGAGCCTTAAGAGTGAGGCTCTTCCCGCTTCCGCTTTGACCGACTAAGGCAAGTGACTTGTTTACATCAAAAGAGATATCGACAAGGGTACTGTTTTGATGCTCAATATGCAGTTTTTCTATTTTCATAATAGATATTTTAGCTAATTTTACTTCTTATAAGATTACAGACCTTTAACAGCTCCTCTTCACTCACACCCAAACGGGCTATAAGACGAATGATTGCGGACTCTACTGTAGGTTGACGAATTGCTCCCACGAGGTAGTTCTCTTTCATCAGTTCGGCTTGTATCTGCATCACTTTTCTATTATCTGCTATATTTACAGGGACGATAAGACCATCGACTTTAATACCTAAGCCTTCATAGACTATCTCTTGGTGTCTCTTGATCTGCGAAGCTAAGGTCTGTGAGTTTTTCAAGATATAGTTTAAAGAGGCATGTCCCAAGGCTGTGTCAAAAAGAGAAGGCGCGGTTGCATAGATTATCGGTTTGGCTCTGTTTATCAGATACTCAACGATATGCGAACTGGCTAAGATATAAGCCCCGAAGCTCCCGTAAGCCTTTCCCAGTGTTCCCATCTTGATATAATTCTCTTTGACAGGAAGTTCATAATAATCCAAAATTCCCATCAGGTTTTTACCGATGACACCCGAAGAGTGCGCCTCATCCAAGATAAGCAAGGCCTCATATCTGTCTGCTAAATCAATAATTTCTCTGTTTAAGAGATCAGCATCCATAGAGTATATGCCCTCAACTGCTATCACCTTACGTTTTGCCGAAGAGTTTTTTAGCATCTCTTCCAGTTCAGAAGCATCATTATGTTTAAAATAGCTGACTTTCCCATCATTAAGCTTCGTTGCCATGACCCCGGAAGCATGATATTTCTCATCCATAAAAAGTTCATCACCCTTTCGAATAAGCGTCTCGATCAAGGCTATATTAGCGTTAAATCCAGAGCCTAATATAACCCCATCTTCAAAGCCATTTGCCTCACACAGGGCTTTTTCAAAATCTACATGTATAGGGTGATAACCATTAACCAACATAGAGGCCTTGGAAGCATGTGAAGCGTACAAAGAGACCCGCTCATAAGCCTCATCCATCAAGCTCTTATGCTCTGAAAGCCCCAAATAATCATTTGAAGCCAGATCAATGATATTCTCATCAAAAACCCTGCGTTCTCTGTATCTTCCCGAACGCTTCAGCGCGGCTAACTCTTTTTCATAATACATCTTTAATCTCTATCTTTTGGCAAGTTTTGCCTTGTTGTTTATAATATCCATAACTTCTACTCTCTCTCCATCTTTATAAGCACTAAGGTCATCATCAGTCTGCCAGAAAGTCCCGTCCATTTTTATCAGGCCTTCGCTGACAATACCGATTCCGCTTTTATGTACCTTCTCTTCCTTGGTATCTTGAGTCTTGTTTATCATATTCATGCTCCACTTTCGCAGAGCAAAGACTAAGAGAAGTCCTATAGAGACGGAAGTTGCGATTTGCGCTATACCGCTCTCAAAGAGGCCAAAATAACTCAGTCCTGCGACAATAATAAAACCAAGTCCAAGCCAGGCCAAGAAGAAAGAGAAGATAAAGGCTTCTAATCCGATCATCACGATTCCAACTGCAAGCAGGTAAGCCCAATAGATCTCTTCCATTATACGTCTGCTTTCTTGTTTCCTAAAAATGAGCTCAATATAGATAAAGAACCGACAAATTCAGTTGCTTCATAAGGGACAATGATCTTATCGTTTGACTCATTTTTTGCCATCTCATTAAAGGCAGAAACCCTATCTTTTGCCAGTAAAAACTCAGCGGCTTGAGGGTTTGTTGCCATTGCTTGATTGATAAGCATCATACCCTTAGCCTGTCCCTCCGCTGTCTTTTCCTGCTCATACTTGGATGCATCCGCCATTCTTTCAATCGCCTCAGCCTGTAAAAATGCTTTTTGTCTTTGACCTTCTGCCTCGCGAATGGTCGCTTCTTTGTTGGCTGTAGCCGTTAGTTCAATAGCACGTTTTTCACGTTCGGCCTTCATCTCAAGGTTCATCGCTTCTTCGATCTCACTAGGAACTGAGATGTCCCGTAACTCTACACGCATAGTCTTGATCCCCCATTTTTGTGAAGCATCATCTATAGCAGTTAATATACTGCGGTTTAAGGTATCTCTGGAAGAGAGAGTCTGATCAAGGGCCATCTGTCCTATCTCTGCTCGCAGTGTTGTGGTCGCAAGGTTAGCAATCGCCATCTTAAAATCAACAACCCCGTAAGCAGCCATCTTTGCGTTTTCTACTTGAATAAAGACAATACCGTCTACGCTGATGTTCACATTGTCTCTGGTAATAACAGACTGTCCGGGGATATCGATCATCTGTTCTTGTTTCGTCACCGTCATGGCCACAGAATCAATAATAGGAATGATCACATGAAAGCCGCCTTCTAAGGTAGCATGGTATTTTCCTAATCTTTCAATGACATAGGCCCTGGACTGGGGAACGATCTTAACACCCTTGATAATGATGATTAAAACAGAAACGACAATAGCAATACTGACAATAGAAACAGCTTCCATGTGAGACCCTTAGAATAAATTTAGATTATTATAACGAATTAAAGCCATGGAAGCAGTTTTTCAACACTCAGTCCCATAGCGCAGGATTCATATCCTTTGACCTCTTTTATATAGGGTTTACAAAAACCTTCTACCATGCAAGCCCCTGCTTTTCCCTTCCATTCGCCTGAGTCCAGATAGGCTTCAAGATCATCTCTGTCAAATTCACCAAAGATGTAGTCTGTGCTCGATATATCTATAAGCTCAAGCTTTGAGCTCTTGTATATCATACAAGAGACTATGGAGGTGATGTTTCCGCTTTGGGTCAAAAGGATCTCTCTTGCATCGTCTATATCTTTTGCCTTGCGAAGTATCTTGTCTTGGGATGTAACAACTGTGTCTGCGCATAAGAGAGGAAGTTCATGATAATTATAAGCCCTGAGTGCCGTCTGATATTTTCCGATGGTAGCTTGATAAACGAAGTTTTTTGCAGATGAAGAGATAATATCGTCTTCTTCAAAGTCAACAGGGGATTGAACAAATTCTATCCCAAAATTTGATAAAAGAAGTGCCCGGCTGGGAGATTGTGAACAGAGTCGTAATTTTTGTTTTTTCATAGGTAATTATACCTGTTTTGGCTAAAATATTTCTCTTCTTAAGAGTGACGAAGTACAACACCCATCATAATCTCTACAGTACCCAAGATAATGTTCGTAGGCATAAGATAGTTATAGATTATCCATAATGCGTTCTGACATTTTTTGCACTCTTGCATACTGTTACAACTTGTAAAACTTGTACTTGCCTTATTGTTTATCCATGCCATTAAAGCCATATTCATTGCCATGACCGTCCATATACCGCCCTTTACATCAATCAACTTATAAAGATCAACCGCACCTGCCGATATAATAAAGCCGTCTGCATCATAAGCATTATCCCTGTATCCCAGTGCCATCATAATAGAAGTGATAAACATAAGCACCACAAAAGGCGTCATTATCTTAAAAAACCGCGTATAACGCTTCGTCTCATGAATGTACTCTTCCGGCTTAACAAGGTTTTTAAGAGGCTTTACTCGTCCGTATCTTGCAGCAACCATTCCACCTACCCATATCACTGCGCTAAAGACATGTAAAAAGATTATCTGGTTAGTAAAGTTTGTCATAAAATAATAAATAATATCGCTCATAAAGGCTTTCCTTAAAGATTATAACAAAGATATTAACTAAGTCTATCTTAATACTATATTATTATTTTTTATATTAAATAGAGCATTTCAGATATGCTACAAATGGGAGTGAAATTAGTTTTTATTATGTTGAAGAGGAGACCCTATCTCCGAGAGAGAAGGTGTCTTAAAAAGGGGTTAGTGAGAGTAACGTAGAATAACACCCATATAAATAGCGATCACACCAAGAATGATATTCAAAGGAACAAGATATTTACCGATAAGTCCGAGTCTCTTCTGAGCCTCAGATATATTTGCTACAGTTAAAAACTTTTCTGCCTTAGAGCGTAAAAACATCATCACTCCAAGGTTCATCCCCATAATCATCCAGATGACTTCTTTGATATGCACAAGGTTATACATAGTCATTGCCGTCTCATCAATAACATTTCCGCTTGCATCTACAGCAGCGTTACGAAAGTCCCAGCCTACCGCCATAAGAACAGCAGTAACAATTAAGATGATCACAAAAGGTAAAACGATCATAAACAGGCGTTTAAGAGCATGTGAAATACGTTCTAACCTAAAAATAGGATTTTCGACCTTCACAAAAGATTGATGTGCGGCAAAACGCATGGCCACCATTCCGCCGACCCAGATCACCGCTGAGATAACATGTAAAAATACGATGAGTTCAGTATGTGCCCAAAATAGGTCTGTCATTGCCTGCTTCATTAAGATAACACCTCTTTAATATAATTTAATGAGGCAATTTTTGCCTCTTCAAGCTTAGAAGGATCTTTTCCGCCTGCTTGTGCAAAGTCAGGACGACCGCCTCCGCCTCCGCCAAGTATCGGAGCTATGTTTTTTATCCAGTCACCGGCTTTGGCATCTGCACCTTTAACACCGGCGGCGATCATAACCTTATCTCCCTTGACTTG
Organism: uncultured Campylobacterales bacterium; assembly: GCA_965602745.1. GTDB lineage: Bacteria > Campylobacterota > Campylobacteria > Campylobacterales > Sulfurimonadaceae. Next base: position 19,452 of record CBFDAB010000016.1, read on the forward strand.
AAAGAGCATGGCACATAAGGCCTCGTTTTCGTTTTTAAGCTCATCAATACGTGTTTTCACATCTCCGCTCTTGATCTCTTCGACAATAACAGTGACTCCATTAACAGACTCAGAGCCAAGATCTTCTTTTGAAGCAGACATCGCTTCTTGAACTTCTGTCTTAAGTGCCTTGATCTGCTCTTTTAGTTTATTCACACCAAGAAGGACATCTCTGTTTTTCACCTCTTCTTCTACTTTTAGAAGGGTATGTCTGTGTTCTTTGAAAAGATTATACGCAGCATTTCCACATACAGCTTCTATACGGCGAACTCCCGCAGAGACTCCCGACTCTTTTGTGATAATAAAGGTTCCGATAACAGCCGTGTTATTGACATGGGTTCCACCACACAGCTCAACACTCGCATCACCAAAACTGACAACACGGACCTTATCCCCGTACTTCTCACCAAACTGTGCTTTTGCCCCGGAGTTTTTCGCTTCATCTATACTCATCTCTTTAGTCTGACCCGAAATACCTCTAAGTATCTGGTAGTTAACCTGCTCTTCTACTTCAGCAATCTCTGCCGTAGTCATCGCCTTTGGATGAGAGAAGTCAAAACGTAGACGTGTCGCATCATTAAGTGAACCCGCTTGAGAGATATGATCTCCCAAGATCTCATATAGAGCTGCATGTAAAAGGTGGGTAGCAGAGTGGTGCTTTTCAACCTCTAAACGGTTAATATCTACGACCGCTTTAACTGTAGAGCCTGTAGTGATCGTCTCTTTTACCTCAAGATGAGAAAGGTTTAGATCAAAGAACTTTCTTGTGTCTGTAACTGCCGCATGGTTGGCAATCTGACCTTTATCACCTACCTGCCCGCCGCTCTCAGCATAAAAAGGCGTCTTATCAAGAAGAACCCATCCTGTATGCAGACTGTGAAGTTCATCAACGATCTTAAAGTCTTCGCTTAGAAGAGCAAGTACTGTCGCTTCGTTCGCATCTGCTTCATATCCTGTGAACTCATTCTTACCAAACTTTTCAAGAAGTTCTTTAAAGTCACCAGAATTAGCGGCATCTCCAGAACCTTTCCAAGCAGCTTTGGCACGGTCTCTCTGTTCTTTCATCAGTTCATCAAACTTATCAATATCAAGTTTTAGGTTTTTTTCTTTAAGCATATCTTCTGTCAGGTCAAGAGGAAAACCACATTGGTCTAAAAGTCTAAAGGCGACTTCTCCGCTAAAAACATCTTTAGTGTTTTTAAGCTCCTCGTTAAACAGTTCTATCCCGTCTGCTATCGTCTTAAAGAAACGCTCTTCTTCAAGCTGTATCTGCGTCTTAACTGCTTCAGCCTTAGTAACAAGATAAGGATAAACATCTTTGAGCTGCTCAACCAGCGTATCAACGATCTTATACATAAAGGCCTTACGCAGACCAAGAAGGTAACCATGACGAACTGCGCGGCGTAAGATACGGCGAAGAACATATCCACGTCCCTCATTAGAGAAGTTGATGTCTTGAGAGAGTAAGAAGACTGCTGTACGGATATGATCTGCGATAACACGGTAAGACGCACCCGATTTATACTCATACTTCTTACCCGTAAATGATTCGACCATATTGATCATCGGCATAAACATAGAGGTATCATAATTAGAAAGTTTCCCCTCTTTAATCGCGATCACACGTTCAAGTCCCATACCCGTATCGATTGAAGGTTGTGGAAGAGGCTCAAGATGTCCTGTTTTATCACGCTCATACTGCATGAAAACAAGGTTCCAGATCTCTAAGAACCTGTCACCCTCTCCGCCCATCTTATCTTCAGGACCGTTAAAGTTCTCTTCACCTTGGTCATAAAAGATCTCCGAACATGGGCCACATGGACCTGTATCGCCCATCTGCCAGAAGTTATCTGCATCTCCAAGACGCATAATACGATCAGCCGAGATATGTTTTTTCCAGAGCTCCTCTGCTTCATCATCGCTATCATGTACTGTTACCCATAGTTTTTCTACAGGAAGTTCAAGAACCTCAGTGATAAATTCCCAGGCATAGGCAATAGCTTCTTCTTTGAAATAATCTCCAAAAGAAAAGTTACCCAACATCTCAAAAAATGTGTGGTGGCGCGCGGTATGCCCGACATTTTCCAAGTCATTATGTTTTCCGCCTGCACGCAGACAGGTCTGGCATGAGGTAGCACGGGGATTACTTGGAGTTGGTATCTCTCCAGTAAAGATCGATTTGAAAGGAACCATACCCGCATTATTAAACAGCAGGGATGCATCATCCGGTACCAGAGGGGCACTGGCAACCTTGCCGTGTCCCTTAGATTCAAAATAGTCTAAAAACGCTTTACGAACGTCCATATTATTGCCTTGTAGAAAGACTCACTCAAGAGTCTTTAGGTTAAAAAAGTACGCGATTATAGCGAAGAAGGGGTAAAAGTAGGTTTAAGAGGTTTTTTATACTTTAAAATAAAGAAGTTTATATCTCTCTTTTACTGATAAGATTAGAGATAATAAAAATGAAAAAGCTGGATCTCTTTTAAGAGTGCATCACTCTTCTCTTCATCTAAGGATTCTCCCAAATAAAACTCTCTTTTATCTGTTGCAAAAAGAATATCGTGACTTTTCAGACGGTTTTCTTCGACGGATACCTTTCTCAGTTTTTCCCATCTGAAAGAGCGTTTATACAGAAGAAGAGAGCCTATCTTGTACTCTATAGAAAAGTTCTCTTTACGCATTTTGAGAGATTTTACTAAAAAAGTAAAGAGCAGGATAATAGATGTAATAAGGGTACTTAAAAGAAGTGAGATATCAAGGATAGAAGTCAGCCCTGTATATTTTAAGCTAAATCCCCATAAGAGAAGAGTCTGGGAGATTAAAAAAAGTACAAAAAGAAAAGATCTCCATTTTTCATGTTTACTAAATATTATAAGCGTGGCATCTTTCTCTTTCTTTGCCTTAAAGGGCACTGTTCTTCCTTTTATGAAGGTAGATATATATTACCCCTATAAGTGAAACAAGAACCAAGGAAACCCATATAAGTTCATGCAGATACTCTTTTATAAGTGCTTCATTCTCACCCATAAAATAGCCTAAAAAGACCAATATGCTCGACCATATTGCAGCCCCTAAAAATGTATAAAGAGTAAAGAGTCCAAAAGGCATCTTTGAAAGTCCTGCAGGAATAGATATCAACTGCCTTATCCCGGGGATAAGACGTCCGCTAAAGGTAGAGACAGCCCCGTGTGTCTTGAAAAAACTCTCCATCTTGTCTAAAGTCTGTGTTCCCATAAAGAAGTATTTACCATATCTGTATAAGAATTTTCGTCCCAGACTCATAGCAAGAAGATAATTCACCCAAGCCCCTATCATCGACCCGCCAAAACCGGACAATAAGACAAGAGTTAGACTCATCTCCCCCTTATAAGCCAAATAACCCGCCGGTATCATCACTATCTCAGAAGGAAAAGGGATAAAACTGCTCTCTATCCCCATCATTATAAAGATACCTGCATATCCCCAGTCTCCGACGGTATTTACGATTAAAGTAGTTAATTCCCCAAGCATATCTCTATCTCCTTGATGATTGATCCTGCCCCGTTTTTATGAATAAGGCTTCTTAATATCTCACTCTTGTCTTTCAAGTCTTCATCTAAGAGTCTCACAAGAAGCTCATAAGGCTCATCTTCTTGTCTGCATATCCATGAAGCCTTTTTCTCGACTAAAAAAGAGGCATTGTGGAACTGATGGTCCCCTGCCGCATATGGGTAAGGGATGTACAGAGCCGGCAAAGAGGAGGCACATAGCTCCCATAAGGTACTTGCGCCCGAACGGCTCACTGCAAAATCACTTTTTTGCATAAGCAGATCCACGTCAGGTCTAAAATCAAAGACTTCTGCCTCTATGCCTAAGGCTTTATAAGCTTCTTCCACTCTTGTGCGCTCCAGCTTTCCGGCTTGATGAATGATGTTGATATTTTTATTTCGAAGAAGAGGTGCTATGCGCAGAGCAAGTTCATTAATAAAGCGCGCTCCTTGAGAACCTCCCAAAAAGATAATCGTCTTTATCTTCTCTCTGGTATGGGCATACTCAAAAAAGCTCTCTCTAACAGGATAGTCTTTTATTATAGACTCTTCTTCGTATGAACTGTAAAAAGCCTTGCAATAGGGACGAAGGAGTCTATTCAGACGTCCTATAGACGCATTTTGCTCGTGTATAAAGTAGGGCTTTCTTAAAAGAATGGCGGCAAAAGAAGCGGGTCCTGCGGAAAAACCGCCCACACTTATCACCGCATCTGCTTTTTTTACGAGGGAGAGTGCTTTTAGTGTCGCTTTAAAGGTCTTAAACAGAGATATTAGCTTCTTAAAACCTTTTTTATTGACCACACCAGATGTATCTAAGAAGTGAACCGATTTAAACCCCGTGTTTTCTCCTGCAAACCATGCTTGGTCTTGACCTGAGCTAGAACCGACAAAAACAGATCTATGTCCGGCTTTCACAGCCGCATCTCTTAGACTTTTGGCAATGGCAAGATGTCCGCCTGTTCCGCCTCCGGTGATAAGAAGGGTCATTTTAGAATCTTCTTAGAGATCATCAGAACCATTCCCATTCCTATACTCGCGGCAAGCATGGAAGATCCCCCGTATGAGAGAAAAGGAACTGAGATACCCTTGATCGGTGTCAGTCCGCTGATACCGTAAGCATTCATCAAAAAAGAAAATGCAAAGAGAAGACCGATTCCAACGCAGAAGAGATAAAAGATAGGATTTACACTTCTATTGGCTATCCTGAAAACACGCTGTAAGATAATAATCACGATTATCGTCACAAACAGCACCCCGAAAAAGCCAAACTCTTCAGCCAGACCAGCCAAAACAAAGTCAGTATGGACCTCAGATAAAAACCCGAGCTTAAAGGTACCGTTTGCCAGACCTGTACCAAAAAAACCGCCGTTGTGGATGGCATTTAAAGAGTGTCCTATCTGATAAGGCTCTTCACTCACGGATATACGCAGATGTTCTGCCATAGACTCAGGAAAAAGACTCAATACGAAGCCTTGAACAGAAGCCCACCATGACTTAATACGAATGATCCTGTGTTCCGCCGTGGCGATAAAAAAGATAAAAAAGGCAAAGGCTAAGGAGATCAAAGAGATAAAGAACTTAAAACTGCTTCCTGCAAAAAAGAGCAGAAAAGCCAGAGTCAGTCCTAAAACAACAACCTGTCCTAGATCATTTTGCATAAAGGCGATAAGAAACATCACAATTATAAAGACAATGGCATAAGGCATAAAACGGGCGAACTCATCTCTTAGACGCAGTTCACTATGATGTGAACTGAGCTTTCGAGTAAAACTCCAGGCCAGAAAATAGACAAAACCGACCTTAAAGAACTCTACGGGTGCCAGGGAAAAGCCAGCTATCTTTATCCAACGTTTTGCCCCTCCGACTTCACTTACCAGGGAAGCCGGTAAAAAAGGCATGACGGCCATTAAAAACATACCTATAAAGAAGAGGCTTAAGCCCATAGGATGAATGGCCTTTTCTGCGTCAAGTTGTGAAATAAACCACATAACAATGATAGAGAAAACGGCGAAGGCCGTCTGTCTAAATGCAAAATGAAAGGGGTTATAATCAAAAAGAATGACGATATAGGTCGAGAGGGAATAAGAGAGTACTATCCCTATAGTAATAAGCAGTGTTATTGATAAAAAAAGCAACCTGTCTGTCATCATCCAACTTGTATAAAAAATCTTGTATAATCTATCTTTGGTATTTTACCGCTAGAAGCTAAAAGTTAGCATTAAAACTTGTTTAGAAAATCCAATCCCTTCAGATAGAAAATTGGAATAATTTTTGCTTGCTAAAAAGTAATTCGAAAGTGCCTCACTTTACGATTCAAAGGATTTAAGATGAGTATCCAGATATCCAAAGCACATGAGCTTATGTCTAAAGCCCTAGATTACCGTGCTGCGCGTCAGGATCTGATTGCGGGTAATATCGCAAATGAAGATACTCCATTTTACCGTCCAAGAGATATAAGCTTTGCTCAGACTCTTCAAGATGAAGCAAAAAAAGTCTTTAACGAGCCTCAGGTACCTCGTCTTGAATTGGCACAAACAGATGGAGCCCATTTTAAGTCAGCTCTTGAAGAAGGCAGCGACAAGGCAAAACTTTTCTACCGTGACGGGCATTTAGCTCGAAATGACGGGAACAGTGTTGACCTTGATGTTGAGACAACTGAGATGACAAAAAACTCGATGATGTTTCAGGGTCTGACAGCAGCTTTGAAAAAAGATTCTATGCTTTTTAAATCCGTTATAGAAGCATCTGGACGAGTACAATAATGAATAAGGATATCTAATGAGTTCATTTTTAAACAGTTTTGATATTAGTGGTTATGGTCTGTCAGCACAGCGTGCCCGTGTAAATGTTATCTCTTCAAACATCGCAAATGCGCAGACAACACGTACTGAAGAAGGCGGACCTTACCGTCGCAGAGAGGTTTTATTTAAGGCTATCGACTTTAATAAGATCCTAAATGACAAACTTTTAGCAAACACAAATGACAAGGGATATTCTGATCCTCTTGATGAGGGCGACTTTAATAAAAAAGTAAATACGCCGATTATGAGTGTAATAGTAGATAAGATCATTCGTGATGATAAAGAGCCGATGATGAAGTTTGAACCAGGACATCCGGACGCGAATGCTGAAGGTTATGTTGCTTATCCAAACATCAACCCAGTTATAGAGATGGCAGACCTTATCGAAGCGACACGTTCTTATCAGGCAAATGTTGCGGCATTTCAAAGCGTAAAGACCATGGCACAAAGTGCTATGAGTATTCTGCAATAATGAGGTATAATTAGATTATGAATGATTTAAATAAAGTTTCCGGTCTTTCCACTGCTGACCTCTTAGGCAAGGCGAATGCCACAGGCAAGTCTACCGGTGAAGGCTTCGCCGAGGCACTCAAAAAATCACTAAACGAAGTGAATGAGATGCAAGAAGCCGGACAAAAAGCGATGAGTGACTTAGCAACAGGTCAAGTCAAAGACCTGCACCAAGCCGCTCTTGCTATCGATAAAGCAGAAATCAGCATGAAACTCATGTTAGAAGTTAGAAATAAAGCGCTTAACGCATACAAAGAGATTTCAAGAACTCCAATGTAAGATAACAGCTCTCGCTGTTATCTTTTCTTTATCCCCTCATTTCAATTTTTAAAATTACTTTTTATTTAGCCTTTCAGTTGTAGCTTTTATTTTTCAACTGATATTGTCAATAAGTATTACCATTATTATGATGCTCCCATACTTTTCTTTGACCGCAAAGAAAGTATGCAAAGAAACTCTCTCAACGGGCTTCGAGTCGGATAGCTATCCGATACCTTCATTACAGTTCTTTTATCTCTAAAAATCAAAAACTCGCTCTGCTCAAACAGTTTGATTTTCTTAACGAGAGAAAAGAACTTCCATTCTGCTCTGTAGAGGTTTCGACGGGCATCAAGCGGTGACGCATTGATGAATGTAAAAACTAAGGTTTTTATCCTTAGCCAAGTAATTAAAACATAGTAAGTTCTTTACATCGAGGTAGTTTCACAGAAACCTTAGTTTCTGAATAAATAGATGCGTTACCGCATGGATGTGTCAGAGCATCTGCAGAGCCGAACGTAGGATAAACTTTAGCGTTAAAAAAACTCAACTGTCTGAGCAAAGCGAGTTTTGAGTTTTTAGCTAAAGTTTCTCTGGAGGAAGGGAACTTGACAGCCGTCAAGCTCGAAGCCGCGGAGAGAGCTTTTTCGTTCTTTTTCTCGGAAGAAAAAGGACAGACACCTTTGATAAAAAGTAATTAAGCCAGCATATTTAAACTCTAATATAAAAATTCTCAAGCACAATATTATGTATGACTATTCCTTTTTATAACAAATAGGCATACATTATGTTGTGCTATTTACTTAAAATCCAATAGCCAAACATCCCTTAATAGAATAAAAACAGTAAATATAGCTATAAAATTAGAAAATCACTACAAAGTGCGTTCTTCATCCAAATAGCAATACATTTTCTATGTTAGATATTACTCTTAATTCAGCAATAGTCATATACTATGTTGTATATTAAAGAGTTAGCTGAACAAGGAAAAGTAGTTGAATAAATCATTTTTAGCTGGAGTTGTAATAATTACTGTAACTTCGGCTGTTGTAACATTTTATGCACCAATTAGCGAAGCTTATCGTGGTATTGCATCTTTACCTTCTATTGCTGCTTTATCTGCTGCTCTGTTTCAACT
>CBFDAB010000017.1:0-26073 GCA_965602745.1 uncultured Campylobacterales bacterium
GTGTCAGAGCATCTGCAGAGCCGAACGGAGGTCTCTTTTTATCGTGAAGAAAACTCAACTGTTTGAGCAAAGCGAGTTTTGAGTTTTTAGACAAAAATAGACTGGAGAGAGGGAACTCGACAGCTGTTGAGCTTGAAGCCGTGGAGAGAGCTTCTTTGGTACTTTCATTCGCGGTCGAAGAAAGTACAGACACGTTAAATAAAAAGTTATTAGATAAGGATATTTATACTCTTAAAAACTAGAAAATAAAATTTGATATAGTATAAAAGAAAGGATAGGAGAACTAAGTTATACTGAAGGAAAGAAACAGATATGAGCTACGAAGTAGCTTACATATGCTTTGACCAAGAAGCTCCGCGTTCTTTTGCGTAGACTTCTTGAGGAAGATTCAAAATATTATATTCAAGAGGCAGCTCTTGAGTCGGGAAAACTCTCCACTGTTTTGTCATCTTGGAAGCTAGTTTCGCAGAAATTAGTTTTCCTAACTGATAAGCTTCTTGAAGGTCTGTATGTCCCTTATGGATGTATAAGTGCAGATGCCCCGGTGTCTTTGTCTCAAAGGCCGTAAAGTTGATATATCCTTCTTCACGTAGAAGAAGTTGAGCCCTGTGATAAAAACGTTGAGGGTCACGTCCATTATAATCTATGACAATGTTTTCGACCTTGTTACGTGAATTGATAAGAGAATGAGCAACAGTGATCTCACCTTTAAGGTGTTGGTTGATCACTTGCTGGTTAAGAAGTTTATTTACTCTTTGATATTTATTATAAAAAGTGCGCCCCTTGAATGCAAGCTTCTCAACTATATCATCAGATTTGACCCAATAATGATCAGTTACCATCTTGATAAGTTTTAAGTCCATTGCTGTCATGTGTCACCCCTTAGTACAAAAAATATTAATATGTTGACTGTGTATATATAATAAACTGTTTAGCTAGTTCTGTTAACTCTTTTTTTACTTTTTCTTGAACTTCTGTGTTGTTCACGTCATCTAATACATCTGCCATACGGTTTGCAATGATCTCAAATTCTGCTTCTTTCATACCACGAGATGTAAGAGCTGGAGAACCAACACGGATACCCGAAGTTACGAAAGGAGAACGTGTCTCACCCGGAACAGTGTTCTTGTTTACAGTCATACCAGCATTTCCAAGAGCCGCGTCAGCTTCTTTACCTGAAAAGTCTTTATTGATAAAAGATACAAGTACCAGGTGGTTGTCTGTACCGCCACTTACAACATCATATCCGCGTTTGATAAGTACATCAGCAAGAACAGAAGCATTTGCTTTTACCTGCTTGGCATATGCCTTCCACTCGTCTGAAAGATTGTACTTGAAACCAACAGCCTTAGCCGCGATAACATGAACAAGTGGTCCGCCTTGAAGACCCGGGAAGATAGCTGAGTTTATCTTCTTTGCAATATCTTCATCATTACACATGATCATACCGCCGCGAGGACCTGCAAGTGTCTTATGGGTAGTCGTTGTCACAACATCTGCATAAGGGAATGGGCTAGGGTGCTCACCTGCACATACCAGACCGGCGATGTGAGCGATATCAGCAAAAAGAATCGCACCTACCGCGTCAGCGATCTCACGGAATTTTTTGAAGTCAATCTCTCTAGCATAAGCACTCGCGCCACATACGATGATCTTTGGCTGAGTGATCTTAGCGATATCCATAACACGCTCGTAATTGATACGGCCGTCAAGCTCAACACCATAAGTGAAAGATGAGTAGTTTTTACCGGAAAAACTTGGCTTAGAACCGTGAGTCAGGTGACCACCGTGAGAAAGATCCATACCAAGTATCTTCTCTCCGGCCTTTAGAAGGGCTGCATATACTGCGCCGTTTGCCTGAGAACCTGAGTGCGGCTGTACATTTGCATAATTACAGTTAAAAAGCTCACAAGCTCTGTCTATTGCCAGTTGTTCTACCTTATCAGCATATTCACAACCGCCATAATAACGTTTGCCTGGGTAACCCTCTGCATACTTGTTCGTAAAAACTGAACCCATTGTCTGCATAACTGCCGGCAGTGTAAAGTTCTCAGATGCGATCATCTCTAAGTGCTCTGATTGGCGCTGTACTTCTTGTTCACAATATCCAAACACTTCTGGATCGAATGTTTGTAAGTTACTTGTATTCATTTTATTTTCCTTTTTCTTGGTTTTTAATTTCTTGCTCTTCAAGTTCCGCTTCTTCGTCCTTCGAAAGGGGCTTCATCGCTGGGAAAAGAAGTACATCTCTAATACTGTGTTGGTTGGTTAACATCATTACAAGACGGTCTATACCTATACCTTGACCTGCTGTTGGAGCCATTCCGTATGAAAGAGCCTTGATAAAGTCTTCATCCATCTCATGTGCCTCATCATCACCACCACAATCTTTAGCATCAACCTGATCTTTGAAACGCTCATACTGATCGATTGGATCATTAAGCTCTGAGAAGGCATTTGCTATCTCTTTACCGGCGATGAAAAGCTCAAAGCGTTCCGTGATAGCAGGGTTCTCATCTGAACGTCGTGCAAGAGGAGAGATCTCGACGGGATACTCAGTGATAAATGTAGGGTTGATAAGTTTAGCTTCAACATATTCATCAAAGAGTTCAGCCTGAAGCTGTCCAAGATTCATCTTCTCATTAACTCTCACCTTGTTCTCTTTCAGGTAGGAAATGATCTTATCCTTGTCATTGACTATCTCTTCAGGAACTCCACCGATCTCAGTTAGTGATTTAACCAGGCCGATCTCTGTAAAATCATCAAAATCAATCTCCAAATCTCCATAAGGAAGCTTTTTAGGACGGTTTAGGTGCTCAAAAAGGTAGTCAAAAAGCTCTTTTGTGATCTCTATAAGGTCTTTATAGTTCTTATATGCCCAGTAAAACTCTATAGAAGTGAATTCCGGATTATGTGTCGCATCCATACCTTCATTTCTAAAGTTTCTATTGATCTCAAAAACGGCTTCAAACCCACCTACAATAAGACGCTTAAGATAAAGTTCCGGTGCAATACGAAGAAATCTGTCAATTCCCAGTGCATTATGGTGAGTTACAAAGGGCTTAGCATTAGCTCCACCTGCAATAGGGTGCATCATCGGGGTCTCAACTTCTAAAAATCCCTTCTCTTCAAAGAAGTGACGGATCAAAGAGATAACTTTTGAACGTACCTTAAAGGTTTTTTTAACTTCAGAGTTCATAATAAGGTCAAGATAACGCTGTCTGTAACGCGCTTCTTTATCAGTCAGTCCGTGGTATTTTTCAGGCAGAGGTGAAATTGCCTTTGTCATGACTTTTAAATTATTGATGTGTAAAGAAAGCTCTCCCATCTTTGTAACAAAAGGATATCCTTCTACTTCAATGATATCACCGACCTCTATAAGCTTTTTGATATCATTATAAAAGCCTTCAGCAAGATTATCGCGTGCAAGATAGACCTGTAAAACACCGCTTTCATCTTCTATCTTTAAGAAACTTGCCTTACCCATAAGACGGTAAAGCTTAATACGTCCAGCAAGGATATATGAACGTGACGGGGCACGTTTGTCTTCCATATGTTCAACATCTGAATTGATGTTTATAAATTTAGCAACTGTAGTGTTTCGCTCAGAATCGTTTCGGTAAGGGTTGTAGCCCAGTTCACGAAGTTTTTCGGCTTTTTCTATGCGTTGTTGTACGTACTGATTTTGAAATGGCAATCGAGTTCCTTGTTTAGTATTAGTTGGTTTCACGGAAACTTTACTTCGTAACCGTGTTTTCTAGTTTTCACGAAAATTTTACTCTGTAACCACTATCGTTCGTTTTCACAGAAACTTTTCATTTCGTGAAACCGCATTTTCTAGTTTTGGCAGTTTTTGCACAGGCCGTATATCTGCATAGAGTGGTCTTTGATTAGAAAACCAAACTCATCAGCTACACGTTCTTGGCGTTTTTCGATCTCCTCATCAACAAACTCTGTAATGTCTCCACAGCTTGTACAGATCATATGGTCATGATGATCTTTTGCACCTAGTTCATATTTTTTACCCTGAGCACCAAAAGATAAAGAGGTGACCATGTCAGACTCTTCTAAACGAGAAAGTGTTCTATATACAGTCGCAATCCCTGTTTTTAGATTAGGGTGCAGTTTTTGCATAAGTTGGTGGAGGGCTTCGGGCGTTAAATGCTCATTACTGTCATACAGAGTCTCAAGAATGACCTCTCTTTGAATGGTGAACTTTTCTCCATTCTTCTTTAAAAGAGACTTAAACTCTTCTAAAAGGGCTGCATACTCTTTAGTGCGTGAAGTAAATGGCTGTTGGATCATTTTATTTCCTCGAGTGAGATATTGCTCTCTTTTAGCTTCTGGTTAACAGCATCCATAATAGCTTCTTTTTCTTGCTTGGCATCATCAATTAGTTCTTGAGTAATATTGTCTTCTAATGCACTTTTAGCACCTTCTACACCCTCATCAATACTTTTATTTATATCATCTGCGATCTTTTCACCGTCAATGCGCATAATAACACGACCTGTTTCAACTAAGGCCGGAAACATAAAGCTACCTTCCATATCAATATTGTCTCTTACGGCTTTAAAATTATAAACGGCATAAACGATAACAGAAGCAATAAGGAAAAATTTCCCTGATCCAAAAATAAAGCCCAAGACCTTATCCATAAGACCTAGACCACTAAGTTTAGAGAACTTTTTAAAGAGTATTCCCAAACCGATCATAGAAGCCCAAAAAATAGCAAGAGTGACAAGAAAGCCAAGAAAACTGATAGCAGCAGGACTGTCAAACTTAAAGATGGCGTCAGATAAGAACGTTCCGACATCTTTTGCTACACGTGAACCGATAAAAATACCGCCGATGATGCCGATAAGGCCAAAGAGTTCTTTGAAAAATCCGTTAAGAATTCCCTTTAAACCCAGTAATAAAATAATACTGCCTACAATTAAATCAAAAATACTAAAATCCATAATTATCCTATTATCAGTTTGTCTTTGCCGCTGCTTTTCGCCTTATACAAAGCCTTGTCCGCACGTCCGATAAATGAGTCGAAAGTGTCATCCTTTTGTAAGCAGGCTGATCCTATACTCAATGTTATCTTGATCTGATGTTCTTTATAAAGAAGTTTGTTCGAACGTACACTCTTTATTATACGCTCTGCTACACTCTGGCATGCCTGCTCGTCAGAACGGTTAAGCAAGATAAGAAACTCTTCTCCTCCAAAACGAAAGACCTTGTCTCCCGGACGTAAGACGGAGTTGATTAGTTTTCCCAAGAAGATAAGGACGCGATCGCCTGCTAGATGTCCATAACTGTCATTAACGCGCTTGAAGTCATCAATATCAATAATCAAGATGCGAGTATCAGGAACAAATCCTTTCATATTGCAAAGAGAATCAAGATGGGTATCTAAGGCACGGCGGTTGTAAATACCTATTAAAGGGTCGATGTTTGAGCTCTTTTCTAAACTAAGAATCTGAGCGTTCAATCTTTCTATAGTCTTATTTGCTTCAATGATCTGTACTTCTACTTGATCATAAATGTTGCAGTATCCGCGTTTCATATCTTCGATATTAAGACCTTTGTCCTGAATTGCGCAATGTTCAGTCTCTAGAAACTTTTTATTAATATCTCCAACGCTCTGGGTCGTTTTGGCATAAGATTCTAAGCTCTCTTGAGCGATAGCCTTATATTGAAGCTCAAGATTTTGTTCAGTAGAGTGCAGGTTTAAAGCGACACTGTTATCTGTCTGTAAGGCTTTGGCAAGCCTGTGCAAATCATCAATGATCTCTTTGCTGTTATACTTGCCTTGGGCTTGGAGTTTTTCGCTTAGGGCTGTAAAAGCAGATTTGATTGTTTTTTCAGCTTGTAGTTTGTCCACGAAAATAGCTCCTTTTATTTTCCTAGAATTATACATATTTTAGCATAAAAGAAGCTTTTGGCATTATATTAGCCTTTTTTTAGGAAGCTTTGGATAGTATTTGCGCCATAATAATATAGATGTAAGGTTTACTTACAGAAATTCGAGGAATATATGAGCACTTGGAACCCATCAAGCTGGAGAGATTTCCCAATCAAACAGCAACCCACTTATGCAGATACAGATCATCTTAAGCGTGTAACACAAAAACTTAGAGAACTTCCACCCTTGGTATTTGCCGGTGAAGTTCGTTCATTAAAAAAACAATTTTCAGATGTAGTTGACGGAAATGCCTTTTTACTTCAAGGCGGAGACTGTGCGGAAAGTTTTTCAGAATTTCGTGCAGATAATATTCGCGATACATTTAAGGCAATGATGCAGATGGCTGTGGTTATGACCTATGCCGGTTCATCTCCTGTCGTAAAAGTCGGACGTATGGGCGGACAGTTTGCAAAGCCTCGTTCCTCAGATTTTGAGACTATAGGGGATGTGACACTTCCATCTTACCGCGGAGATATTATTAACGGTGTTGAATTTACCAAAGAGGCTCGTACTCCGGACCCTGAACGCATGCTTCAAGCCTATAATCAGTCTACATCTACATTAAACCTTTTACGTGCTTTTGCTAATGGTGGTTTAGCTGATCTTAATGAAGTCAACCGTTGGAACCTGGACTTTGTTAAAGACTCTCCTTTAAAAGAGAAATATGAAGATATGGCTAATCGTATTCATGAGTCGCTATCATTTATGGAGGCTTGCGGTGTTAGTTCTAAAACATACAGAACGCTTCGCGAAACTGATTTTTATACTTCTCATGAGGCTCTTTTATTAGAATATGAAGAAGCTTTTACTCGTCAAGACTCTTTAACCGGTGGCTGGTATGATACATCAGCGCATATGCTGTGGATCGGTGACAGAACACGTGAACTAAGCGGAGCCCATGTTGAATTTATGCGCGGTATTAAAAACCCTATCGGTGTAAAAGCAGGCCCAACGATGCAACCGGATGAGTTGATCCGTCTTATTGACGCAGTTAATCCTGAGAATGAATCAGGACGTCTGAATGTTATCGTTCGTATGGGTGCAGATAAGGTCGGAGATCATCTTCCTGAACTTATTCGCGCGGTTGAGCGTGAAGGTAAGAAGATATTGTGGTCATGTGATCCAATGCACGGAAATACTATCAAATCAAGCAGTGGTTATAAGACACGTCCCGTTGAAGCTGTACTGGCAGAGATGAAAAACTTTTTTGAAGTTCATAATGCTGAAGGTACATACGGCGGCGGTGTTCACTTGGAGATGACAGGTAAAAATGTAACAGAGTGTACAGGTGGAGCCTTTAATATCAGTGATGATGACCTTAAGTCTCGTTACCATACACATTGTGACCCGCGTCTAAATGCAGATCAAGCTCTTGAACTTGCATTTCTTATCGCAGACTCACTAAAATCTGCTAAAAAGCAGTAAACTTCTTTTAATCAGCAAGACACTTTGGGTGTCTTGCTTCTTCTTTTTAGCGTTAATATCCCTGTCTAATTTTTTTATGATATCAGAGTTGAAATATTCTAATCTAAGTACTTAGATAGATAATATATTTACAAAAAATAGATACAGAAGTCTGTTAATGATGGAAGGAGTTTTTAGCATTCATTAGAAGCAGAAAACCGCACTGGGTGCGGTTGTTTTACATGTTTTTTATAATGTTTAGAAGCTCTTCTGGACGGTTTGAATATTGAACCGCAGAGTCTTTTGAGATGATCTTTTGTCTAAGGTACTCGACTAACTCTTGAGTCTGTGTCGTCATTCCCGTAGCCTGCTGGTTTAGCTGCATTTGAGAATAGAGCTGGTGAACCTTGTCCTCACGGATAAGGTTCTTTATCGCCGGATTTGTGATCATGATCTCCTGAGCCGCAACACGACCGCCGCCTATACGAGGAAGCAGGGCCTGAGAAATAACAGCAACAAGAGAGGTCGCAAGCTGAGCTCGTATCTGAGGCTGTTCATCACCGGAGAAAACGTCAATAATACGGTTTATCGTCTCAGGAGCAGAGTTCGTATGCAGAGTCCCGAAGACCAGGTGACCTGTTTCCGCCGCGGTTAAGGCAGCTCCAACAGTCTCCTGATCACGCATCTCCCCGATCAGGATAACATCAGGGTCTTCACGCATAGCAAATTTAAGGGCACGTGCGAAAGAACGGGTGTCTGTCCCTACATTTCTATGTGAGAAAAGACATTTTTTATTATCATGCATAAATTCCACCGGATCTTCAACGGTAATAATATGTTTGTTCTCTGTGATGTTAATCTCATTGATCATGGCTGCAAGTGTGGTTGACTTACCCGAACCCGTAGGACCTGTTACGAGAATAAGCCCTTTTTCACGTTTAATCACCTCTTTGAATATTTCTTTGGCATTAAGCTGGTCGAGAGAAGGTATATCAATAGGAATGATCCTGAAGGCACAGGCAATGTCACCCATCACACGATAATAGTTCGCACGAAAACGGCCGATATCAGGAAGGACGATAGCAAAGTCAAGTTCTAATTCTTCTTCAAACTCTTTCTTCTGTTTATCAGTAAGCAGAGAGTAGGCCATCTCTTCAATGGTCGTACCATCCATTACAGGAAGGTTTAGGGAGACAAGTTTTCCGTCAATACGGATTTGAGGTTCAGAACGAGAGACGAGGTGGAGATCAGAAGCCTTATAGGCAACAACAGATTTTAAAAGCTTTCGAATATCTAAACTCATAACAATTCCTCTTTATACTGATTTTCGTTAAAACCAATTATAAATTTATCTGATGCATATTCTATCACAGGTCTTTTAATTAACATGTTTTCTTTACATAACCACTCAAGTTTTTGCTCGTCATTGAGCTCCAAGTCCTTGAGTTTAAGCGTACGGTAGGTTGTTCCACGGGTATTAAAGAGCTGTTTCATTTCTACACTCTTTGCCCATTTTCTAATCTCATCACAGCCTATGGGGTCTGTTTTGAAGTCTTGAAGGGAGTATTCAAGCTTATTGTCTTTTAAAAACTTGATAGCCTTTTTAACACTATCGCAGTTTTTAATTCCATATACCTTGATCATTATTCAATGATTTTTGGAACGATAAAGAAGTTGTCTTCACTATGTGGTGCATTTCTTAGAATTGACTCTGAAACCTCTTTTGATGATTTTGACTCATCTTCACGTAGCCTTGTTCCCTTATCTGTCATACTAAAGGTTGGATTTAACTCTTTTGTGTCGAGTTCACTTAAATTATCTACAAAAGAGACAATCTCGCTAAGTTGTGAGATGATCTCTTCACGCTTATCTTCGGCAATCTCAAGATACGAAAGTTTTTCTAGTTTTGTTAACAGTGCGTCATCAATTTTCAAGTTTTTTCCTTGATGTTTAAAATATGTGTGATTGTAACAAAATAATACTAATTTAAGTTGATTTGGCGAAGCTTTTGGGCGGCTTTAACTTTAATAAGATAATATAACAACATTATAAACTAAAGAGTAACTCTTAGATAAAAAGTATTGTTGCTTGCTTGTACACTTAAGCGTGTTTTACCGCACGTTGGCTTCATGCCCAATGAAAGATAGTGTTAGCGCAATCAAAGGGGTTTTGCCCCTTTGATATTATAAAAAAGAAGGAGCCTTTGTGAGCTTAAAAGAAAATATAGATATGGTTAAAGAAAAGTTGAATCAAGAAGAGAAGTTTTTTGAATCAGCAGTAAAGACAGAACGTTTTGTTAAAAAATACAAGATGCCTCTCATCAGTGTTTGTGTAGCTGTTATTGTCGTTATTGTAGGAAACAGCTTATATCAGACAAAGCTTTCACAGATGATTTCAGAGTCTAATGCAGCGTATTTAACACTTTTAAGTTCACCTACTGATGCACAAGCCGGTCAAACATTAAAAGAGACTAACTCTGAGCTATATGACGCTTGGCAGTTAAAGCTTGCCCTAGAGGGAGAAGATGAGACTAAACTAGAGTCTCTTAAATCTTCATCATCTGATGTGATTTCTGACTTGGCTACATACGAATTGGCGACTTTGAAAAAAGACAAGAGTGCCTTAAATGATTATGCTCTTAATCAAGATGCTATCTTAAAAGATCTTGCTATCTTAAATGAGGCCGTTTTGTTGATGCAAGAGGGGAAAACAGCAGAAGCAAAAGCACGTTTAAGCTTAATTGATGAGGACTCGTCATTTAAGAAGATGGTGGGCTTGCTTCAGCATTATGGTGTTAAATAGATGTTGAAAACATCGTTTTTTACCTTAGCAGTGATAATGCTTCTTTCAGGATGTAGTACTAAAGAGTATTATAAACCAGATGAGACAGCAGACTCTATCCCCTTAACGCAAAGGTTTGATAGTTCTATTGTAGAAGTAAGTGCAGAAACGGCAAGTCTTGAAAATGGTATGGTCATTTCTCAAGAGGGAATGGATACAACACTTTTTCCTGAGGGATACCGTTTTGTTTTTAAAAACAGGGATTGGAGTTTAGCCCTTAAGGCAGGCGGAAAGGTCTTTGCCGTAAAAGATGAGAATCTAAGCAAGAGCCTAGATCTTGGTAAAACGGCAGCAACGGTCTCTTTAAAAGATGATCTTCTTGCTGTTGTCTTTGCTGATAATGAACTTGCCTTATATGAGTTTAGCACGGGAACACTCTTGTTTAAAGAGCCTGCTTCTGAATCAACAGCCGTTGATACGCGTATAGCTAATCCACGTTTTTTACATGACTTAGTTCTTTTCCCAACGCTAGACGGAAAGATCGTTATTGTAAATGCAGAGTCTAAAGAGCTGGTTAGAACTATTATTGTTAGCTCTGAGCAGTATTTTAATAATATCATCTATTTTAAGATAGTCAATGACACTCTTTTTGCCGCAACACCCTCAAAGATCTATACCTTAGGGGAGAGAGAGTTGCGCGTAGAGCTTGAAGCGCGTAATATGGTCGCAAATGAAAAAGGCGTATGGGTGGCTACGAAGCAGGGAGAGCTTGTTGCATTAACACATAACCTAGATATTATCAAACGTCAAAAATTCCCATTCGCCCGCTTCCTTGGTCTTGTTGTCACGGATGAGGCTGTATATGCGGCAGAAAGAGAAGAATATATCATTATTGCAAGCACAGACCTTTCTACCTTTACAGTGCATGACTTTAATTTAGAAAGCGGTTTCTTCTTCACTTCTGAAGAAGGTTTTTATTTTGACAATGTTTATATCAAGGTAAAATAAAGAGTTCATGTCTGCTCAGCTTGAAGCCTTTATAGAATATATACAAATCATAAAGGCTCTGAGCAAGGCGAGCATAGAAGCATATACAAATGATCTAACTCTTATTGAAGCGCATTATGACTCTTCTCTTATCAATCTTGATGAGAAAAAACTCCTCTCTTATCTCAGCCAATTTGAAAATAAACGCACCCTTAACAGAAAACTCTCTTCAATAAACGCTTTTTTTAATTTTTGTCATCAAGAGTTTTTAGATCCCAATGAGAAAAAGCTCCAGTTCAAGTTCTCAAAGATCCCTTCTTCTTTGCCAAAATACCTTTCGTATGAACAGATCATGAACGCCCTTTCATTGATTGACAGAAGCTCTTGGATAGGCCTGCGTGATTATGCTTTGATCTTGTTTCTGTATGCAACGGGTACGCGTATCTCAGAGTGTCTAAGTATTGAACATAGTGATATAGAAGATTTGTGGCTGAAGATTCGTCATGCCAAGGGAGATAAGGAGCGTATTGTTCCCATCGCAGATGAAGCCTTAAAGGCTCTAAAAGCCTATGAGTCAAAATGTCCCTTTGAGTCACGTTATCTGTGGCTGAACTATCAGGGAAAGACAATCAGCCGTATCTCCGCATATAAGATAAGTAAAAAGTATCTAAACTCATCTCCTCACGTCCTTCGCCACTCTTATGCGACAGCCCTGATCATCGGAGGAGCTGACCTAAGAGTCGTGCAAGAACTTTTAGGACACGCTTCTTTACTGACAACCCAGGTCTATACCCACATCCAAAAACACAACCTAAAAGAGACAGTCCTCTCCTGTCATCCCATGGCTGCAGACTGACTCTTTAGCATCTTCACTTTTATTGTCTTTATCTTTATCTTTCGCTTCCTAAATAAGTTATAATACCGACAATGAAAATATTAGTAGATAGCCTTCGCCAAAATGGTCGGATATATAAAAAATTAGATGAGATACAGCCAAAAGAGTTGAATATACGTAATAAGATAAAGCTCTATTGCGCCCTTGATCTCAACAAATATTACAATGCAGTCATTGTCGTATCCCAAAAGAGCCGTTTGCTAATGAAAGATCTCGCAAAATTTGAAGAGATCGTACATAAGATGTCTCTTTACAGAGATCATCAGTTTAAGGGGAAGGTCTTGATGTTGGATGCGCCTATCTGCTCTAAAGCACGTGCGGCCTTTGGCAAGGCAAAATGGAAGATCATTGACTCATAATACTCTCTTGTGTGATATCGGAAATACAAATTTCAGTTTTTCGGACGGAAAAAAGATCAGTGTTGATGACTTTGACGTCTCAGCTTTTGAAGAGAAGGTCTATTTTATCTGTGTTAACCCGTATTGGGAAAAACAGCTAGAAAAAAATGAGAATTGGATAAACCTTCGTTCTTATATAGATTTTTCAAAATATTATGAGAGTATGGGAATTGACAGGATAGTATGCTGTGAGGCTGTAGAAAATGCAGTCATAGTAGATGCGGGTTCTGCTATTACTGTTGACCTGATTGAAGAGATCTCACATAAGGGCGGATATATCTATCCCGGCTTTACAGCCTTGGCCAAATGCTTTAAAGATATATCACCTAGACTTGAGGTTTCATTTAATTTTGACCTAGATTTAGCTACAATGCCGAAAAATACGGAAGATGCCTTGAGTTATGGTGCAATAGCCCCACTAGTCTCTCATATCTCTTCTATTTCAGATACTTTGCCTGTTATCTTAACAGGCGGAGACGCTGAAAAACTTTTTCCTCTGATACCAAATGCGGTCATTGACCATAAATTGGTGTTTAAGGGAATGAACAAAATCATACAAGGACGAGCCTAATGCTTACCGTTGCCCTACCAAAAGGTCGAATTGCCGAAGAGACTTTAGAAATTTTTGCCTCAATCTTTGGTGAAGAGTTTAAATTTGATGATAGAAAACTGATCTTAGAGACACCAAACTTTAAGTTTTTACTGGTGCGTAACCAAGATGTTGCGACCTATGTCTATCATCAAGCGGCAGATATCGGTGTTGTAGGACTTGACACGTTAGAAGAGCAGGGACTGGATGTTATCCGTCTTCTTGATCTTAAACGCGGTATCTGTAAGGTAGCTATCGGAATGCGTAAGGGTGAAAAACTTGACCTGAGCAAGCCTGAGCTTAAAGTCGCAACAAAGATGGTCAATATCACTAAGCGTTACTTCGCAGAACGCGCAGTCGCTGCTGATATTATCAAGCTATACGGTTCAATTGAACTGGCTCCTCTTGTAGGACTTGCCGATATGATAGTAGATGTTGTTGAGACAGGCGCTACGATGAAGCAAAACGGACTTGAAGTAGTTGAAGAGATCATGACATCATCTACTTACCTGATAGCCAATAAAAACAGCTATTTTGAGAAAAAGTCAGAGGTATTGAATATCTTTGAAAAGATTTCTGAAGTGATAGAAAAGCAATAAAGTAAATTTATCACAACCTTCTCCCGTATAAAGGTACTTGCATCAAATATAGGAGAATATGAAATGATATTCGCTTTAATAATTAAATAGAATACCTTATCTATATTTAAAGTGCAATACATAAATGGGGTACATATGAGAGTAGTTTTTAGCATCATTTTTACATTTTTTTTAACGGCCTGTTCTTCACTTGAGATAACAACAAGTCTTCCTCTTCCTTTAAGTGACAAGGTTCAATCAATAACAATCTTTTCTTTGGAAAATTATACGGACACTCCTCAAGCAGGCATGCGTGCATCAAACTTGATAGAGGGTGTTTTATTGTCTCAAGGCTATACTATAAGCAATGAAATTTCTAAAAAGCCAAAAAACCTAAAAGAGAAACTTCGTATAGCAGGTGAAAACGGATCGGATTATTTACTTATCGGTGGGGTTAGTGAATGGCGATACAAGACAGGTATTGATGGGGAACCGGCTATTAGTTTGCAATGTACTCTAATAAAGGTTGATTCTGCAAAGGTTGTCTGGAGTACAACTGCTTCTAGCAATGACTGGGGAAATTCTTCTATAGGTACGACAGCGCAATCTATGATCAGTGCTATGCTTGAGAAAAAATAGATAACACGGGATGTTCTTTACACAAAAATCGCGTTTAAAGATCTCTAAATATGCATTTTTAGAGACTTCTGTTCTTATTATGATAGGTCTTGCACTTGGATATAACATTGAACCGACAGACCCCTTACTAATTAAATATGAGATCATTTATATTGTCTTACTGTTAATGGTGATTACACTCTTTCACGGGATATCTAATGGCCTGCTTGCCATTTTCTTGATTTCTATGTGTATGGGATTTTTTTATGATGAATTTCCTTTACGAGAATTTTTAAATATTTTAATGATAGTCCTTATCTTGGGCGAGTTTCATTACTTTTGGAAACGAAAGATTATTCAAAACAGTTCGAAGAATGCCTATTTAAGAGTTAAACTTGATGAATTGACAAATGCATTTTACACCTTAAAGATCTCTCACGATCAGCTTGAAAAAAACTATGTTTTCAAACCTATGAGTCTGCGAAACAGCATTCGTCTGCTCAAAGATGCTTATGCAAATGATGAAGATTTTTATGCAGAATTTATAACACTTTTAAACAAATCATTTAGCGTTGATGAAGCGCAGCTGTGTTATGTTAAAAATAATAAGCTTTATGATGTGTCTGATAAAAGTGCAGAAGAAGAGATTGGATCAAATGACCCGATGATAGAGATGGCTTTGATCAAAAAAAGTCCTATGTATGTCAGTTCTCAAGAAGTGGAAAACAACAGTAAATACCTTGCCGTGATTCCAGCTGTCTCACATAATAGTGTCAAAGGGGTGTTACTGATAACTAAGATGCCTTTTCTCGCTTTTAACAAAGATACTCTTATTACAATCTCTGTCTTGATCTCTTATTTCCTTGATGAGTTGGAGAAATGGGAATCTATTAAGCTTGCTAAGAGTGAGAACCCTATAGTTGACGACAACTTTGCCTTTGAATTAAAACGCCTGTATAAACTTTACAGCATGTATGATGTAGAGTCCACCGTATTGGTGATTAAGACCCAAGACGAGCTTCTCTCACATCAAATTATGCAGATGATACAAAAGAACCTTCGTTCCTTAGATATGCTTTCTACACATCACAACTCCAATCATTATGTATTAGGACTCTTATTTCCATTCGCAGATGAGGCGTCAGCACAGGGCTTTTTAAAACGCTTATTAGGATTATTGAAATTACAAGAAGATGACGAACGCATAGAACTCTCTTTTTTTAATATTTCACAGATCGAGATCATCAAACGTTATGGTGAAATAGATTATGATATTGTTTGAAACAGTCAGTTTAAATTCGCTTCTGCTGTTTTATCTTTTGCATGGTCTGATTTCTTCGGTATTGGCCTTTTTTACAACGATTCTCTTATCCCGACGTTATAAAGACAGTAAAAAAATGATTTTTCTACTTACACTGTTTTTCAATATCACTGTTCCTCTTCTTGGTTATCTCTTTACATTATGGATGGTGTACTATCTTTTACGTGTGAAGTATGCCAAAGTGTTAAAACATACAAAAACACTTAACATGCAAGAACTTGATCATGAGTTCCCCAATGTAAAACGCCTCTTTGGTGAAGGCTCGATGATGGAACTCATGTCTAACAGCGAGGCACCAAGAGCATTAAGGATGAGAGCTCTATCGGTTGTTTCTCAAGATATGAGTAGAAAAAATATCGCCTTGATAAAACACTCTCTTGCAGATAAAGATGATGAAATACGCCTTTACAGCTTCTCTTTGATTGATAATTTGGAACAAGATATAAATACAAAGATACACCAGGCATCTTTACGTTTTACGCAGACACAAGACAGTGATGAAAAAAGCAGTGCGGCTAAAGAGTTGGCCCATTTATACTGGGATATGGTCTATTTTGATCTTTCAGATGAGGTTCTTAAATCTTATTTGGTGAATGAGTCTTTGCGTTATGCTACATTTGTTTTTGATAATAATATGGGTGATACTTCTATGAACGTTCTCTTGGGCAAACTTTATTTAGAAAAGAAAGAGTATGAGACGGCAACGACACAGTTTATTCTTGCCATTGAAAGTGGTGTAAACCATGAGTATATAGTACCTTATCTTACGGAACTATATTTTGAAAGAGGAAATTTCAGGTCTGTAGGTTCGATGCTGAACACTGTTAAAAGTTTAAAGATGAATACAACAATGTATCCTATAATTGCACAATGGAGCTATGATGGCTGAATATATTCGTCAAAGTGAGGCTGTAGATATCATGATATTTGGTGAAGGTACCTATCCTTATGTAAGAGGGGGAGTGTCATCATGGATACATCAACTTATGGTAGGCCTTCCAGAATTCAACTTTGGTATTATCTTTCTTGGTTCACGTCCTGAAGAGTATGGTGATATACTTTATGAACTTCCGCCTAACCTTCTGCATCTTGAAGTGCATTATATGTTTGATGATGAAAAGAATACTCCGAGCAAACGTAAAGGAAGCGAAGAAGCGATGAAGACGGTAAGGGAGTTATACTC
Source organism: uncultured Campylobacterales bacterium (assembly GCA_965602745.1). Lineage (GTDB taxonomy): Bacteria > Campylobacterota > Campylobacteria > Campylobacterales > Sulfurimonadaceae. Next base: position 16,708 of record CBFDAB010000017.1, read on the forward strand.
TTTTTTTAAAGATGAAAGAGAAAGTATTCCCGAGCAGATGCATGATATCTCTTTTTATATGGAAAAGATGCCTTATAAAGACTTTCTTTATTCTCATAAGGCCTGGCAGTTCATAGAAGAAAAATATAAAGAAAATTGCCCTGATATCTCTTTCGTAGACTATTTCTGGACAGTACGAAACATCCATAAACCTATTTGGAAGCTGGCTGAGATTGTAACGACTATGCCAAAGGCGAAACTCCTTCACAGTCCTTCAACAGGGTATGCCGGATTTTTGGCCTCTTTAGCTTCGTATGATAAAAAACTTCCTTTTATCCTAACGGAACACGGTATATACACAAGAGAGAGAAAGATCGATATGCTTACTGCCGACTGGATCGATTTTAAAAAACCGACCTTACTAAAACAGCCTGAAGAGACAAACTATATTCAACATATGTGGGTGAAGTTTTTTGAACGTATTGGAGAGTTTACCTATGATAAAGCAGATTCTATTCTCTCATTATACTCCGGTGCAAGAGATATACAGGTCCAATTTGGTGCTCCAAAAGAGAAAACAAAGATCATTCCCAATGCTGTTGATGTGGATACTCTTAATACTCTTTTGGAAAAAAGACCTGAGGGTGTACCTCAAGTCATAACACTTATAGGCCGGGTTGTATCTATTAAAGATATCAAGACCTTTATCCGCGCAATGCGTATTACTATTAATGAGATTCCTGAGGCTGAGGCTTGGATAGTCGGGCCTATGGATGAAGATGCAGAATACGCTTTAGAATGTCAGAATATGGCAGAGTCATTGGGTATTTCAAATAATGTCAAGTTCTTGGGTTTTCAAAATATTAAAGAGATATTACCTCTTTCGGGTCTGCAGACTTTGACTTCTATTAGTGAAGGAATGCCTCTGGTTATTTTAGAAGGTTTTGCCGCAGGTGTACCTTGTGTAGCAACGGATGTCGGCTCATGTTATGATCTTATCAAAGGTGGCTTGAATGAAGAAGATATTGCTCTTGGCTCAGCCGGAGAGATTGTAGCAATAGCAAATCCTACAGCCTTGGCAGCAGAATATATCCGCTACTTAAAAGATGAAAAATTGTGGAAAAAAGCTCAAGATGTTGCACTTAAACGGGTAGATAGATTCTACCGTCAAGAGACGTTTTTACAAGCCTATAAAGATATCTATACAGAAGCGATGGACACATGGCAGGAATAGGTTTTGAGTTAAGAAAGATCCTTAAAGAGGATAGACTCTTTTCTGTTTTAAAGATGTATGGATATTCAGGTATGCTCAGCGCGGGACCTTGGGTAATATCCATTCTTGCCATTTTACTGGTTGGTTTTATTAATATTGCCAGCTCACATAATGCGGGTTCAGAAGTCTTTGCCTTTCCTATTGTAATCACCTACGCCATTGCGCTTGCCTCTAGTCTTATCATTACGGGGTTGGTCCAACTTCCCTTTACAAGATATACTGCAGACTTGATCTTTGCACATAAAGAAAATGAAGTGCTGCCCTCATACTTTGGGACCTTGCTTGTCTCGTGGATGGTGGGTTTTGCTATAGGTCTTCCTGTGTCTTTGTGGGTGTTTAAAGCGCAGAGCCTTCTTTTTATAGTGGGTGTGCTTTCTACCTTTCTTGTCTTATGCGGGGTGTGGGTATCAAATATATTAGCCGTAAGTCTTAAATATTATAGAGGTGTGCTATTAGCATATTTTATCTCTTATGGCTTTATTGTTGCAGCTTCGTATTTTTTCGGCGACTCACTTGAGGTGTTGTTGATGATATTTTTATTTGGCAACTCTTTACTGCTGATTATTTTGATGACGCTTATTGTGAAAAGTTATGAGTCCTTCTATCTTCTGGATTTTAGGTTTTTTAAGGCCAGAGGTTTTTATTGGACCTTGGGATTTGCAGGATTTTTCTACACCTTAGGCTCTTGGATAGATAAGTTTATCTTTTGGTACCATCCCCTGACAGGAAGTCATGTTATCGGAGTCTTACAAGCCTCTGTTGTTTATGATATGCCGATTTTTATTGCTTATCTTTCTATAATACCGGGAATGGCGATATTCTTTTATAGACTAGAAGCAGACTTTGCAGATAATTATGATCTGTTTTTTAACTCCGTACGAGAGGGCGCTCACTTAGAGTTGATAGAGCGTTATCATACGAGTATGATCAGGACTATTCGTCATTCTATACGAGAGATCATGATTATTCAAGGCATCATTAACATTATGCTTTTCCTTGGAGCACCAAGTCTGTTTGCCTGGTTAAATATTCCCCAATTGTATTTAGGTCTGTTTTATGTACTGACAATTGGGGCACAGTTGCAATTAGGCTTTATGTCTGTATTGGCAATTTTATATTATTTAGATAGACGCAATGTTGCGATGTGGTTAAGCATAATGTTTTTTGTACTCAATACGGTTTTGACCTTTGCCTCGATATATATGGGTCCTGCTATGTTTGGATATGGATATTCTATATCTTTATTGATCTCCTTTGTAGCCAGCCTGGTGGTGTTGAAACGTGAGATGAAAGGATTGATCTATGAAACATTTATGCTTCAGTAAGCTTCTTCTTGTATTTTTACTCTTTGGCTCCAGCGTATATGCCCAAAGCCTAAACAAGTCGGCCGCCGTCTATTATGCAGATGACATCTCTTATGCAAACCTTGGTATACATGATTATATTATTGTCGAGAGCGATAGTATCTCACCATATACACATGGCTTTAAGACGTACAAGAAAAAGATATACGCTTATGTCAGTATAGGTGAAGCCTCTTCTTATAGAGGGTATTTTGAAGATTTGAAAGAGTCATGGAAGATCGGTGAAAACAAGAACTGGGACTCTATAGTTATGGATATCTCTAATGATGATTATCATGCTTTTATGTATGAAAAAGTCATTGAGCCCTTAATTGACAAGGGATATAAGAACTTTTTCTTTGACACCTTGGACTCGTATCAGTTGGCAGCAAAAAATGATGATGAAAAAAAAGAATATGAATTAGGACTTATCCGTTTTATTAAAAAGTTCAAATTTCGTTACCCGCAGAGTAAACTGATAGTCAACCGCGGTTTTGAAGTGATGGATGAAATACATGAAAGCCTTGAAGCTGTCTTGTTTGAATCACTTTTTTATGGTCTCTCTGCTAAAGGCCTTGGTTATGCGCAGGTTAATGAAGAAGATAGAGGTTGGCTCCTTTCTCAGGTTGAAAAGATCAAAGCCTATGGTCTGGATGTGATATCAGTAGATTATATGGATATCAAAGAGAAAAAGAAGATCAAGCAAACGGTAAAAAAGATAGAAGAACTGGGGATCATCCCTTATATCTCAAACAAGGCATTGAGCCGTTATGGAGCTTCATCTAAAGAAGCTATTAAACGTGAGGTCTTAGTGCTTCATAATGTGGCCAATGAAGAACAGTTTGTATCCTTGCACAATCTTTTGTCTTTACCTATAGAATACCTTGGATATGTTCCTATCACAAAAAAGATTGATGATGGTCTTCCTGATAGAGATGCTCTCTCACGTTATAAGGCCGTACTTGTCTGGTCACAATCAAATATAAAAGACAAAACAGAATATGAAAACTGGTTGAAAATCTTGCTTGAAGAAAATATAAAAGTACTTTTTTTAAATGATCTTTCTATAGAAGATAACAGTGATATTTGGGCAGAATTAAAGATAAACAGATCTGAAAACAAAGCTAAGACCCTGGATAAACAACAAATTGTCTATAAGGATAAAATGCTGGATTTTGAAATCGGCTTATCCGTAGATCATATGCCAACGCTGTATCAGCCTCAAGACGCAGAAGCATTATTGATCATTGAAAACAGTGCCTCACAAAGATCCGTACCTATAGCAAAGATGCCGTGGGGAGGATATGCCCGTTCTGAAACGTTTATGAGCTATTACGGGGATGATGTCTTATGGGTTGCCAACCCCTTTGAACTGTTTAAAACAACATTAGAGTTGGAAGATATTCCCATACCTGATCCAACAACACAAAATGGTCGCAGATTGCTATTTGTGCATATCGATGGAGATGCATCTATGAATCGGGCGCAATGGGATCCAAGTCAGTACAGTATAGGCGTGACCTATGAGGAAGTCATAAAAAAATATAAAATTCCTCACTCTGTTTCTATTGTTGAGGCTGAGATGAACATAAAGGGGCTTTATCCAAAAGATTCTCTTGCCTTAGAAGAGATCTCGAAAAAGATATTTGCACTGGATTATGTAGAAGCGGCTACGCACACATATACCCATCCATTTTATTGGGGTGAAATGAAAGATGGTAAGCTGGATGAACAATACAGACTAAAGCTTGAAGGTTATGATTTTTCAATCGAGCGAGAACTTAGAGGGTCACTTAAATATATCGCTTCTCGTCTGCTTCCTCCATCAAAGAAAATGCCCAATACGGTTTTTTGGACGGGAGATTGTCTTCCTCCTGAAGAGGTATTGGAATACACTTATAAACATGACCTTTTAAATATCAACGGGGGTGATACACATATAACAAATGCAAGACCATGGATGTCTTATGTCGCGCCTTACGGACTGAAGAGGGGAGAATATTATCAGGTACATACGGGTGCTGAGAATGAAAATGTGTATACAAACCTTTTCAAGGGGCCATTTTGGGGATATAAAAAAGTGATCCAGACCTTCGAGCTGACGGATAAACCTCGTCGGCTAAAGCCTATTGACATATATTATCACTTCTATGCTGCTTCAAAGATTGCTTCATTAAAAGCTCTGGATGAGGTCTATCAATGGGCCCTTAAGCAAGAGAGCATGCCAATATTCACATCTGAGTATATTCCAAAGGTCTTGGAGTTTTATGATCTCAGTATGTCAAAGACAGATGATGGCTGGCATTTTGAGGGAATGAAAGAGTTAAAGACAGTACGTTTAAACACCTCTGATGCAAAGATAGACTATAAGGATTCTCAAGCCGTTATCGGACAAAAGAAAGATAATGATCAGACTTACGTACATCTAAATACACAGGCACTTTCACTAGACCTTGATTTAGGAGAAACTGCAGATGAGAACTATCTGATTGATACAAATGCTGAAGTCTTGTCTTATCAAAGAAGTATGAAGGAGATCTCTTTCAAGCTAAAGGGACATGTTGACCTTATCTTGAGTTATCATCTACAAGATGGGTGTAAGCTTGAGGTCAATAAAAAGCCACTTTCTAAAAAGAAAAATGGTTCGAAGATATCTATGATATTTAAAGTAAAGGAAGCAGATGTTCACATCCGATGCCAATAAACGCATTGAGGTTGTTTCTTATATAGAAGCAGTTCTTGTTTTTTGTATTTTTGCATTTGTTTTGTATGTGCTTTATCCTAAAGATATGCTTGAAAAACAGGTTCTCTCAGAGAGTAAGAATTATGATCTGACAGCGATTTATCTTGAGAACATGCTTCGTCTGGAACCTGAAAATAAAGAGCTTACCACAGCACTTATCGAGGCTAGTATTAAAAACGGGAAGTTTGATCTGGCCTTGAAAATGATAGCTGTCTTAGAAAAAGAGAGTTTTGATATACCCGGCGAAATACTTATCTCTTACCGTTTCGAGGCACTTAAGGCGAAATACTTTTCAACTAACGAAAAAAGATTTCAAAAAGAGACGATCTCTCAACTGCAGACACTCTTAAATGAGGTGATTGAAGACAAACATTATATGTCTGAGACTTTAGAATATTGGTATACGGGAGCCAGGGAGTTTTCCCTTAACAAACAGGCCCTGTTCTTCTTGTATAAACTTTTAGAAGAAGAAGAGACTGCTTTGTGGCTAAAAGAATGTTTTTATCTTAGTTCAGATATTAAAGATGAGAAGATGCAGGAAAGTTGTCTTAAGCGTCTGCGTCAGATAGATGCAAGTCATTATAATGAATGGACTCAAACAGCTTATTATCTTGCTGTTGAAGCAGGTGAAATAGAAAGAGCTATTGTTTTATTAAAAGAGATGGCCTCCAAATCGGTAAAATGGCGTATGGAACTTGCCAAGTTCTATATAGAACTTAAAGACTATAAAAAAGCTTCATCTGAGTATATGGTTCTATATAAGGGCTCAAGTAGTGCATCTGATAAAAAGAAATATCTATTAAAGGCTCTTAAATCACTTCAGTATGGCTCATTAATGGATGAGGCTGTTGTATTGGCACGTAAGTATGAAGCCTTATATTACAGGGACAAAGAGATGAGCGGTGTGTTTATAAGGCTTTATCTTGCCGGAAATAAACTGGAAGACGCAAAACGTGTCTCAATAAAACGTTTGAAGTATATAAAATGATGATGAAATATTTTATAGTAATTCTTATAGCTTCGGCACTGGCGTTTGCAGCTCAAGATACATGCTACTCTGTTCAAGTCAACAGTTTTTTTATCAAAGATAGAGGTTCCTATACTTTTAAAGGCTATCCTGAGTCTTGCCATCTTATAGAAATCAATGGGATGTATTCTGCGCGTTGCGGCTGTTTTAAAGAGTACGCCAAAGCGCTCTCCCATCAAAAAACACTAGAGCAAAAGTATCCTGATTCGATGATAGCCGAGACCTATACCTACCGTTTTTCAAAAGATGTAAAGCAGAGTGTTACAGATGAGAATGATCAAGAGTTGAGACTTCTTTTTCAGGTCTTCTCTTACTCAAGCGACATGGACAATGCTTGTCTTACTGCCAAAAAAGCACTTAAGATCTCTCCTAGATCTTTATACTGGCACAAGAAGATGTCTGAAGTGGCCATGTGGACGGGACGTACGCAAGAAGCAGTAGAACACATGATGTATATATATAAACGTACACGTGACAAGAAGCTTGAAGATAAGATATATGAATATTCACTCTCCGCGTATCAGTATGAAACAGCAGCGGTGATCATTGAAAAAAAGGTAAAAAAAGATCCCAGTAAAAAGAACATCGAAGAAATGGCCTATATCTTTGATCTTGTGGGTAAGCCTTTAGAATCAGCAGAAGTCCTGGATGAACTCTATCAAAAAGATCAAAGCCGCAGCTACCTTCTAACGCAGCAATTGCAGATCTATTTAAATATGGGCGAGATGCAAAGAGCAAAAAAGGTCGTCAAGAAGATCGAAAAAAAGAAGATGCGAGATATTGAAAGTGCTTTTTTATGTTCGCAATATTATTTTATTGTAAGAGATATGGATGCTTCTTATACCTCTTTGCAATCTGTTGACCTTGAGAATGCAGATGGGAACCTTACCCAGTATTATATGCAGCTGAGTGACCTTGCCTGGTATAAAAGAGAACATGAACAAGCAGCTCAAGCGTCTATAAAAGTGGATGAGGTAAACGCGACACGGCTGGTTGATTATGAACGTATTTTGGCCGTGTATAAAGACACAGATCACTCACGCGCGATGAAGGCAGCTTTGGGCGCTTATGAAAAGTTTTCACAAAATTATCTATTTTATACTTATGCTTATATGGCCATGGATATGAAACAGTATCAAGAGGTCTTAGAAGTCTGTGAAAAGATTGAAACTAAGAGTAATAACACCTTGGTGCAGGACGCCTTATATTGGATGATAAAGGCACAGCTTTACACTTCTGTCAATGATGATATGCAGGCAAAACAAGCTTTTGACAGGGCTCAAGCACTTTCTCCTGACTCTAATGAGGTATTAGAACCTTATTTATGGTTTTTGATGGATACAAAAGATACGCAGGCCCTTTCAAACCTCCTTTTCAGCTTAGAAGAAAAAGAGAAGGTATCCCCAAGTCTATGGTTACCTATGGCTGTAGCGTATTTTAGTATACAAGATGGAGATAGAGCCTCTTATTATCTTGATAGACTTAAGAAAAACAAGATGCAAAGTCGCGAAAGTGATCTTTTATATGCTTATGTCAAACAGTCACAAAATGATGAAAATGCCTTTTATAAAGAGATAGGTTCAATCTATAAAAAAATGAAAAAAGTGTTGCAAGACAGACCTGAAAAAGGTATTGATTCAGACTTTATGCAGAGCTATTTAAGTGTTAAGATGTTTTTCGTCGGAGCAGATGAGTTTGAAGAGAGTCTTCAAAGTGCAAAACCTGTCTTGAAGCATGATGCTTATAAGGCGCTCTCTTTGTCTTTTGCACAGAGAGAAAATATTGATGAGCAGGTGAAGATGATGGCGGAGCCTATGAAGGCGTCTGAGCCTTGGATACGTTTGAACCTTTCTCTAAGCTCTAATGACAAGCAGAGCCAACATGATATCATCTATAAGTATTACCGTATTTTGCCAGTTGGTGATATCTTGACTGCAGCTACAGATAACAATCAGATCGCATTTGCCCAGAGCATTGCCTTTGAGGGTCTGGAAAAAAATGAGAAAAATTCACTTTTGTATGAACAGATGCGAAACCTTCATAACGAACATGCAGACAGTTTTGTACTAAAGGCCGGGTACTTAAGCAGATCAGGACTTGATCAGACCTACAGTGATATGCATAACTCGTATTATCTTGCAAAGGGATACAGCTTTGAAACAGACCTTTTCTTAGCAAGTAATTCTATCAAGGATGATGCAATCTTTAAAAGTATTCCTTCAAGCAGTACCTCTTTTGGCTTAGGGATAAAAAAGCGTTTTGAAAGAGGCTCGTATCAAGTCGATATAGGACTAAGAGACTCAGCCGATACTTATAACTATTTTTCATTCAAATATAAAAGCATTATCTCCAGACGTCTGAATATAGAACTTACAGTGGACAAGGCCGCTGAAGCACAAGAGAGTGTTTATCTTATGGTGGGCGGTTATAAAGACCGTATCGGTTTACAAACGACATATTCTATCTTAGGCTCATCGACTATTGGTCTGTATTTGGAAGAAGCTAAATACTCTTCTGATGATGGGGTCTCTCTTGGTTCAGGTCTTAGCGGGAGACTGGATTATTCTTATCTTCAGCGTTCAGCCTATCCAGACATCACTTTTACACCTTATTATAGCTTTGGCCTGTATGATGAAAAGAGCGGTTCTAAGGGTGTGATAGATAATATGTTGACCTTTGCTGATGGTAATGTCATCTCAGATGACTTTTGGTATGCGGGTGTAGACCTTAGCTATGGAATGGAAAACCGATATAATTATGTTCGTGTTTGGCGTCCGTTCTTCTCAGTAAGTCCTTATTATAATGGACGTGAGTCCCAGTTTAACTACGGTTTTTCTGCCGGTCTTGGGGGTGAACTCTTTGGACAGGATAATCTCTCTTTAGTAGCTGAATACTCTGAGAGCATCGGCGGAACCACCGGCCAGTTGTGGCGCACTTATTTTAGATACAAAATTTTATATTAACAGGTAATTATGGAAAATTTAGATTTATATTCAAAGGT
>CBFDAB010000018.1:0-25906 GCA_965602745.1 uncultured Campylobacterales bacterium
TGTTTGAATATTTATGTAGGTCTTTAAGTGTTAGCATGGAATTCCTAATATTTTATAGCACTATGTCTGATTCTAACAATCAAAGTTGAAAAAACAGCTTAGATATCGAAACTAATGATCAAATAAGAAGATCTTAAATTAACAGAAGGCTTTTAGCTTATAATTTTAATAATTTATTACAATCCTAAAGATATAACAAGAATAACTTAGATATAATTTGCAAATTTTTATTATTGGGTGCTTCCAGAAGGCACCCGTTACAAGGGATATTTGTATGGCTCAAGAGCTCGAACCAATGGAAGAAGAAAACTTTGCTGCGATGTTTGAAGCATCAGAAAAACGTTCTGAAGAATCAAACCGTATAGTTGAAGGTATCATCGTTGAAATCCAAGAAGATAAAGCACTCGTAGATGTGGGTGAAAAACTAGAAGGTATTTTATACCTAAATGAGATTCAAGACGAATCAGGTGCATTAAAATATAATGTTAATGACAGAATTCAGGTGATGATTACAGGATTTCGTAATGAACGTCCAAGAATTTCTCATAAAAAAGTTCTTGAGCAGCTTAAGACTTTAGAGTTTATTAAAGCTCATAAAGACGATTACGAAGACTTGATCGTAGAAGCAACAATCACGAAGAAAAACCGTGGTGGATATGTTCTTGAGTTAGATGAAGTTTCATTCTTTATGCCTCGTTCACTTGCAGCACTTAAAGATGACGAAGATGTTATCGGCCGTAAGGTAAAAGCAGCTGTAGTTAAGATTGATGAGGCAGAGTCTTCAATTGTTCTTTCTCGCCGTAAACTTCTTAATGAAGACCGTAAAAAGCGCAAGCAGATCATTGATGCACTTATGGAAGAAGATGTTGTTGTTGAAGGTACTATCAAAAAGATCACATCATACGGTATGTTCGTAGATGTTGGCGGTGTTGACGGTCTTGTTCATTATAATGAAATCTCTTACAAAGGTCCGGTTAATCCGTCTAAGTATTATAAAGAGGGAGATGTTGTTGAATGTAAGGCTGTCTCTTATGATAAGGACAAGCGTCACCTTTCACTTTCTATCAAGGCAGTTATGTCTGATCCATGGGAAGAGGTTGAGTCTGAACTAGATGAAGGTGATACTATTACTGTTACAGTTTCTAATGTTGAACCTTATGGTGTTTTTGTTGATCTTGGTAATGATATTGAAGGTTTCTTACATGTTTCTGAGATCACATGGGATAAGAACATTAAATCACCAAAAGATTATTTAGAAGTAGGTCAAGAAATTGATGTTGAAGTCATTGAAATCGATCCTAAGAAGCATAAGCTTCGTGTCTCTCTAAAGAGTCTTCTTGCTAAACCATTTGATGAGTTTGTTAAGACATCTAAAGAGGGCGACCTTGTTACAGGTACAGTTACTACTTTAACTGACTTTGGTGCCTTTGTTAAGATCGGTACTGTTGAAGGTCTTTTACATAATCAAGACTGTTCATGGGACAAAAACATCAAAGCCAAAGACCTTTATAAGGTTGGTGACGAGGTTGAAGTTAAGATCGTTAAAATCAACCGTGAAGAAGAGAAGATATCTCTTAACCGTAAAGCACTTCTTGAAAGCCCTGTTGATAAGTTTGCTAAAGAGCACAAGGTTAACGAGATTGTTAAAGGTAAGGTCCGTGATGTCAAAGAGTTCGGTGTATTTGTTTCACTTGAAGGCGACATGGATGCACTTATCCGCAACGAAGATCTTGAGCCTCTAGTAGCTGAAGAACTTAATGCTGGTGATGACATCGAAGCTGTAATCGCTGTAATCGATGTTAAACGTGATCGTATTCGTCTTTCTGTAAAAAAACTTCAGCGTCTTAAAGACCAAGAAGCTTTAGCAGAAGTGAATGCACAAAATGACGAAGGCAACTCTTTGGGCGATCTTATTAAAGACCAACTAAAGTAATTTAAATGCACAAGATGCTTGCAAAATGGCTTTTTCCGACAATCTCTGTCGGAGTGGCCCTCTTTTTGATTCTCTTTTTGGTTCAAGTGAATCAAACCGATACAAGTATATATGCCGATAAGGCAGATATCCCTCAAGCCAAAAAATTAGCCCCGGGTCCAAGTAAAGAAAAATGGATAGAACGTTTTTCTGAGCATGAGAATCAGGGCTATTTTTATCCTGTAACTGAAATTTTTGTTGAAGTTGATCTCAAAGAACCTCCTTCTAAAACAATTAATTATCAACTCAAAGCAGGAAGATTAGACCCCTACCAACTTTTTTGTCTTAAAGAAGTCTTAAAGCAATATGAACTTAAGTATATGTTTGAACAAAAAAAAGATGAGATGAAACTCGTTATCTATTCTAAAAATCTATCTCAACTCAAAAATATAGTAAAAACATTGAAAAATTATGCTATAAATGCAAGTATAATAAAAATAATAAAATAAAAGAATATTTCAACATCTAAATAGGGTGTTATGAAGGAAATCTATATGTCAAAGCCAAAAGTAGTAGTTTGTGACCATATCCATGAAACCGGTCTTGAAATGCTTAGAAATGATGAGCAAATCGAATATGTATTTGCAGCGGACATTGATAAAACAGCATTGTTAGATGTTATAGCTACAGCAGATATTGCAATCACACGTTCATCAACTGATGTTGATGATAAGTTTATTGCAGCGGCTAAGAAGCTTAAAGCTGTTATACGTGCGGGTGTTGGTGTTGATAATGTCGATATTGACGGATGTTCTAAAGAAGGTATCATTGTTATGAACGTACCGACTGCAAATACTATTGCAGCAGTTGAACTTACTATGACACATATGCTTTCATGTATGCGTATGTTCCCATATTCACATGACCATCTTAAAAATCAAAGAATCTGGAAGCGTGAGAAGTGGTACGGTTATGAGATGAAAGGCAAGCGTCTTGGTGTTATCGGATTTGGTAATATCGGTTCTCGTGTAGCAATCAGAGCAAAATCTTTTGAAATGGATGTTGTTGCTTATGATCCTTATATCTCTTCTTCTAAGGCCACTGACCTTGGTATGACATATACTGAAAACTTTGAAGACATCTTGGCCTGTGATATTATCACTATCCATACGCCAAAGAATAAAGAAACACTTAATATGATCGATGAAGAAGAGATTGCGAAGATGAAAGACGGTGTGGTTCTTATCAACTGTGCACGTGGCGGTCTTTATAACGAAGAAGCACTGTACAACAATCTAAAATCTAGAAAGATCCGTTTTGCAGGTCTTGATGTGTTTAACAAAGAACCGGCAATAGACCATCCACTTTTAGATCTTGACAATATTGTTGTTTCACCTCACTTGGGTGCAAATACTTTTGAATCACAATATAACATAGGTACACAAGCGGCTGCTCAAGCGCTTAATGCGGCTAAGGGTATTGAATTTAAGAATGCCTTTAACCTTCCTATAGATGAGTCAAAGATACCTGCCTTTGTTAAGCCATTTTTGGAACTGTCACAAAAAACAGCTTTCTTGGCAGCTCAGATAAACAAGGCACCGATAAAATCTATCAAAGTCCAAGCACAGGGTGATATAGCAGCTTACCTTAAGTCTATTATGACTTTTGTTACTGTAGGCGCTCTTACAGAGTCTGTAGGCGATAATATCAATTATGTTAATGCTGAGTTTGTAGCGCATGACAGAGGTGTTATATTGGATTTTGAAGAAGAAGCAAATACAAGTATATATAAAAATAGAATCACTATCAAGTTAACAACTGAAAAAGACGTGATTTCTATCTCTTCAACTATCTTTGATGAAGGGGTTCAGCGTATCGTTGATCTTAATGGATTTGATCTTGATATCGAGCCTAAAGGCAATCTTATCATCTTCAAAAATACAGATGTTCCCGGTGTTATCGGTAATATCGGTACGACTTTGGCCAAACACGATGTTAATATCTCTGACTTCCGTTTGGGACGTAATGCTGATCAGGCCTTGGCTGTTATCGTCGTTGATTCAAATGTTTCTAAAGAGACACTTAAAGAGCTCTCAGAACTTGAAGCATGTATTAGCGTAGATTACGCAAGACTATAAGCTTCTCTTACTACCCTTTCTGGGTAGTATCTCTTCAACAAATTTTTTATAAATTCTTCTTCTTTAAAAATCTATACCAGCTTTACTAAAGAAACTCAAACGAGTTTTCTAAAGAAGCTATACTAGCTTTGGTTCAGCTAATAGACTTCCCTGAAAATATTTTATACCGACTTTTTCCAGATACTCTTTTACTCTTAAATCTTCAATATTTGTAGCAATCATTTTAATGTCTAAACTCTCTATTAGGGTCTGAAGAGCAGGATTGGTCTGCCCTTGTTCACCATGAAGGATGTCTTTGAGATAAGTACCGTCTATTTTAATATAGTGGGGTTTTAGCATGAGTAAGTAGTTAAGGTTAGTACCTTCTTCAATGCTAAAACGGTCAATCCCGAACTTATGGCCGGACTCTCGAAGCTGGTTTGAAAAATATTGAGCATGATTGATGTTAGATAAGAGATTAGCGTTTGATAACTCAAAGCTCAAGACTTTTTCTTTGTCTAATCCGGCGAGTCGTTCTTTTAGCCACTGAAGGCTCTTTTTGTCTTGAATAAAGCGTAAAGAGATATTAATTGCAATATCTCTATTCTCTAAACTATTTTCTTTGAGTATGTAGTTTATAACATTTTGATCAAGTCTTGTGTCTAACTTCATCTTATGGACTAGATGAATAAATTCACCTGCCTCATGTATCTCTTTGTTCTCATCAAATAGCCTTACATAAGCTTCTGAATGCAAGATATCCGAATTTTCGTCATATACGTCTTGAAGAGCTACTGCAATAGAGTGTTCCTTGATCCTGTTTTCAATAATCTCTTTCGCAAGCTTGTCATCAACTAAATTTTCAGGTGAAAGATTTGTAATTGCGTTCTTCTTAGAAAGAGTACAACTCTTTTCAATATGGCTTAATATTGTAGAAACACTCTCTGAGGCGCTATAATTTAGCTGCATGAGTTTAATAAAACATTCACCCTCATCAAGGAATGATTTTTCCAAGGCTATAAGGGATTTTTCCAAGAGTTGATTAGAAAGCTCTTCAATATCTTCTTCTTGAAGACGTGGAAAGATAATAGATATCTTTGTACCATCTATACGAGAAAGCACAGAACCCTTATAAAAAGTAGATAGGTCTTGAGCTGTGTTTGCTAGCTTTTGTATAAGTTCATCTACCTTTTCATGTCCAATGCTCTTATTTGCTTGTATAAGCCCTTCAAGACATAAGGTAAGAATAATACCTTTTGTATCTGCATCCTCAGCAGATAAAAATTCATTTAATTTCATTTCAAAAAAGCTTCTATTAGAGATTCCCGTTAGTTGGTCAGTATAAAGTAGTTTATGATAATTTTGTACAGAAGCCGCCTCTCTTTCAAAAATCTTTTTAACCTTGGCTACCATCATGTTCATCGCTAGTGTAACTTCTTTGAACTCTGAAGTGGATGGTATATTATTGTTAATGATGAAATTATTTTTACTGACTGCTTCGGCTTGTTCTTTCATCTTTGTAAGAGAAGAGAGGATTAGTCTTAATAAAAAGAATAAAATAGAAAAAGAGATAAAAGAGATAATGGCGAAACTTTGCAGTATCTCTACAAAGTTTGTATAAAGTTTAAGATGTGCCGTCTCTTCTACGGGAATGACCTGAATGATGCCGATAGGATTCCAACCCGAAGAGACAGTTGCCTTTGCTACAGGTGTTTTAAAATCATAAAGAGAAGAAAACCATCTAGGCACAGTTCTTTGCGACTCTTCTTTTATACGTTGATATAAAAGATCTCCTTCTCTGTCTACTAAGATTATCTTTTGAAAATAACCACTATCATAAATGGCATTTATCATTGTTGACATTTGAGAAACATCTCCCTTGGCCGTTGCTAAAGAGAGGCTTAGAAATGTGGCCGTATTCTGGGCATTGTTTGACATCTCTTCTTGGGCGTACTGTTTTGCAGACTGGAGGTTAAAAGAGATAACTGCAAGAAAGACAAGAAGAAGAAAAAGTGACATTATTAATGAAATTTGTTTAAATAGACTCATAATTTATTCCTTTTAACACGTTTATGAAGTTTTTTCCATTTTTGATGGGTACTTTGTTTGAGTTGTTCATTGTTATCCTCTTTGTCTAAGCTGGGATTGAAATTATAAACCGGACTCAGATCTGGCCTATTAGAAGCAGGTAAGATATCAGGATTCATATTGTCTAAGATAAAAGGCACAGAAGAAGAATCCTCAAAATATGAGATGACCATATGCGGCTTATTGTATTTTTTAGAGTTTACATAAGTAAAATATAGCTGTTTTGTGTCTATGCCTAAGGTCTTTAAAGCAAAATACTTTGCAATAACATAATCTTCAGAATCCCCCTTGTTACGGGCAAGAAGCTCTAAGGGTGTGGCCCAATAATCTTCTTGTTTCCAGTTCTCTATGTCAGATTTAAAAGGTATTTGATTAATAAAGTCATTTATGATTTTAAGCTTTCCTCTCGTGGAAGTATGCTTAGCTTTGGCAAGAATTTTGTTGTATTCTAAGTAGCGAATAACAATAGCACCGCCATATTTACGCTCAGCTTTTTTCATGACCTCTTCACTAATGGGACCTTCATTAAAAGCAAGGCTGTAGCTAAAGAAAAAAGATAAAATGATTAATTTTAATAATTGCATAAATGATTCTATCATTATTTAAGATTAAAATTAAGATGTTTTTTTGAAAAACAGTAAAAAATGCTAATTTTTTGATGTAAACTCACAAATAAGCTTGATTTAGATAAAATAACAAAAATAATAGAACCTAAGAAGAGCTACTCTCTTAGGTTAAAGACAGGAATAGTTTATGGCAGTAATCAGTATGGGTGATATTAAAAAAGGTGTACGTTTAGAAATTTCGGGAGTGCCTTATAAGGTGGTTGAATTTCAACACGTTAAACCGGGTAAGGGTGCAGCCTTTGTACGTTGTAAGGTTAAATCTTTTTTAAACGGTAAGGTTGTTGACAAGACAATTCATGCCGGTGATAAGTTTGAAATTCCAAACATCGAATATAAGGTAATGCAATACCTATATGATGATGGCGAGATGCTTCAGTTTATGGATAATGAGACATATGATCAGTTAGGTCTTACATATGATGCTTGTGAAGATGCAATGAAATGGCTAAAAGATGGTACAAATGTTGAGATCATCTTCCATAACGGTAAATCTATCTCTGTTCAAGCTCCTGAAACAATGGAACTTGTCATTACAGAAACACCGCCAAACTTCAAGGGTGATACTTCAAGCGGTTCTAAAAAACCGGCTACTTTGGAAACTGGCGCAGTAATTCAAGTTCCTTATCATGTAAGTGAGGGTGACCTTGTTAAAGTTAATACATTAGATTGTGAATACCTAGAAAAATTAAAATAAGAACAGGCGAAAATATGAAAGCAGTTTTGATTTTATTGTTTTCGCTCTCTCTTCTCTCCTTTGAGGGAAAAAAACTCTACCAATGTACCTCTAAATATAAAATCATTGATTCATCTCCCTCCGAACTCTCCCAAGAAGAACAAGAAAAAAGTAAATTTCAACTGGTCTTTAATAAAAGCCTTTCTCGTATAAAAAGCTCTGATGGAATGATCTATACAGCTAAAAAGTCAAGCCTTAAAGGTCAGTTGTATGTAAACAAGCTTGTAGTAAATGGTCGAACACTTTATTATAAGTTAAAGGTCGCAAACAAAAATGGGCTATATAAGTCTGTCTCTGTCACCGGTTACGGAGAGCTTGTAAATGAGTATGTTATGTGTCAAAAAGTCCAAAAACAGTGAATATCTTAAAAGGATACAATTATGTCTAAGGTAATGATTCCCCTAGCAAAAGGTTTTGAAGAGATTGAAGCGGTTACATTAATTGATGTCTTGCGCCGAGCAGGGATAGAGGTTCTTGTAGCGGGAGTCGGTGCAGCTAAGGTTTCAGGTGCACATAATATTGAGATCAGTACCCAATGTTTGGTATCTGAAGTACAAAGCGATGACTTGGAGATGATCTTGCTTCCCGGAGGATGGGATGGAACAAAGATCTTAGCCGAAGATGAGGATGTACAGAGACTTTTGAGGGAGATGGATGCTAAGAAGAAGCTTATAGGTGCCATATGCGCTGCACCTTATGCCCTTAACAAAGCAGGTGTATTGAAGCATAACTATACCTGTTATCCCAGTGTAGAAAAAGAGATAAGAGAAGAGGGTTACACAGAAGATAAAATAGTGACTGATGATAATGTGATGACTTCAAGAGGCCCAGGAACTGCTATATGTTTTGCCCTGGCTATAGTTGAAAGAATGCAGGGAAGAGAAAGCGCTCAAAGCTTGAAAAAAGGGATACTTGCAGATTACTGTTAGAAAAAAGAGGAAAAAATATGTATCATTTTTAGCCACAGGCTAAAGATGTATATATAAGTTTTTTTAAAAAAAGAATTTTGCAAAAAGCAGAGGATTTTTATCTTCTCCTCATAGCTACTTCACTATAATAAAGAAAATAAACTTTAAAAGATTTCCCATGTCTGTACAGCAATTTACCCACCTACATTTACACACTGAATACTCTTTACTTGATGGTGCCAATAAGATAACAAACCTTGTCGTGGAAGTAAAAAAACTTGGCATGACCTCTGTTGCAATGACAGACCACGGAAATATGTTTGGGGCTATTGATTTTTATAAGCAGATGACAGAGGCGGGGATAAAACCGATTATCGGTATGGAAGGTTATATCCATAATGGTGAGGAAATTGATGATAGAAGCACAAAACAGCGTTTCCATGTCTGTCTTTTTGCTAAAAACCAAGTAGGTTATGAAAACCTTATGTATCTCTCTTCTAAAGCCTATATTGACGGATTTTATTATTTTCCGCGTATCAATAAAAAAGAGCTTAGAGAACACTCTGAAGGACTTATCTGTACTTCTGCCTGTCTTCAAGGTGAGGTTAACTGGCATCTAAACCTTGCAAATGAGAGAAACGTAAAAAACGGAGCAGGGGGATATGAGGGGGCAAAGGCTGTCGCCTTAGAATATAAAGAGATCTTTGGGGATGATTTTTATCTTGAGATTATGCGTCACGGTATTGGAGATCAACTCTTTATTGATGAACAACTGCTTCAGTTAAGCGTTGAGACAGGTATTAAGATCGTCGCGACAAACGATACTCACTATACCTATCCTGATGATGCTCAGTACCATGAAGCCTTTATGTGTATAGGGATGAATAAACTCTATGACGATCCTAATCGTATGCGCCACTCTGTACATGAGTTTTATCTTAAGTCACCTGAGCAGATGGGAAAACTCTTTGTGGATATTCCAGAAGCGATAGAGCATACTCAAGAGATAGCAGACAAGTGTCAGTTAGAGCTTCATCTGGGAGATCCGACCCCTCCTAACTTCAAGTTTACCCAAGAATATGCGGCGACAGAGAGTCTCACCATTGATTATGCTGATGATGCTCCTTTACAGGCAGGTGCAAGCTCAGAAGATAAGAAAAAATGGATGGGTGCAGCGGATAAGAATGATGCAGAATATTTTATACACAGATGTGAGGTGGGCTTAAAAAACCGTCTTATTCATGTTCCGCAAGAACGTCATGAAGAGTATAAAGAACGTCTTATCTTTGAGATGGATGTTATTAACTCGATGAAGTTTCCGGGGTATATGCTTATCGTTTGGGACTTTGTTAAAGTTGCTAAAGAGATGGGCATTGCAGTTGGACCGGGACGTGGATCGGCTGCGGGTTCACTGGTGGCATATTCATTGGATATCACAGATATTGACCCGATGAAGTATGATCTTCTTTTTGAGCGTTTCTTGAATCCTGAACGTGTATCAATGCCCGATATCGATATGGACTTTATGCAAGCAAGACGTGGTGAGATCATAGATTATGTTGTTGAAAAATACGGACGTAATCAGGTTGCTCAGATCATTACCTTCGGTTCTCTTCTTGCAAAAGGGGTAATACGTGATGTTTCTCGTGTCTTGGATGTACCTCTTTCACAGGCTGATAAGATGGCAAAACTGATTCCTGATGAATTGGGTATCACCCTAAACGGAAAGATGAAAAATGGGGAGTTGAAACCCGGAGCTTATCAAAAAGAGCCAAAACTGGTAGAGCTCATTGAGTCTGATCCGACAGCGGCAAGAGTCTGGGAATTTTCAAAACGACTTGAAGGCCTAAAACGAAATGCCGGTATGCATGCTGCCGGTGTTGTTATCTCTAACCGAGAGTTATGGTATAAAACACCGATTTACAAACCATCAGGGGAAGACACCTTTGTTACTCAGTATTCACTAAACTTCCTTGAAGACGTTGATCTTATCAAGTTTGACTTCCTTGGCCTTAAAACACTTGATGTTATTGACGCGGCAATCAAACTGGTGAAACGCCGTTATGATGTGACGGTCGATTGGCATGACATTGATGAAAACGACTCACATGTATATGATGTTATTCAAACCGGTGAGACAGTGGGAATGTTCCAGATAGAATCTTCGGGTATGCAAGACCTGAATAAAAGACTGAAACCTTCAACTTTTGAAGATCTTATTGCGGTCTTGGCACTGTACAGACCGGGTCCTATGGAGTCGGGGATGCTTGATGACTTTATCGAGCGTAAGCATGGACGTCAAGAGATCGTTTATGTATTTGAAGCCCTAGAAGAGATACTTAAACCGACCTATGGGGTTATCGTTTATCAAGAACAGGTTATGCAGATCGTTCAGACTATCGGTGGTATGAGTCTTGGCGGAGCGGACATTGTTCGCCGTGCTATGGGTAAGAAAAAAGTCGATGAGATGATCAAATATAACAAGTTGTTTTCTGAGGGTGCTCAAAAACAGGGACTTGATTATAAGACTGCTTCAGAGCTTTTTGACCTGATTGAAAAATTTGCCGGATACGGTTTTAACAAATCTCACTCTGCGGCATACGCGATGGTTACCTTTCAGACGGCATGGTTGAAGAGCTATTATCCACAAGAGTTTATGGCGGCACTTCTGACATCTGAAAAAGACAATACTGAAAAGGTCGTTAAGTATATTGATGAGGTCAAGAGGATGAAAATGGAGCTTTCTCCTCCTGAT
The DNA here is from genome assembly GCA_965602745.1 of uncultured Campylobacterales bacterium. Classification (GTDB taxonomy): domain Bacteria; phylum Campylobacterota; class Campylobacteria; order Campylobacterales; family Sulfurimonadaceae. Next base: position 11,140 of record CBFDAB010000018.1, read on the forward strand.
ATCAATATCTCTCAACTTGAGTTCTCGGCGACGAAAAAAGATGAACAAGATGTTATTCTTTTTGGTCTTGGTGCAATCAAGGGAGTGGGTGAGGCTGCGGTTGAATCTATACTTGAAGTACGTGAAGAAGGACCTTTCTTAAATATGAAAGACTTTGTAAACAGAATAGAACCCTCAAAGGTAAACAAACGCGTTATAGAGTCAGTGACAAAGTCAGGCGGATTTGATCAGTTTGAATACTCACGCCGAGCCTTGCTTGAGCAGATCGAGATCATTATACAAACAGCTAAAGATGCTTCAAGTGCAAGAAAAAATGCAGTTGGGAGTCTTTTTGGAGATGATGCGGATATCACTGAGGTTGATCTACGATTAGAACATGCGCCTGAGTTTGAACTCAAGCAGATACTTGACTTTGAAAAGAGTACTCTTGGTTTTTATGTATCAGGCCACCCTCTGGATAATTTTAGAGAAGAGATAGGCCAGATGGAGTACACTCTCTCTTCTGATATAGAAAATATTGCAGATGGTTCTACAGCTATTTTTATCGGCAAGGTCGAAGAGATTCAAAAGAAGGTCTCTAAGAAGGGAAATCAGTTTGGCATCTTAAACCTTATGGACTTTCACGGAAATATAGAGATGATGCTTTTTTCAGATAAGTTGGATCAGCTAGATCGGATGGATCTGGATGAGCCTGTCGCCTTTAAGGTAAAAGTAACACATACGGAGATGTTTACACGTATCTCTGTTGTGAAGATATTTACCCTTAAAGAGGTGAAAAAAGAGGCGAAGAAGGTTCAGACTAAGATTAGAGAGATACCTGAAGAGCCTCTTATTATCACGGTTCGTCTTTCTCGAGATTTAGCACGTTTAGAAGAGCTTTACAGACTAATCCGTCAAAATCCAGGAAGCAGACAGATGAAGCTGTGTATCACTTCAAAGCTTCAAAATGTTGTTCTTGATTCGGCTATACGTATTGACAGTAAGATCATCCCTGAACTTGAAAAACTAATGGATATAAATGTCGCCTGAGGCAATTATCTCTGTTTTAGCGCGTCTTAATCTCTTACTTGAGGGAAAATATCAAGAACATAAAAAAAAGTATAAGAAGTTTAAACAGCTTCAGATGATGCTTGTCGTGCTTTCATCCTCGGTCTCACTTGTACTTTTTGTGCTGTACCATGCTCCCATTTTACAGATGCTGTTTGTATTGTTTGGATTTAATTTTCTATTTTTCATCGGATTTAAACCACGTTCCGTCTATAATGAAAAAAATGTAAAAAACATGATGCAAAATATTGTGACTGTGCAAGTTTCATTAAAAAAATTCATTATGGGTGAAACAGCAAGTTTTGATGGAGTGAAATGTTCATTGGATGAAGGCTGGATCTGTGACAAATGGGGCCTTTATAAGGATTGCGAGCGTATTGATTATGGAGAATTCTTATATGATAAACATATTAAAGGTCTCTACTTGGAAGCATTAAGAAATAAAAAGTAGATATAGATTTGTTATAATATGTCTATGACAAGAGCTAAAGCTCAGTGTAGGGGAGGTACTCAATGCCGTATCGTAAAACATTTTTACTCTTTTTATTTTTCCTCTCAACTGCTTATGCAACACCCCTTCACCAGGCTCTTATTGATATAAATGAAGCTAAGGTCCGGCTTCTTGTTAAAGAGGGGGCAGATGTCAATGCCGTGGATAAAAATGGTAAAACTCCACTTCATCTCGCCTCTGCCATTGGGAGATACTCTATTGTAAAGTTTCTTGTTGAAAAAGGTGCTGACCCTTATATTAAAGATAATGAGCATAAGACAGCCTTGGTGTATGCGATAGAAAAAAACCGAATTAAGGTGATTATGTATCTAAGTGCAAAAGTAAACAGGGGAAAGATTAAAGAAGAAAAAGAGAACCTCTTTTCTGCCGCAAAAAATGGGCAGATGGATGCTGTGGCATATTATCTCAGCCAAGAAGATATAAATAATGTAGATAAGGATGGTAAAACAGCTCTTCATATCGCCTCAGAAGCAGGACAGTTTGAAATAGTAGCCTTTTTATTAGACCAGGGAGCAGATAAAGAACTTCTTGACCATGATGGCCGAAGTGCCCTGAATTATGCTAAACTCTCAGGAAATATAGAGCTGATAAAGCTTTTAACTCAGAAATAAGTGAAACCAATGACCCAAAGCAATTTTAATACAGAACTTTTAGACTTTTTGAGTGCTTCTCCTACTCCTTTTCATGCAACGTCTCAATTATGTAAACATTTAAATGATGAGGGCTTTATAAAACTGGATGAAGCCGATAGCTGGTCCCTTCAAAAAGGGATGAAATATTATCTGACACGTAACGACTCTTCTTTGATTTCCTTTGTTTATGGAACAGATGATATTTCCCAAGACGGTATCTGCATGATAGGTGCACATACAGACAGTCCCTGTTTAAAAGTTAAACCAAATGCCGTTATCCATAAAAAAGGCTATATTCAACTTGGTGTCGAAGTCTATGGCGGAGCATTGTTGAATCCTTGGTTTGACCGTGACCTTTCTCTTGCGGGACGTATTAGCGGTCTGAATGAGAAAGGTGAGCTTGTGCATAGTTTGGTTGATTTTAAACGCGCAATAGCACTTATCCCATCATTAGCCATTCATCTTGATGCCGAAGCCAATAAGAATCGTTCTATTAATTCTCAAACAGACATCCCTCCTATTATGATGCAAAGTACGGAAGAGATATCGTTTGAATACATCTTGTGCAGGGAAAGCGGTCTGATAGAGATACTTGACTTTGAACTGATGTTTTATGACACGCAAAAACCAGCCTTTATAGGACTTCATAAGGAATTTTTAGCCTCTGCCCGACTGGATAACCTCTTAAGCTGTTATGTTGGTTTACAGGCGATTAAAGAGGCTTCAACACAAAAGAGTTCCCTGCTGATCTGTTCAGATCATGAAGAGGTAGGAAGTGAATCAACTTCTGGAGCGGCAGGTACATTTTTAGAGACGGTACTTAAACGTATTAACGGTGAGCATGAATCATATGCCCGCATGGTTAATGCTTCTATGATGATCTCGTGCGACAACGCGCATGGGATACACCCTAACTTTTCAAGCAAGCATGATGAAAACCACGGACCGCTCTTAAACCAGGGTCCTGTCATCAAAGTCAATGCGAATCAGCGTTATGCGAGTAACTCTCAAACTATTTCTATCTTCAAACTCTTGTGTAAAGAGGCTAATGTTCCTTATCAAAGCTTTGTGACGCGTACAGATATGGGATGCGGCTCGACGATAGGCCCTATAACAGCAACAAAGATAGGGGTAAAGACCTTAGATGTAGGTCTTGCGACATTCGCAATGCATTCTATTCGTGAGAGTGCAGGAGATAAAGATGCATATATGCTTTATAAGGTCTTGAAGAAGTACTTTTCTTAAGACAATGATATATAGTGGAGTCAAGATCTAGATGAGGGTGGGTACTTTGGTGTTTTTTTGAGCAAGGTCTTTAAAGGACTGAAGTTCAGAATGCATTGTTTCTTGATACTTTTTTTGGAGTCTTTCAACTTCTTCTTTTGCCTTGTTGATCTGTTCTAAATGACTGTCTTGCATCTGTATTAGCTTATTGACATAGGCTTGAAAGAACTCTCTATCTTGTGTTAGCAGGATAATATCATCCCTTGCCGCCCACTTTCTTTTTACATTAGGCTTCTCACCGAACTCAAAGATGATGTTTTTGTTTTTTGTGGAAAGTATATATTTCGGGACCTTGTATGAGACGAAATGTTTTTGTTGAGATTCATGAATCTTCTGGATAACATAATACATTCTACATACCCCCTTAAGTACCTAATTACTACGATTATACTACTTTTTTAAAGTAAGCGTAAATCGCGCTCCGTCTTTTGTATTTTGAACACTTAGCTCACCTCTGTGTTTTAGCGCGATCTGAGAACTCATATACAGACCTATTCCCGTACCTTCTTTATCACCCTTGGTCGTGACATTTGGATTAAATATATCTTTTATTATATCTTTGGGAACACCACCGGCATTATCAACAACTTGCATAATGATATGATGTTGTGTTTGTGTATAACCTATAGCAATGATGCGATTTTTCACACCATTTTCATTAAAGGCATCTTTAGCATTGTTAATAAGGTTTAAGAGAAGATGTTTAAACTCATTTTCATACCCATTAATGATAATATCATCTTGTTGACTTTGCTGTATCACTATGGTGTTCTTTATAAGTTCATCTTTTAAAAGTACTTTGACAGACTCTATACACGATTGTAAAGAAAAGTCGGCACTCTCTTTGGTAGGACGGAAAAAGCTTCTGAACTCACTTAGTGTTGTTGTCATATGCTCGATCTGATGATGAATAATATTACTCATTTCATTTGTCTCAATATCTTTTGCGCAAAGTTCTTCTTTACTTGCATCCGACCTAATCATATCTGCGGCCATAGAAATAGCATTTAGGGGTTGTTTCCATTGGTGTGCAATAGCATCAACCATCTCACCCATAGAAGCCATTCTAGACTGCTCTTTTAAGAGATTGTCTTTTTCAGAGACATTAGCCATCTCTTCTTGGACACGTTTTTCCAAACGCTCTTTGTATTGGTCTAGTTTCCAGTGGGCTTGCTCAAGCTCTGTTTTCTTTTTTTCTAAGGCAGCTGTTCTTTCCATCACCTTCTCTTCAAGTGTGGCTGTGAATTTTGATAGTTTATTTGTCTCTCTTTTTAGCCTAATGCCCGTGAGTTTCATACTAAAAACAAAATAACCCAATATCATGGTGACAACAGCTTGTATCAAAAGAAGTTGAAAGATCTCATAAGTCGTTAGACTCAGTTTTACCTGGCCCATGCTGAGGGCTGTAAAAATCAAGAAAAGATATAAGATTATCCAAAAAATTGCTATTTTAAAAGGACGAAGTAAGATAACGGGAATAGGATATATGACTATAAACATTACCATCTCAAGCTTATTGTCTGTTGTTAAAAAACCGACTAAGAAAAATAAAATAGAAAAGATGAGAGTTATACTTACGAGTATATCTGTTCTCACACTGTCACGAAGTAAAAGTGTTGAGATCAAAAGACTAAAGAGCGAAAGGATAAGTCCGACACTGGCATCATTCATATTATGTAGAAAGTAATTAAGCCCACCAAGTATGATACCTGCAAAAAAACTTGTAATCAGAAGAATAAGCAAGATTTTTGCTTCATCTGAATGGGCATCAGAAAAGAAAGAGTAGATTTTTTTAAGCAAAAGAGCCCTTAATTGATATGTGCTCTTATTTTATCACAAAACAGATAATCTTCATATTTTATAGTGCGTTTGAATATATGTTTAGATCAACAGATGAGTAAAATAAAGAATATTATGATTAATTCTTTTAATTAAAAAATATTATAAACGCGTTATACTTAGCCAAAAAGAGAGTTATGAGCGAAAATAATGAAGAAATTTTAGAACAGTTACAGATGCTCATCGGACAGACCTATAAGGTTGAAGAAGAGTATAAGACACTTAGAAGTTCATACGACCACCTCCAAGATACTATAGAAAATCTTATTGAGTTCTTGCCAAATGCCTTATGGGTTATATTTGAGAATGCAGAGATATTTACTCAAAACTCACGGGCAAAAGAGCTGTCACGTCTTTTAGAAGTGATGGACTGGGAAAAGAGTGAGTATGAGATCAATTTCGAAGAACATAGTTACCTGATAAAGACAAGCAGTTACAAGGACAAGATACTTATCTCTGCAACCGATATTACCGAACAAAAACGCAAAGAAAATCTGGCGACAATGGGACAGATGGCAGCTCACCTTTCTCATGAGATAAGAAATCCAATCGGTTCTATCTCTTTGCTGACTTCTACATTGATGAAAAGAGTAAAGCTTGAAAATAAACCCATCGTCTTGGAAATACAAAAGTCTGTTTACAGAATAGAACGTATTATCAAAGCAACCTTGATGTTCTCTAAGGGTGTTCAGGCTGTCAAATCTCCATTGAAATGGAGTGATATGCTTCAAGACATAGAGCTTTCCATTGGTTACTACTCTTATAGCAAAGATATCCGATTTGACCTGCCTCAAGGAGAGTTTGAGTTGGAAGGGGACATCGATCTTCTTTCGATGTTGTTTTCAAACTTTATCTTTAATGCTATAGATGCTATTGAAGAAGATGAGAATGATGAGGGTGAAGTGCGTATCACGTATGAAGAAGATGAGAACTATCATCTCTTCAGAGTCTATGATTCGGGAGTTGCTATAAAGAACAAAGCCGCTTTGTTTGAGGCTTTTCAAAGCAGTAAAGAGAAGGGAAATGGGCTGGGCCTTGTTTTATCTGAGCAGATTGCCCAGGCTCATGGGGGTGAGGTTTCGCTTCTTGAGGGAAATGAGAAGTGTTTTGAGATTAAATTAAAAAAATGAGTTTTTCAGTTTAATTTAGAATTTTGGTCATGTCGTGAATCTAAGGGTCAGTTGGCACCTCGTATTTTTGGGTTGTTTCTGCAACAGTGGAGATTCACTCACAGGGGTGTAGTCTCTAAAGAAACTCTCCGCACAGCGGAAGAGTTTTCCTCTCTTATATACAAGGTTCTCACTAATAGGCTAAAAAACAAATCCAACAACAATCTCTGCATACGTTTCCGTATCATCAAATAACCTTTGAGTCGAATCATACTTCTCTTGCACTATTCCCGCACTCAACAGTAAGTTATCCTGAACAAAAGAGATACCAGCTCTATATCCATAAGAGTTTATGTCATCATAGCTTCTTCCAAGTCTATCACTTCCATTGATAAACATACGTCTATAGAAGAGTCCAAGATATGGCCGAACCTTTTCACTAGCAGGAATGAAGTAAGTACTCTCTGCAGTGGCTTTTTGAATACTGGGATCACCAGAAAACCACTTCTCATACCCTAGGCCGACGGACAGATTTTCTATAACAAAATAGTTCCCACTGATACCGAAAATCGTATAGTTTTCATTTCCAATAGAAGCTCCACCAAGTTTTATCCCTATTGAAGTACTTCCCTGAGAAAACAGACTCTTATGTAAAGATACATCCGCTTGCAAACTTATCGTTAAGATAAAAATCATAAAAACTTTTTTCATTTATACTCCTTGAGCAAAAGGTTGCTTTCTTTAAAACAGTAACTGTTCTTCTTCACTTCTTACACCGACCACCAAAGGCGTATACCTCTGCTTGAACATCTGCACCTCGCTTAACCAACAAGACAACGCTCTCTTTGTCTTTCAAACCGGCCGCAAGAGTAATCGAAGTAAACCCGCCTTCGACCTTCTCATGGACCTTTGCATCTTTGGCAAGTTCTGTTTTGACCTTTGCCAAATCCTGTGCGTCCACAGTAAGATAAAGTTCACTCTTTTGCGCTATAAGACTCAAAGGTAAAAGCAACAAAAAGACGAAACGCAAGCCAATGCACATTTTTTTCATAAGGTTCCCTCTAACCCAAATACAATTATAATAAATAATTATATTTAATGTATCAAAATATTGCACAGTACTTATTAAGTTTTGGTGATATGAATTACTATTTTACTAGAGATTACATTCTGTAACGAAAAAAATAAGCCGTGGCGGTCGCGAAGCGATGTTTCTACCTAAAACAATCTGTGTCATTCTGCATAGCAGATGTTTCTTTAGAAAGTAAGAGAAAGGGCAATGAAAAGTTATTAGATAAAAATATATCTACAGAAAAATAATAAGCTTTACATGGTAAAACTCTTATATAGTCCAGTCAAAAGTAAAACAGCTGGGTAGGGCATCTTTCTTTTTCATATACGCAGCTGTAACATAAGCTGAAACAGCTATTGAGGTGATGGCAAGGAGAGATGCTAAAGCCAGGGTTGACATACCTGTTAGACCTTGTCCTATGGTACAGCCTAGAGAAAGTATACCTCCGATTCCCATTAGACTTCCGCCTATCATCGCATTTTTTAATTTATCATTTTTTTGTGGTGAAGCGCATCCAAATCTATATTTTTTATTAAATATTGACATGATAAATCCGCCAAGTAAGACACCAAATATTACACTGACGCTGAAGGAAAGGGTGCTTCCGCTAAAAAACATAAGGTATTCAAGTGCCTTGCCTGATGGAAAGACAAAACTTAGTCCTTCTAAGGCTACCGCTTCAAAATCATCAAATCCCAGAACACCGGTAACAAACCAAGACGCACCGATCAGCAGACCTACCAGAAGGCCGTCAAAACAATGTATAAGATTTTTTAGATTAGGTATGAGTTTCCATAAGGCCAGCAGTAGAAGTGCCAATATGAAAAATAAAGAGACAGGTTTGTTAGGAATGATACTTGATAGGCTAAGAAGTGATTCACTCTCTTGCAGCAGTCTAAATCCGTAAGAGAAAACTCCTTTGGATGTTATGTAGGCAAAAATAGCAATAAAGACTATAGTGATCAAAGAGTGCAGGTCACCCTGAGCAAACTTGACGAGATGTCGGCTGCTACATCCGTCAGCTAACATCATTCCACTTCCAAAGAGGACTCCGCCAAAGACAATCGTATAATAGTTTATGTTTTCTTGCAGGTAAATAGTCTGATAAAAGTCTATATTGTAAAGAGTTGATAATAATTGCGATGATAAAATAGAAGTGATAAGAGCGATTATTAAAGAAGAAGCTCTTCGTGTTGATTTGTCAAGTACATAGTCCTTGATAGCACCGCTAAAACAAAATTGTGTTTTTTGCGCCACCATCCCATAGCAAAGGCCTATAAATAGGGCGAATATGTTAACTACTTCATGCAGTTCTAACTCTAGAGAGATTGGCATTTTTTACTTCTCGTCTTTTTTTTTGACAGTATAGGTAAAAAATGTAAAAATATTATAAAAACTTATTTATTAGTCACTGTTTTAGCAGTAGCTATTCTCCGCAAACTGCTTTTGTATCTCTAAGATCTGGTCGAAATTTTGGACCAGGGCATCTACACAATCCGTATCAAGGACTTCTCCCGCCAGTTCGTTGAGGGTTTTTATGGCATCTTCATTGCTCCAAGCCTCTTTATAGCTGCGCACACTGGTCAAAGCATCAAAGACATCTGCTACAGCTACGATACGGGCTTCTAAAGGGATATTATTACCTTTGATGCCTCTAGGATATCCGGTGCCGTTGATGGCTTCGTGGTGGTGTTCGGCTATGTTTCGTAGGACATCAACGTGTTCAAAGTTTACGAGCCCGAAGTTTTTAAGAAGATCATCTATCATCTCCCGTCCCTTTTGGGCATGTGTCTGCATGATGGACCACTCTTTTTTGTCCAAGGTTCCGGGTTTGAGAAGGATATTGTCGGGGATGCCTATCTTTCCGATGTCATGCAGGGGGGCAAACATGAAGATATGTTCTATATAGGTGTCATCGAGGTCATATTTATCGGCTAGGGCATTGGCAATGATTCGGCTATAACGTGACATTCTGTCAAGATGGCTTCCGGTTTCGGGATCTCTTAGATGCGAAAGGCTTCCTGTAGTCTTGATGGCCGCCGTCAAGGTCTGTATGGATGTAAATTCGTTGATGACCAAGAGAGAGATCATATGTCCGTAGATATCGAGTTGGCGCAGTACATTTTCATTGAAGACATCTTTTTTATCAGAATTAAAAAAGAGAAAGCCGATAAAGATACCTTCGTTGTACATGGGCATAGTGTAGCTCGCTGCATAGCCTTGTTTTTTGATTCTTTGGGTGTGTTCATTCTCTCCATCTTTAAATTCATCCAGGTCATTAACGACACGGGGTCTGCCCTTTTTCAAGATCGTTTTTAGAGAGAGAGCGTTTTCAAGGAGAGCCTGATAATGGTTTAAGGGTGTTTCATTATCGCTGCTGTCAAGAAAAGTCTTTAAGACCTTTGTCTCGGGATCATAGATAGCAATAGCAATTCGGACAATAAAAGAAAAGCTCTCGTTGATGGAGTCGTGGGTGGATTTTAGTTTCTCACGTAAAGAACTCTTTTGTGTGAGTTCATGCAGTGTGTCTTGATGTTCAAACATATTTTTATCCCTCACAACATTAAAACAATCAGCTATTAATTGTAATTCGATACGCTTATTGTAGCATCTTTTTATAAGAGAATAATACTTTTAAAGCTGCTCTTTTTGAGCTATAATAAATATCCAAATTATCAATATTTATAATATTAGGAATACAGATGTGGAAATGGCTGGAAAAAACAAAAAGCATAAAAAGTGATCTCTTGAACTTCAAAGACGAACCTCTGTCGGGGATCTCAGTTGTTTTACTCATTATTCTAGATATCTTCATCTTTACAAATGTGATGATAGGCGTTAAAGGCGAGACGGCGAAGGTCCCGAGTGGTTCGTATTATTATCCTAGTGATTGTTCTAAACACTTTAAAAAGGTCCAAACGGACTATAAGAACTTTGAGAAGTATAGATACGGACAGAGCCGTTCTGCCCACCTGCGTCCGCATCTGAGTCAATACTGTCAGGACCTGGATACGAAGATAGAGGTATTCAGCCTGCAAGACGCGTTCAAGACAAACCTGAAACGTGTTCAAAACATAGAAGAGAAGCAGAGACAAAACAAATACCGTTTGGAGCAGATATCAACGCAGTACAATACCCGTCTTTTCGAGCGTATCGCCCAGATGCAAAACAACAGCGAACTGAAAAATGCCAAGAGTGAATATGATGGGATCATTGCGGATAATAGGAATCTGAAAGAGGAACTGGATCTAGTTCCAACCGTGAGTTCACTCGAATGCTTTAATGCTTATGTGAAATATTTAAAGGAAAACAGATCGGCCTTTCTTGAAGCAAAGAAATCGTATGTATTTTGGCAGCCTTTTAAAGAGTACGGACACATGCTGATCTTTATTCTTCCGCTGCTTCTCTTCTTTGGTTTCTTTTACCGTCGGACAAAGGGGCAACAGCTCTCACAGCGTAACTACAACCCTGTAGTGAAGATCATCTCTGCACATATCTCTTTGATATTGGCGATTCCTCTTGTCTGGTTTACTTTAGGTCTGATCTATCATGTACTGCCAAAGACACTTCTAAAAAGTATTATCGAGTTTTTAGTCGAGATCGGTTTGATATCCATCTTAAATTATCTTGCCATACTCTTAGTCGTACTTCTTTTTGGTGCTATGATATATTGGATTCAAAAACGAAACTTGAAGAAAAAGCTCTCTGTTAAGGTAAGTAGAAATCTTCCTAGACTTATCTCTTGGTCTCAATGTTTTGAATGTGAATATAAGATTGATTATGAGAAAGAGTTCTGCCCCTTTTGCGGGGTCAAGCTTCATATTGAATGTGCATCATGCCAATCTATCATGAACAGGCATGAGTGCTTCTGTTCAAGCTGCGGGAAAGAAGCGTAGGACCTGACTAGTTACGGACAATATCATAGTCTTCAGGAATTTTTGGAATAAAAAGAGTCTCTTCTAGTGGGCGGTTTTGTTTCTGCTTGGAAAAAGTGATAAGCACCTTATTCTCAAGTTTATCTGTGTACGAGAGAGACTGAATGATGCCATTTTCTTCTTGAAGTATAAACTCAATCTCTTTATATTTCGCCTTATAATGGGTGTTATCAACGGCTTTAGCCGAGGCAAGGATCCCGAAAAAATCTATTTCCCCTTGAAGTTTTTTAACAATTGCCTGCTCAAGATCGGGTTCTACTATCACAGCTCTTATTTTACTCAGATAGATCTTCTTATTGATAGGATCCATATAATTCCATAAGACAAGGTCGGGTCGTTTTGAGTGTATCTTCCCCTTATATGTCAGAACCTTATTCTCTTCATCTGTGATCGTCTGCATAAAGTCAGCCTCAAAGCTTTGCATACTTTCGCCAAAGGCAAAAAGTGTAGAGATTAAGAAGCTAAAAACAGTTAAAAATTTCATATCTATCCTTTTTTATGAAAGTCTAGCGCTTTTAGACTTTAAACTGTGTAATATAAGAAGTAAATATAAGACATGTTTTGGGATAAAGCCGTTTTATAGATTTAAGATGATAAAATCAGAAAATTTTAAAATAACAATAAATAATGCATAAAGTAGGTATAGATGATTCAGCAGATGCTAGGTAAAGTGTTTGGAACGAAAAACGACAGAGAACTTAAAAAATATACAAGACGTGTTGCAAAGATAAACGCCTTAGAAGAGACGTATGAGAAGTTTAGTGATGATGAATTAAAAGATGCCTTTAATGCACTTAAGCTCTCTGTACTAAGCGAAGATAGAAGTTTAGATGATGTCTTAGTCGAGTCATTTGCCATTACAAGAGAGGCGGGTAAACGTGTTCTTGGAATGCGTCACTTTGATGTTCAGCTTATCGGTGGTATGGTTCTTCATGAAGGCCGAATCGCAGAGATGAAGACAGGTGAGGGAAAGACCCTTGTTGCAACACTGGCCGTTGTCCTTAACGCGATGACGGGCAAGGGTGTTCATGTTGTTACTGTAAATGACTACCTTGCTTCGCGTGATGCGGCAGAGATGAGCGAACTGTATGCTTTCTTAGGTTATAAGACAGGGACTGTCTTAGAAAATGAATATGATCCGGCTAACAAACGCGAACAGTATAATTCTGACATCACTTACGGGACAAACAACGAATTTGGTTTTGACTACCTTCGTGATAATATGTCTTATTCAAGAGATCAGATGGTTCAGCGTAATCATGCCTTTGTTATTGTTGATGAGGTGGATTCGATTCTGATTGATGAAGCACGTACACCTCTTATCATCTCCGGACCGACTAACCGTAAGGTTCAAGATTATGACAAGTCTGACCAGGTTGCAAAAGCACTTGTAAGAGATGAACATTTTACTCTTGATGAAAAAGACCGCGTTGTACTTATCACGGAAGAGGGGATTGCCAAGGCAGAAGAACTTTTCGAAGTCGAAAATCTGTACAGCCCCCAAAATGCCGAGCTTTCTCACTACTTAGATAATGCGCTTAAGTCAAATTACCTGTTTGAAGCAGATGTTGATTATGTTGTGCGTGATGGGGAAGTCGTCATTGTAGATGAATTTACAGGCCGCCTCTCAGAAGGACGCCGTTATTCTGAAGGTCTTCACCAGGCATTAGAAGCAAAAGAAAAAGTTGACATTAAAGAAGAGACACAGACTCTGGCTGATATTACCTTCCAAAACTACTTTAGAATGTATGATAAGCTGGCAGGTATGACGGGTACGGCTCAAACAGAAGCAACGGAATTTTCTCAGATCTACAGCCTAGACGTAGTCTCAATTCCTACAAACCTGCCTATCAACCGTCAAGATATGAATGACCTTATCTACAAAACAGAGTTAGAGAAGTTTGAAGCCGTGATGATAACGGTTAAAGAGCTTAATAAGACAGGACAACCGGTTCTTATCGGTACGGCTTCTATTGAAAAGTCAGAAGCCTTACATGCTTTTTTATCAAAGGCAAAGATCCCTCATACTGTTCTAAATGCGAAACAGCATGCATCAGAAGGTGAGATCATTAAAAATGCCGGTCAAAAAGGTGCGGTAACAATCGCTACAAATATGGCTGGACGTGGTGTTGATATTAAGGTAGATGATGAGGTAAAAGCACTTGGAGGTCTTTATATCATCGGTACGGAGAGACATGAGAACCGTCGTATTGATAATCAGCTTCGCGGTCGCTCAGGTCGTCAGGGTGATCCGGGAAAAACACAGTTTTACCTAAGCCTTGAAGACAATCTTCTTCGTATCTTCGGATCAGACCGTATTAAGTCTATTATGGAACGTCTTGGTGTTGAAGACGGTGAATATATCGAGTCTAAGATGGTTACTCGCGCCGTTGAAAAAGCGCAGAAAAAAGTCGAGACTATGCATTTTGAAGGCCGTAAGCAGATTGTTGAGTATGATGATGTTGCAAATGAGCAGAGAAAAATCGTTTATAAGTTTAGAAATGATGTGCTGGATCCTGAATACAATATTCATGCCAAGGTTGATGAGATCCGCGGTGAGTATGTTGCAAGCACATTGATAAATTGTGATATATTTCCTGGACAGAGTGAAGAAGATTTCAATCTTGAAAAACTCTTATCTCTTATCAAAGAAGAGATTAATCAAGACCTAGATGTAGAAGCCCTAAAGAATAAAGAACAAGAAGAATTGGCAGAATTTGTTCTTACTGAGATCAAAAACGATTATGATAATAAGATGAGTGTTCTTGATCCTGAGATCTGCTCTGCTGTTGAACGTGAAATATTCTTAAAGACACTCGATCAGACATGGCGTGATCACCTTTATCAAATGGATACGATGAAAACAGGGATACGTCTTCGTGCCTATAATCAAAAAGATCCTCTGGTAGAGTTTAAAAAAGAGAGTTTTAACCTCTTTACGGAACTTCGTGCCTCTATTAAGTTTGAGACGATCAAGATGCTTCAGATTATTCAGTTTAAAGCAGCTGAAGAAGAGGCTCAATCTCTTGTAGAACAGCGTGAAATCCAAAAACGTCAAGATGAGATGAACATGCATCTTTCACGTAATGAAAATCCTATAATAGATAAAAAAATTTCCAGAAATGATGCCTGTCCATGCGGTTCAGGTAAAAAATACAAAAGTTGTTGTGGCAAGAGCGGTCCTAAAAAAGGCGCATTGGCTCAAGGTATAGCGTGAACAACACCCTCGTAAAATATATGGTTAAGCGATATCTTCGCTTTGACCAAGACCAACCCTTCATCTTTCTTTCTGCTCTTTTAGCCTTTCTTGGTATCTTGCTTGGTGTTATGGTCTTGAT